>DGGX01000234.1 GCA_002392385.1 Lachnospiraceae bacterium UBA3863
CCAGTCCCAGTTGACCGCCTGCTCCGGGAAGAGCCCCGTGTGCTTGAAGCTGAAGGGCTTGAGCCGGAAGGTCAGGTCCCTGTAGCCGATGCTCCACTCCGGGGGCAGGTCGATGAATTCCCATTCTCCGCCGCCCCGGCTGGATCTGTGGTAATGGGCGTTGGGGTGTTTCCATTCGCGGCCCCGGTCCGTATTCCAGATCACCTGTGGATCCGGCCGGATCAGCACATAGCTGCCCCAGCGTTCCAGCTTCTCACCGCCGGAAGCGTCCAGTACCTCATAATCTTTCCAGTTATCTGCGATCCACATGACCTGCCGTCCTCCGCTGTCCTCCAAAGTCTCCGCGGGAGACTTCGAAGGTCTCTTTTTTTCGATACTATCCACTCTACAATGCTTTCACAGAAAAGGCAAGCCGCTGTGCGGCCGGCTGTGAGGACCTGTGGCCGGAAAGGACTCTATAATGCCCAGAAAGAACAACCGCAATACCCGGGGAAGGATCATAACAGCCGCCTGGAAGCTCTTCTATGAGAACGGATACGAGGAGACCACCATAGAGGACATCCTGTTTGAATCCCAGACCTCCCGCGGTTCCTTCTATCATTATTTCAGCGGCAAGGATGCCCTCCTGAGCACTCTGGCCAATGTCTTTGACGAGAAGTACGCGGAGCTGGAGGAGACGCTGGACCCGGAGGAGGACGCGGCCGTCACCCTGTGTCGGCTCAACCATGAGCTTTTCACCATGATCGAAAACCGAATCTCCAGGGACCTGCTGGCCAGGCTCCTTTCCACCCAGCTCCTGGCACAGGGGGAGAAATCCCTTCTGGACAGGGACCGTATCTATTTCAAGCTCCTGAAGAGGATCATCAAGCGGGGGCAGGAGTTGGGACAGCTCCGGGGAGACTGCAGCGCCAACGATATCATCAAGGCCTATGCCCTGTGGGAGCGGGCCCTTCTCTATGACTGGTGCCTGTGCGGCGGAGAGTATTCCCTGGTCGCCTACTGCGACAGGATGACGCCCCTCTTTATAAAGAGCTGGCGCTGTGAATGAATATTGTTCCAGCAGGCGGCAATATTAATGTATAGCCATAAAAAGTAGTTAAAATAAGGATAAAATAAGATTTCAAGCGAACAGTGTATAGAATATATTCTATACACTGTTCTGTATTTTATTCTATAATATGCTGTGCTATAATCCTTTTTGTTGACTGTTTCAAAGAGGAGGGAGTACATATGACTTCAGCACAAACCGTTATCATCCTGACCATGACAGCCTATATGCTTGGCATGCTGCTGATCGGGGTGATCTTCAGCCGCAAGGGCGCCAGTGACACATCCGATGCCTTCTACATCGGCGGAAGAGGGCTGGGACCGCTCGTGACCGCCATGAGCGCCGAGGCCTCTGATATGAGCAGCTACCTGCTCATGGGTCTGCCCGGTCTTGCCTATTTCGCAGGCGTTGCCGAGGTGGGCTGGACCGCCATCGGTCTCGCCGTCGGCACCTACCTGAATTTCCTGCTTGTGGCCAGGCTGCTCCGCCGCTATTCGGAGAGGATCGGGGCCATCACCATTCCGGATTTCTTCGCCCGTCGTTACAAGGACAAGAGCCATGCCATCTCGCTGGTCGCCGCTCTGATCATCCTGATCTTCTTCATTCCTTATACGGCTTCCGGATTTAAGGCGGTGGGCACGCTTTTCAACAGCCTTTTCGGCGTGGAATATCATGTCGCCATGATTCTCGGCGCCATCATCATCGTGGCCTACACCACCATGGGCGGATTCATGGCGGTCTCCACCACGGACCTGGTCCAGAGTATCTTCATGTCGATCGCCCTGGTCGTGATCGTCTTCTTCGGCATCTCTCAGGCAGGCGGCCTGGGGGCGGTCATGGACAACGCCAGGGCCCTGCCGGGCTATCTGAACCTGACCCAGGGCTATGACGCGGCAAGCGGAACGGCCTCCAGCTTCGGATTCCTCAGCATCGTCTCCACACTGGCCTGGGGCCTGGGATATTTCGGCATGCCCCATATCCTTCTGCGTTTCATGGCCATCCGGGAAGAGAAGGAACTGACCCTGTCCCGCCGGATCGCGGCCGTCTGGGTCGTCATCTCCATGGCTGTGGCTGTCTTCATCGGTATCATCGGATACAGTGTTTCCGTTTCGGGCAAGCTGCCCCTGCTCACCACCAGCTCGGATTCTGAGACCATCATCATCCGTATGGCGGATCTCATGAGTCAGCACGGCGTCCTGCTGGCGCTCATGGCGGGCATCATCCTGTCCGGTATCCTGGCGGCGACCATGTCCACGGCGGATTCCCAGCTGCTGGCGGCAGCCTCCAGCGTATCCCAGGATCTCATGCAGGACTTCTTCGGCATCAACCTGACCCAGGTGCAGGCTATGATCGCGGCCCGTTCCACGGTCATCGGCATCGCCGCGGTGGCCATTATACTGGCCTGGGATCCCAACAGCAGCGTCTTCCGCGTGGTGTCCTTCGCCTGGGCGGGCTTCGGAGCCACCTTCGGACCGGCCATGCTCCTGGCCCTCTTCTGGAGACGGTCCAACCGTCAGGGCACACTGGCGGGCCTGATCGCCGGCGGCGTCATGATCTTCGTGTGGAAATATCTGATCGCCCCTCTGGGCGGCGCCTTCGCCATCTATGAACTGCTTCCGGCCTTCATCATCGCCCTGATCGTCAACGTGGCAGTCAGCCTGGCGACGCCGGAGCCGGATGCGGAGATCCTGGGGATCTACGACGAAGTACATAAAAAGTGATATTTACACGATCCTGAAAACTTGATATTGTAATGCATGGTGCTCCCGGCGCTTCTATTATATAGGAGGCCGGGAGCAGCTGTGCCCGGAGAACCTCGCCGGCCGGATCCCGCAGGACGACTGTTCCTCATGCAGTACAAAAAATAAAATAAAAAAACTATTGCATTTAAACAGAAAATCGTGTAATCTAAATGACGCTGTGACATGATAGCTGTGAAGCGTGAGGTTGCCGCTGCCATAGCGCAGCGGGTTTTCCGTGGAGCGAATGTCTGAGGACCATCCCTTTTGCCGGGGACGCAGGTCCGATCATCTGACGACAAGTCACTGTACCGAAACATGTCTGCCGGAGAGCAGAAACGACGTGTATGTCCGACGGGTGCATCACCGGACAGGACACACACGGGAGTGTGTACAGTCACCGCTTGTCGTACTTCATTAAAAAGTGCGAAAAGGAGGCGACTTTTTTTATGGCAAATCAGGTTATGCGTATCACATTGAAGGCTTATGATCACCAGCTCATCGATGCTTCCGCCAGGAAGATCATCGAGACGGTGAAGAAGAACGGCTCCCAGGTCAGCGGTCCGGTTCCGCTTCCTACTAAGAAGGAAGTTGTTACCATCCTCCGCGCCGTCCACAAGTATAAGGACAGCCG
>DGGX01000194.1 GCA_002392385.1 Lachnospiraceae bacterium UBA3863
GTCGTCTTGCCCGCGTCCACGTGCGCCAGAATGCCCAGGACCGTCTTCCCAGCGGTGGTATTCATTTGTTCTTTCTTCAGTTCAGCCACTGCGGTCTCCCCTGTTTTTTTGTTTTCTACCATCATAGCACAGGGAGGGGCCCTGTGGCATCCGGGAATAGAGGGCCCTTCCCGGAAAGGATTTCTGAAAAAACAGAAAATTTCCCTTCTCACTTCTTGTCACCTGCGGGAAATTGATTATACTGTTAGTGTGTTTCCGCCCTTGTGCGGAACGCTGCTCTTAAATATGCGCATTACCGGGAAGGAGACAGAAAGCCCTATGCAGACCTATACGCCCATCAAGGAAGGCAAAGTTCGCGAGATCTATGACGTCGGGGAGAGCCTGATCATGGTCGCCACCGACCGGATCTCCGCTTTTGACGTGATCCTGAAGAATCAGGTCACGAAGAAAGGCGTGGTCCTGACCCAGATGTCCCGCTTCTGGTTCGACCTCACGAAGGACATCCTGCCCAACCACATGCAGAGCGTCGACACGGCGGATATGCCGGAGTTCTTCCGCGCTCCCGCTTTCGAGGGACGCTCCATGCTGTGCCGCAAGCTCACCATGCTGCCCATCGAGTGCATCGTGCGCGGCTACATCACCGGCAGCGGCTGGGCCAGCTACCAGAAGACCGGCAAGGTCTGCGGCATCACCCTTCCCGAAGGTCTCCGGGAGAGCGACAAGCTGCCCGAGCCCATCTACACGCCCAGCACCAAGGCGGAGATCGGCGACCACGACGAGAATATCAGCTTCGAGCAGAGCATCGACGTGCTGGAGAGAGACTTCCCCGGACACGGCAGGGAATACGCCGAGAAGCTCCGCGACTGCACGCTGGCGCTCTATAAGAAGTGCGCCGCCTACGCCCTGGAGCGCGGCATCATCATCGCGGACACCAAGTTCGAGTTCGGTCTGGACGAGAACGGCAATGTGGTCCTGGGCGACGAGATGCTGACCCCGGACAGCAGCCGCTTCTGGCCCCTCGAAGGCTACGAGCCCGGCCACGGCCAGCCTTCCTTCGACAAGCAGTACGTCCGCGACTGGCTCAAGGCCAATCCCGACAGCGACTACGACCTGCCCCAGGAAGTCATTGACCGCACCATCGCCAAGTACGAGGAGGCCTACGAGCTCCTCACAGGTGAGAAGATCTGACCCGCACACGCACACAAACAGAGAGCGCTGCCGTCTATGGCGCGCTCTCTTATACGCTCATCCGTTCCGCCCGCAAGAGGATCGCCGTGCAGGTCTGCCCGGATGGTTCTGTTGTCGTGCGCTCTCCCCTGCGCACGTCCCGGAGAGAGATCGAGCGTGTCCTCTCCATCCACATGGACTGGATCCTCCGCACGCAGAAGCGCATGCAGGCGCGGCGGCTGCGGGATGAAGCGCAGCGGCAGGCCTACGCCTCCGCGGATGCCGCCGGACAGAAGGCGCCGGACGGCTGGTCCTGGATCCTGACCCCGCCTGAGATCGCCTCCCTGAAACAGCAGGCCAGCCCTGTCTTCGCGGAGCGGACGGCCCGCTATGCCCCCCTGGTGGGGCCGCGGGGCGTCACCTGGAACCGGATCACGATCCGCTGTCAGAAGACCCGGTGGGGGAGCTGCAGCTCCCGCGGAAATCTCAGCTTCAACTGTCTCCTCCTGCTGGCACCGCCGGCCGTCCTGGACTATGTGGTCGTCCACGAGCTGTGCCACAGACTCCACATGGATCACTCACCCGCCTTCTGGCAGGAGGTGGAAAGGGTCCTGCCGGACTGCCGCGACTGCGAGCGCTGGCTTAAGAAAAACGGACGCGATCTTATGAAAAGAGCCGGACACTGACGTGCCGACTCTTTCTTTATACTCCCCTGTCTCTGTTCCCCGGGCGGTGCCTTATTTTTTCAGTACGCCGCTCTTGGTGAAGGTGTAATATTTCCCGTTGATCTTCACACGGCCGGTGACCATCTTGCCGTCCGATTTCAGATAGTAGCGTTTGCCCTTTACGGTGATCCATCCCGTCTTGCGGTGACCGTTGGCGGGGTTCAGGTAGTACCAGTACTTGCCGACCTTGACCCAGCCTGTGGCCATCTTGCCGTCAGACTTGAGGTAGTAGTACTTGCCCTTGATCTTCTGCCAGCCCTTCAGCATCTGTCCGCTGCCGGGTTTTAAGTAGTACCAGTCATCCTCCACCTGGACCCAGCCGGTCTGCATCTCCCCGGTACCCTCGTCCAGGTAGTACCATTTCCCGCTGACCTTGACCCAGCCTGTGTGCATGTAGCCGGAGCTCTTGCCGAAATAGTACCAGCTGCCGTTATGCTTGAGCCAGCCCAGCTTCATATAGGAAGCATTGTCCATGAAGTACCACTTGGCGCCGACCTGGAGCCATCCCTGAGGGGCATAGCTTCCGTCGGCCAGCTTGTACCGCCAGCCCTTGCTGTCCTTCTCCCAGACGCCCTGCGGCACCGTCTCCTGAGGCGTCGCTGCCTGTCCGGTATTGGCCGCACCGACATCCGCCGGTTTCTCCGATGTGGAGACAGTGGCCGCTTCCGTCGTGGTCGTGGTTGCCTTGGTGGTCGTCGTGGCTTTGGTGGTGGTCGTTGTCTTCTTGGTCGTTGTGGTGGTCTTCTTGGTCGTTGTGGTGACCTTCTTGGTGGTCTTGACCGTGGCCTCCTTGCCGGTTCCGGCCGCCAGAGAAGCGGAGGAACGGGAAGTGCTCTGGTCCAGGCTCTTCAGACGCAGGCCGACCCAGCCCGTATAGGGCAGACCATTGGAGACCTTGATGGTCTGCTTATAGTTGCCGCTGTTGGTGAAATAGCTCCCCGTCTGATACAGGGTGATGGTGCCGGCGCTCTTGTTCACCTCGCCCACCACACACACGTGGTACCAGTTCTTCCATGAGCCCGGGCTCTTGTAGTTGGTGATCTTGGTCCGGTAGCACTCAATGATGTCCCCGACCTGGAGCTGCTTGGGATCAGAGATGATCTTGGCTCCGAACTTATTGACCAGGGAGGAATAGGCGCAGGAATCCTTGGGCTGTCCGCTTCCCCCGAACAGGCCGGCCTTGTAGAACAGATAGTCCACACTGTAGTTGCAGTTGGTCGTCATGTTGGGACCGCCGCTGGTCTGGCCGCCGCAGATCTTGTCGATCCTTCTGGGGCTGGGCAGTCTCGTCTTATTGCCGTTGGTGACATTCTTCGGATAGAAGGCGTCCGCTGTCACGCCGTCATTGGCGCGCCATTTCTTATACTTGCTGGCGTTGCCGTTGCAGTAATCGAAGCCGTAGATCACCATCAGGCCGAAGACATACTCCGCACAGGCCTGAAAATCTCCCGCTGTCTTGACCTTGAAATTCCTGCTGTCGCCGGCATACTTGGAAAAAACGCCCCCCAGCTGGGCCAGATACTTCTCGTATCCCCCGTATGCCTCCATCACCGCGGAATAGTTGGCATAGTTGAAATCGTTGATATGCGCTTCCACGATCTTCTGGGTCTGTGAAGAGAACTTACTGGTGACCTTGGCTGAATTCGCGGCACTGACCGGTACCGTCTCCAGCCCGGTCGCTGTCAGAAATACGCAGACCGCCAATATTGCAGAGATCACTCTGCATAGAATGCCCTTCTTCATAATTCTGTCCTCTCGGTTTCCTGTCGCGCCCTCACGCGGACAATGCAAACTCCCTACGCGGACCACCGGTTCCGCGTATTCTCCGCTTAAGGGCAGTTTATTCCCGTTACAGCCCCTATTATATACTCATTTCATTCATAATTGCAATGCTTTTGTTAATTAAATGTAACAAAAACGTAACTAATAAATAGATTCTCCGGCATCCGCGGACACAAAAAAAGCCGCAGACACACCGTCCGCGGCTTTTTTACAGGAAAATAATAATTTTGTTACATTTTTATGTAGTCTTATCTGTTCGGATTGCCCAGAGAACCCGGCACCGGATCGATGATATATTTCCTGCCGTCACCCATGTCCATATAAATAAAGTTGATATGGACACGGTCCTTCATGGGCGGCGGGGTCATATAGTCCCCGTAGTCCATGGTCAGGAGCTTGTCCCACTTGGCGGGCACGGGCACCTCCATATCCTCGAAGGCGGCCGTGGTCAGGGGGAAGACATCCTCGTACTCATAGATGTGGTGGAGCGAGGTGTTATAGCAGCCGATCCGTCTCCCGGCGGGGTGGCTGCGGATGATCTCCAGCACCCGGCGGTCCAGTTCCTTCCAGGGCTCGGCGTACTTCCGGCGCAGGTAGGCGCCGCGGGCGCGCTTGAGGAGGACCTTGGCGATCCTGGCGGGATTCCTGCTGTCTGTCCAGGCCATGGACTTGACCCACTTGTAGTCCATGTGCTCGATCTTCTTGAGCTGGTCGTGGAGTCTGTAATACTCCTCGTCATCATCCGGCACATAGTCCCAGACAAAAATGTCGCACATCATCTTCGTGCTCCAGGACTTGCCATCAGACCAGTTGCGCCAGTTCTCCACATCCACATAGCTCTGGATGTGGGAGTCCTTGATATAGACCCTTCCGAAGAAGCGGTCATGGAACTCCTCCGGACTGGAGGGGGTGCAGAAGCAGCAATCCGGTCCCCATTCCTCCGCGGGGACCTGGCAGAGCCTGTCAAAATCCTCCCGCATCATGCACACGTCCAGGTCGTCATCCCAGGGAATGAAGCCCTTGTGGCGGATGGCGCCGATCAGGGTCCCGAAAGCCGCCCAGTACTTGATATCATGTTTTCTGCAGACCTCATCCAGCTTTTTGAGGGTCCGCAGGTTCACCAGCTGTAATTCCCGCAGAAGTTCACTGTCTGCCGCCATCCTCTTCCTCCTGTCGTTTGCGTAAATCCTTCACTGCCGGTCGCTTCCGCGGCGGTCTTATCAGTTCCCCCGCAGCTCCGCGGACCGTCTGCCGGCCGCCCGCAGGCTGTCGATCACGGTGCCCCTGAAGGCCTTCTCTTCCAGTACACGCAGCATCTCCGCCGTCGTCCCGGCCGGGGACGTGACCATATCCTTGAGCTCCGCCGGGTGACGGCCTGTCTCCTGCAGGAGCCGGGCACTTCCCAGAACTGTCTGCGCGGCCATCCTGATTGCCTGCTGTCTGGGCAGTCCCAGAGAAACGGCACCGTCCGCCATGGCCTCCAGAAGAACGAAGACCGCGGCCGGCGCGCTCCCGGACAGGGCCGTCACGGCATCAAAGAGGCGCTCCGGCAGCACTTCCACCTGGCTGAAGCTCCCGCACAGGTCTGTCACATATTCGAACTCATCCTGGGTGACGGCCATGTTGCAGCATGCGCCGGTCACCCCCGCGCCGACCAGGGCCGGGGTATTGGGCATGAGCCGGACGATCTTGCGCAGGGCGCCGGGCTCCGTGGGCAGGGCCTCCTCCAGGCCGGCGATGCTGATGCCGGCCAGAATGCTCACCACCACTGTATCCTCCCGCAGGACGTCCCGGATCTCCTCCGCCACCGACGGAAACTGCTGGGGCTTGATGGCCAGCACCAGGATGTCCGCCTCCGATGCCGCCTCCCGGTTGTCCGCCGTCATGGTGATCCCGTGGATCTGGCGGGCTCTCTCCCGTGTCTCCTCCGAAGGGGCTGACGCGATGATCTGGTCCGCCTCCACCTTGCCGCTTCCCAGCATTCCGCCGATCATGGCACTGGCCATGTGGCCGCATCCGATAAAGCCGATTCTGCTCATTGCCTGTCTTTCCTTTCCTGAATCAAGCCTGTCCCTGCCGCGCGGCGGTCAGACGGGCTCTGCTCTTCGCGCTCAGTCCTTGAGCCAGTCCGACCGTCTGGCGGCCAGAAGAGCCTTGAAAATATCGATGTCCTCCACCGTGGTGAGCTTGATATTCTTCTCTGATCCGGCGGAGAAGTAGACCTGCTCCCCCATCTCAATCTTGAGCGTACAGGAGGCCACCGACGAGGTGATGCCGGCCTCCAGGGCGCGCCTGTGCAGGTCCGCGAAGGGTCCCAGTACGAATCCCTGCGGGGTCTGCGTCCTCTTCAGGCGGTCTCTGGGATAGCTGCCGACGGAGATGACGCCGTCCTCTGTCTCCATCATGGCCTCCGCGCACGGGATCGTGGCGATGGCACAGCCGTACTGTTTGGTCTTCACGATGCAGTCGGAAATGATCTCGGAAGAGACCAGGGGACGGATCGCGTCATGCACCAGGACCAGGTCCTCGGGCGCGAAATGCTTCTCCAGCTCCAGGACGCCGTTGCGGATGGAATCCTGGCCGTTCTTGCCGCCCGGAACAATATACTCCAGCTTGGTGATGTTGAACTGTCCCGCGTATGCCCGCAGCACCTGTTCCCAGCCGCTGATGCAGACCACCGCGATACTGTCGATCTCCGGATGCTTCTGGAAAGCCTGGAGCGTATAGACGATCACGGGCTTTTCATTCACTGTCAGGAACTGTTTGGGAATATCCTGATGCATTCTGGCACCGCTGCCGCCTGCTATGATCAAAGCAATATTAGCCATCTGACGCCTCCTGTGATATCATTTTTCTGAGCCAATGCCTCATATGATACCTATAATACCACATAACCGGCACTGAAGGTGCACAAGTATATAAATGATGAATCTATCCTTTCAGAAAAAGATCCGCCGCTCCGCGGCTGTTCTCCTGGTCCTGCTCCTCACTCTCACCTGCCTGACGGGGTGTGCGGGATTGCCCAGTCCCTCCGATATCCTGGACTGGTTCGGTCCCCATCTGGATCTGGAGCCCCTGCGGGTGGACAGTGAGCTCCCCCTCTATGACCTGACTTCTCTCACCGACCGTGAAGAGAGGCTTCTCTGCACGGCCGCCATAGTCCCGCGCGGTGACGCGGACAATGACAGCAGTGACCCCGGCTCTGAACGGCTCCTGCTGGTCTCGCGCAATGCCGTCGACGATTATGTCGTGGAGACGCTGGATCTCTCCACCGGCGAGTTCCTGCGGCGGTGTTCCATAAATCCGGCCGCCCGGGACAGTTCCGGCCTTGTCAGCCTCCGGATCCTGTCTACGGAGCCCTTCCTTCTTCTGGATGAGACCTGCGGCGTTCTCTATCGGCAGGAGGGCGTCACCGAGGGCACGGAGGAGAGCAGCGCGGCACCCCGGCATCTGATCCTGTCCGACGAGGAGCGGGAGGATTATTTCTTCTGCAGCGGCGGTGAACTCTATGCCTCCTCCACAGACGGAAAGATCTGGAAATACGACAGCCGTTTCCAGCGCAGCCTCTACTGGACCCTGCCCTCCGACCTGACCTGGATCATCCCCCAGGCGAGCCCGGAGGAGGGGATCGCACGTTTTCTCACCTACCGGCTGGCTGACCGCCAGACCGCCTGCACCCTCTCCCTGTCTCTGGCTGACAAGCAGTTTACCGTCACCTATACAGACCGGGAGGAGCTGCCGGCCGCGGCAGCCGCCGAGGGCCTGATCGGGACCATCACCCGGGACAGGCAGCCGGCCATCGGCATCTATGACACTGTGGAGGAGACCCAGCGCTCTCTCCTGCTCCCGGTCTCTCTCCAGCAGCCGGACCAGACTGATGAGGAGGATCCCTTCCCTTACCACCCGGACATCCCCTCCTGCGGCCTCACACGCAGCGCCTGTATCCTTCTGGAAGAGGACGGATCCGGTATGCCCGGGCGTATCCTGCTCTGGTTCCACCCGGACACAGTCTTTCAGACCTGGCGCAGGGATACCCAGGAGCCCCTTCCCGGCAACGGGCTGATCGCACAGACCGAGGAATCCTCCGGCGTATCCGGGGACCTGCTGGACAGGGCGTCGGAGCTCTCTGACACCTATGGTGTCCGCATCCTTCTGGGGACGGACGTGCCCCAGGACGGATTTGACTACACGATCACGCCCTGTACCGATGAAAAGATCCTCTCCCAGGCCCTCACCCATCTGGAGGACGCCCTGGCCCTGTATCCGGAGGGATATTTCGAGACCCTGAGGGGCAGTCACTACCGCGATATCCTGATCATGCTGACCGGGGCCCTGACGCCCGTCAGCAGTTCTTCCTATATATCCAATGCCGGCGCCTTCTCCACGGAAGACTGCGGACTGGGCGTGATCGCGGCGGATGCCTCGGTCCTCTCCGGCCGACAGACACTGATCCATGAGATCACCCACATCACCGACTACCGGCTCCTGGCGGAGGGCCTGCTGGACGAGGAGGCATGGAACAGCATGAATCCGGAGGGCTTCTCCTACTATGAAGCCTATCTGAACGAAGAGGGAGAGAGCTACGAGACCGCTGGCAGTCGTAAGTATACTGCGCTGGATCCGAACACTCCCTCCGATAAGCTGGATTATAAGAATCTCTATTTTGTCGACAGCTACAGCAAGACCTGGCCCATGGAGGACCGGGCGCGCCTCATGGAATATCTGATGCTGGAGGATGACGATCCCGCCGGCGCCCCGCCGGCCTGGTATGCCGCTCCCCACATGCAGGAGAAGACAGACTGGTATCTGCAGCTCCTCCGCCGGGAGCTGGGCACCGAGGACTGGCCCGAGCAGACCGAATGGGAGAAGCGTCTCAGCGGCGTCCGCTGAGCCTCCGGCCCCTCGTAAAGGGCCTCAGTAATCCACCTTCATGAGACAGAGGCCCCTGGCCGGCGCGGTGAATCCGGCCTTCGAACGGTCGCCCGCCGCCAGGATGCCGGGGATGTCCTCCGGCTCTCTGTCGCCCCAGCCCACCTCCAGAAGGGTCCCTGTCATGATGCGGACCATGTTCTGGAGGAATCCGCTCCCGTGAAAATACATCCGCAGGTAGCCCCCGCTCTCTTCGATCCGGATACTGTCCACGGCCCGCACCGTGGACTTTTTCATGCGCGGATTGCCGCAGAAGCTCTTATAATCCATCAGTCCGGTCATGTACCGGGCGGCCCTGCGCATTCTCTCCGCGTCCGGCTGACGGTCCAGTATATAGACATAGCGCCTGTCAAAAACAGGTCTGGACAGGCCGTACCAGCAGGTATAGCGATAGGTCTTGCCCTGGGCCTTGAAACGGCTGTGGAAGCGGTCCGCGCAGATCCGCAGGTCATTGACGCTGATATCCTCGGGCAGGTAACGGTTCATGTAGGCCATCAGCTGCTCCTCGCTGCAGGCCGTGTCCAGCAGGAAGTTGCAGGTCATGGCCCGGGCGTGTACGCCGGCATCCGTCCGGCCTGCTCCGATCACCGTGATCTTCTCTCTCCTTCCCTCGTCCGCTGTCAGTGCCTCCAGCACTGTCTCCAGCTTGCCCTGGATGGTCATGTCCGTGTTCGGCTGATGCTCCCAGCCGTAGTACCGGGTCCCGTCATAGCTGACGATGGCCTTGTAGTTGTGTTTCATACGCCCGCCTCCGGGTCAGTTCCCATGGCCGCGGACCGGCCGTCTCAACTGCTGTCTCCGGCCTGCCGCTTGATTTTTAGTGTCCGTCACCTTACAATTTAAAATTAGAATTATGTTTTTGTAAAGGAGGATCCGCATATGCTCTGCCCTTCCTGTCAGAAGATGATCCCGGACGGGGTCCGTTACTGCCCCTACTGCGGCGGAAGCACGAATACAGTCTCAGAAGGTCCCGCTTTATTCAATGACAATGAGGATTTTCTGTCCGGCAGCGTGCCGCGCTACGAGGACTCCGGCGCAATCCCGGAGGAGCCCGCGTCCGAGCCGGCCCCGTCCTCTGAAGACCGGACGGTCTACGGCATGCCGGATGACCAGGCCCTCTATGAAACACCGGACAAGCAGGCGGTCTACGATACGCCGGAGGAAGAGGCGATCTACGATATGCCCGATGACAAGACTCTTTACGGCATGCCGGGGGATGTGTCCGCGGACAGTTCCGGGGAGCCCGCTCCAACCGCGGATGTCTTCACGCCTGAGCCCGATCGTATCATCACGTCCATGTCCGGAGAACAGTACAATGCCCGGGATGCCCGTTACTCTCAGGATGTGGAGCTGTCCGGCCTGAATCTCCTGACGCCGACCGAGTCCGGCGACGACGCCGCCAACAGGAAAACGGCCCTCATCGCCCTGGGCATATTCGGCGTCCTGGCGGCCATCACCCTGGGTGTCGCGGTCTGGGTCATTTCCAGCGGGCTGGGAAGTCTGGCAGCGCCCGGATACGGCAGCGGCGACGGTCTGTGGGGTTTTCTCACCCGGCCGCAGCCTTCCTACGCGGGATACGACACGTCCGAACCCGACTGGGAATCCGAGGACTGGTGGGCCGAGGACGGCGATGATGAATGGGATGAATGGAACGACGATAATTTCTGGGACGACGAGACCGGCGATGATGACAACAGCCAGGCCTTCAGCTACGACCAGATCCCGGTGCAGACACCGGAGATGACCAGTCTGGAATATACCGACTATCTGGCGGGTTATAAGGCGCCGGAAGAGCTGGGCGATGACCTTTACAGCGGCAATGTCCGTCTGGAAGGCGACCTCTACCATATGCCCATTCCGATCTCAGAGCTTGTGAAGAACGGCTGGGAGATCACGCAGCTGGAGGGCGAGAATATCGAGACAGGCGCGGACACCGTGATCGGCGCGAGTGAGTACAGCTTCATCTCCCTCAAGAAGGGGGACAAGGAGCTCAACTATCTGACAGTCCGCAATCCTTACCGTGAAGAACGTCCTCTCAAGGATATCGTCCTGATCGATCTGCACTGCGATGATTCCGTGGCCGTGGATCTCCCGGGCCTTCCGGCCGACGCGGACGCCGCGCAGACCGGGGCTTTCCTGGAGCAGTACAATTTCACCGAGGAGGCGGAGGAGAGCTATTCAGCCTATTATCTTCTCTTCAGCCCGTCCGGCAATTACGAACAGAACTATGACCGGAACTGGCTCACCCTCTATGATTTCAATAAGAACGGGGAGATCGACTCCCTGTCCCTGGACTACGATTATCCCTTTACACGTTAAGAGATCAGATCCCGGATGACTTCCCCCGCGAGCACCAGACCAGCGGCGGAAGGAACGAAGGCGATACTCCCCGGTGTGCTGCGGCGCGCCGGGGTCTTCTCTTCTCCGGAGGTCTCCGTGGGGAGGGGAGTGCGGGGCTGTTCCCGGGAATAGACTACCTTGAGACTTCGCACGCCTCTTTTCTTCAATTCGCGGCGCATGACCCTGGCCAGCGGACACACGTCGGTCTCATAGATGTCCGCCACCCGGAAAGCGGCAGGGTCCAGCTTATTGCCGGCCCCCATGGCGCTGATGACGGGCACGCCGGCGGCCTGGGCGCGCAGGATCAGTTCGATCTTGGCTGTCACGGTGTCCACCGCGTCCACCACATAGTCATACTCCTCGAAGGGGAAGGTGTCCGCGTTCTCGGGCAGGAAGAAGCAGTTCCGGACCGTCACCCGGATCGCGGGGTCTATATCGCGGATCCTCTCCTGCATGACCTCTGTCTTGAGCCGTCCGATCGTGCTCCTGAGGGCGATGATCTGGCGGTTCAGGTTGCTTATGGACACCCGGTCACTGTCTGTCAGGTCCAGGGCGCCCACGCCGCTCCTGGCCAGCGCCTCGCAGACATAGCCGCCCACGCCGCCGACCCCGAAGACCGCCACCCGGGCCCGGGCCAGCCTGTCCAGTGCCTCTTCTCCCACCAGGAGCCGCGTTCTCTCCAGCTGGTCGCCGCGGCTGTATCCTTCCTTAACTTCCGGCATCGCCTTCCTCCTTCTGCCCGGCTTGCGGATTTGAGCCGGGCGGCCTATAGTATTACATGGAACCCTGCGCAGCGCTCTGTCTGCCATGATCCGGACAACAACTCACACCCGACAGAAAGGAACAGATATGACTGCACTTATTGAGCGTTTCCTCCGTTACGCACAGATCGAAACGACCTCTTCTGAAGACTCGGACACCTCGCCCTCCACCCACTGCCAGCACGATCTGGCGGCTCTCCTGGCCCGTGAGCTGGAAGAAATGGGCGCCTCTGACGTCATATATGACCGCACCCACTGCTATGTATACGCGCAGGTGCCCGGCCAGGGCGATCCCATCGGTTTTATCGCCCATATGGACACCTCCCCGGCCGCTTCCGGGAAGAATGTCCGTCCCAGGATCCTGAAGGCCTACGACGGCACCGACAGCCTGCTGCGGCCGGAGGACTTCCCGGAGCTGCTCTCCCACCTGGGCGAGGATCTCATTGCCTCCGACGGAACGACCCTGCTGGGTGCGGACGACAAGGCCGGCGTCGCGGAGATCATGGAGCTGGCAGCCTGGTATCTGGCCCATCCGGAGATCCCTCACCGCGCCATCTCCATCTGCTTCACCCCCGACGAGGAGGTGGGCAGAGGCACACAGTACTTCGACCCGAAGGCTTTCCGTGCCCGGGAGGCCTATACCGTGGACGGCGGCAAGCTCGGCATTTTCGAATATGAATGCTTCAACGCGGCCTGGGCCCGTGTCCGGGTACAGGGCCGCAGCGTCCACCCCGGCAGTGCCAAGGGCCTTATGCTCAACGCCTCTTCCCTGGCCATGGAGTTCGACGCCCTGCTGCCCCCCGCCGAGCGCCCGGAATACACGGAAGGCTACGAGGGCTTCTACATGCTGGCGGAGATCACAGGCAGTATCGAGGAGGCCCGTCTCCAGTACATCGTGCGGGACCACGACCGCGCCCGCTTCGAGGAGAGAAAAGAGACCCTCCGCCGAACTGCCGCCTATCTCAACGAGAAGTATGGTCAGGGGACCTTCACCCTCGAGATGGGGGACAGCTATCACAATATGGCGGACGTCATGCGGGACCACATGGACCTCATTGACAGGGCCTATGCCGCCGCGCGCGCCATCGGCGTCACGCCCTCCAGCGAACCTGTGCGGGGCGGCACGGACGGGGCCCTCCTGGCGGAGATCTACGGCATCCCCTGCCCCAATCTCTGCACCGGCGGCTATAATTTCCACGGCCGCTTCGAATATGCCTCGATCCAGGAGATGGAGGCTTCCCTCCAGATCCTGATCGGCATCGCCGCTCTTTAATACCTGCCCGGCTTTTACTCTACTATAAAGGGACTGTCGCACTGAACAAATGAGCATACCGGAAGTTCAGCCGGTTCAGTACGACAATCCCTCTTTCATCTTTGTATCCGATCAGTATCCGATCACTCGGTATAGCCTTCCGGATTCTGACTCTGCCAGCGCCAGCCGTCGCGGCACATATCCTCCAGATTCTTCTCCGCGGTCCAGCCCAGGACATCTCTGGCCTTGGAAGGATCCGAGTAGCACACGGCGATATCGCCGGGTCTGCGGGGATCGATCACATAGGGAAGCTCCCTGCCGCAGGCCTTGGAGAAGGCACGGATGATATCCAACACGCTGTAGCCGTTGCCGGTCCCCAGGTTGAAGATGTTCACGCCTTCGAGACGCTCCATGCCCTCGATGGCCTTCACATGTCCCCTGGCCAGGTCCACCACGTGGATATAGTCCCGGATACCGGTGCCGTCGGGGGTGTCATAATCGTTGCCGAAAACATGCACCTTCTCCAGCTTGCCGGACGCCACCTGGGCCACGTAGGGCAGCAGGTTGTTGGGGATCCCCTTGGGGTCCTCCCCGATCAGGCCGCTCTCATGGGCGCCGATGGGATTGAAGTAGCGCAGCAGCATCACACGCCACTCATTGTCCGCCTTCCAGATATCCGTCAGGATCCTCTCCTGCATGGCCTTGGTCTCTCCGTAGGGATTGGTGGTGATCCCCTTGGGGCACTCCTCCGTGATCGGGACGAAGGCCGGATCGCCGTAGACCGTGGCCGAGGAGGAGAAGACGATCTTCTTGCAGCCGTGCGCCCGCATGACATCGCAGAGCGTCAGGGTGCTCTCCAGGTTGTTGTGATAGTACTCGATAGGCTTGCGGGTGGACTCTCCCACCGCCTTATAGCCGGCGAAGTGGATCACCGCGTCGATGCTTTCCTTCTCAAAGAGAGCGGTAAGCGCCTGCCGGTCCGTCACATCGATAGGATAGAAAGCAGGCCGTCTGCCTGTGATGGTCTCGATCCGGTCCACCACCATGGCCTTGGAATTATAGAGGTTATCCGCGATCACCACGTCATAACCCGCGTTCAGAAGCTCCACACAGGTGTGACTGCCTATAAAACCGGTTCCTCCGGTAACAAGTATCCGCATAGTTCTGACCTCCTGTTATGTCTGATGTCATATACTGTTTTATTATATGACACCGGCTGACTTTTGTCCCATGAAAAAATGTCTTTTCTTATGGCATTCGGTCATCTGTGAGCTGGTTCCTTATCGCCGGATCATGGCCTCGGCCTTGGACAGGGCGTTGCGGACGGCCGGGATCTGCAGGATCAGAATGGTCAGGATGGCTTCCGCGCCGATATAGATAATATTATAGACCGCGGAATAGGCAGCGGGGCTCCAGCCCTGCCAGGCGTACTCACCGAAGAAGACCCAGCCGGACAGGAAGGAGCAGATGAAGCGCCCCAGGCAGCCGACAAGATAGCCGATCTCCAGTCCTCTCCTGCCGTTTCTGAAGAAACCGGCAAGGCCCAGCATGGCAAAAGCGCCGTAGTCCAGCACCACCTGTACAGGGGTCAGGATGTAGGGGCCCAGGATGAACTGCATGACGCCGTATGCGAGGCCCGCGGCAAGACCCGCCACCGGTCCGAAGAAATAGCCCGGCAGTGCGGCGAAGAACATGGAGCACAGGGTGATCGAGCCGCCGGTAGGGAAGCTGAACACCTTGATCATGCTGGTGACGACAGCCAGCGCCACGCACAGGGCGCTATAGACAAGGACAGAAACATTTTTGGACATAAAAAATACCTCCTTTTCAGGCAAGGAGGGGAAACATGGTGTGCAGAACGCAAAAAGAACATACGCCCCTTTACGCTCCACTTGCTTCCCTACGCCGGTATTACCCGGGTCAGGTGATAAGGGTCGGCCCGCAGCTGGTCCGCGGTGCCTTCTCAGCAAATGCTCCCCCAGCAGTGTTTAGTTCTCTGACAGCATAATGCAGACCGCCGCTGTCTGTCAAGGGCCACATCCGGCTCATCTCCTCATGTAGGCTGCGAATCGTAACATTGTCTAATAAAAGCAGGGCTCTTTCATGTCATTTTTCAGATGACTGCTATATAATGACACTAAGGATGTAAAAACGTCAGATCAGGAGGGACAGCTATGTTATATATCGGTATCGATCTCGGCACTTCCGCCTGTAAGTTCCTTCTCACCAACGAGAAGGGCGAGATCCTCAACATTGTATCTGAAGAATACCCTCTGGAGTTTCCGCAGCCCGGCTGGAGCCAGCAGGACCCCGCCGACTGGGCCAGAGCCGTCGCTTCCGGCATTCCGAAGCTCCTTAAGGGCTTCGATGCCTCGCAGGTCGCGGGCATCGGCGCCGGCGGACAGATGCACGGCCTCGTCGTGCTCGACGAGAATGACCGGGTGATCCGCCCCGCCATCCTCTGGAATGACGGACGCACCCAGCCCCAGGTAGAATACCTGAACGAACAGATCGGCCGTGAGGTGCTCTCCGCCCGCACCGCCAATATCGCTTTTGCCGGATTTACCGCTCCCAAGATCCTCTGGATGCGGGAGAACGAGCCGGAGCTCTTCGCGCGGATCCGTAAGATCATGCTCCCCAAGGATTACATCAACTATCTGCTGACCGGCGTGCACTGCACCGACTACTCCGACGCCAGCGGCATGCTGCTCCTGGATGTGGAGCACAAGTGCTGGAGCCGCGAGATGCTGGATCTCTGCGGGATCACGGAGGACCAGATGCCCTGTCTCTTCGAGAGCTGGGAGACCGTCGGCACACTGACGGCCTCTGCCGCCGGACTTCTGGGTCTTCCCGAGAACGTCAGGGTCTGCGCGGGCGCCGGTGACAACGCCGCGGCTGCCGTAGGATGCGGCGTCGTCGGCACGGGCGGCTGCAACATCTCCCTCGGCACCTCCGGCACCATCTTCATCACCAGCGACCATTTCAGCGTGGACAGCCACAACGCCCTGCACAGCTTCGATCACGCGGACGGAGGCTACCACCTGATGGGCTGCATCCTCTCCGCCGCCTCCTGCAACAAGTGGTGGATGGAGGACATCCTGCACACGGAGGAATACGCCGCGGAGCAGGCCCCGATCACGGAAGACAGACTCGGTAAGAACGACGTCTACTATCTCCCTTACCTGATGGGAGAAAGGAGTCCCCACAACGATCCCTCCGCCCGCGGCGCTTTCCTGGGCCTGCGGATGGACACGCAGAGGGAAGACCTGACCCAGGCCGTCCTCGAGGGCGTCGCCTTCGCCTTCCGTGACTGTCTTGAGATCGCGAAGGCACAGGGCATCGAAGTCCCCGTCAGCCGCGTCTGCGGCGGCGGCGCGAAGAGCCCTCTCTGGAGACGGATCCTGTCCAACGTCCTCGGCATCCCGCTGGAGCTTCCCATGACGGAGCAGGGCCCCGGCTACGGCGGCGCCATGCTGGCGGCCGTCACCTGCGGAGAATATCCCAGCGTTGCCGCCTGCGCGGAAGCGCTGATCCGCGTCAAGGAGACCACCGTCCCCGAGCCGGCTCTTGTGCAGGCTTATGACGGGAAGTACCGCACCTGGAAGCGCCTCTATCCCGCGCTGAAGGGGATCCTGTAAATCAAAGGAGGTTGGAAAAATGACTGTTTTCTCCGTTTTTGATGAAGCCTTCCGTCCCTACGGCCATTTTCCCTTTTCACACGTTCACAAAGCAAACGCTCAATATCATACATCGTTCAGGAGGTAAAAAAATGATCCAGAACATTCCCCAGGTCAAGCTCGGCATCGTCGCGGTGAGCCGTGACTGCTTCCCGGAGTCCCTCTCCGTCGGCAGACGTGAGGCCCTCGTCGCCGCCTACAAGGCCAAATACGACGCGGCCGACATCTATGAGTGTCCGATCTGCATCGTGGAGAGCGAGATTCACATGGTGCAGGCCCTCGAGGACATCAAGGCGGCCGGCTGCAACGCCCTCTGCGTCTATCTCGGCAACTTCGGTCCCGAGATCGCCGAGACCCTGCTCGCCAAGCACTTCGACGGTCCCAAGATGTTCATCGCGGCGGCTGAAGAGTCCCAGAACGACCTGATCCAGGGCCGCGGCGACGCCTACTGCGGCA
>DGGX01000022.1 GCA_002392385.1 Lachnospiraceae bacterium UBA3863
GGTTGTAGATGACCTGCTGGATCTTCTCCCGGTCCGCTTCCGTATAGAGGACGGCGCCGGAGAGGACCAGACGGATGCGGATGTCCCTGGACCGGCAGACCTGCTCGAAGGAAGCGGCGACGCCGCGCAGGCATTCGTTGATATCGAAGGTGGTCTTCTGCAGGAGCATGCCCCGGGTGTTGAGGTTGTTCAGGGTCAGCAGGCTCTCCGTGAGGCCGCGGAGGCGGTCGGTCTCGTTGAGGACGATCCGGAGGTAGCGCTCATGGCTCTCCGGCGGAATGGTGCCGTCCAGCATGGCCTCGAGAAAACCGCGTATGGAGGTCAGCGGCGACCGGAAATCGTGGGAGACATTGGCGATGAATTTCTTCTGGTCGTCCTCGGAGCGGGCGACGGAGTCCGCCATGTAGCTGATGGAGGCCGCCAGATAGCTCAGCTCGTCATCGCCCTCCACAGAGAGGGGGTAGTGGTAGTTGCCGGCGGCGTACTGTTCCGTGGATCGGATGATGGTGCGGAGCGGCTTGTAGACGATCTCTGTGAAGAAAAGGAGGATGATCAGGGACAGGAAGAGGAGGACCACCAGCATGGCATAGGCGATATTGAGGAGGCGCTCGCCGGTCTGTTCCACCCTCTCCATGGTCATGTGGATCACCACATAGCCCCGGATCTTGTAGTTGCTGGCGATGGGGGCGATGACACTGAGCCTGGGCCGTTCGAAGGAGTCGAAGAAGGTGCCGGTGGTGTAATAGCTGCTCCGTGTGACGGTGGGGTCAAAACCCTCCACCACGATCTCTTCCTGGGGGTCCGGGGCGGAGGAGGAGTTGACGACCATACGGCCGGAGGGGTTCAGGATCCAGATCTCCGTGTCCATAAAGGAAGAGAGAGCTTCTGCCTGAGACTGGGCCGTTTCCAGGGAGATCCGGGAGTCATACAGATCGTCGGCATAGGTGTCCGCGATGCGGATCGCCTCCTCATAGAGGTCCCGCGCGGCGATGCGCAGGGCATAGTCGTCGGCTATCCTGGCGCCGAAGGTGGCCACGGCAATGAAGCCGAAGAGGGCGAACAGGATGTAGCCGATCAGGAATTTCAGATACAGAGTCTTGCGCATTTACTGGACCTCGAATTTATAGCCGATCCCCCAGATGGTGGCGATGCGCCAGGCGGGGTGGTCCCCCAGCTTCTCCCGGAGCCGCTTGATATGGACGTCCACGGTGCGGGTGTCCCCCACGTATTCATAGCCCCAGATCTGGTCCAGAAGCTGCTCGCGGGTGTAGACGCGGCCGGGGTTGGAGGCCAGGCAGTAGAGGAGCTCCAGCTCCTTGGGCGGCATATCCAGCGGTCTCCCGCGGTAGGTGACGGCATAGCTGTCCAGGTTCACGGTCAGATCCGGGAGCCTTACGGAACGGCCTTCCGGCTGGTCCGCGGGCGCGCTCTGACGGTGGGAGCGGCGCAGGACGGCCTTGACCCGGGCCACCAGCTCCTTGGAGTCGAAGGGCTTCTCCATATAGTCGTCGGCGCCCATTTCCAGGCCCAGGACCTTGTCGAAGATCTCACCCTTGGCGGAGAGCATGATGATGGGGAGGTCGGCGCTGTCGGGCGAGGAACGGACCTCCCGGCAGACCTGATAACCGTCCATGCGGGGCAGCATCAGATCCAGCAGCATCAGGTCCGGCTGCCAGGAGCGGACAGCCGCGAGGGCGGCCTCTCCGTCGCCGGCGGTCTGCGTCTCGTAGCATTCCTTGATCAGGTAGAGGCTGATCAGCTCCGCGATATTGCTGTCATCATCCACGATCAGTATTTTCTGTTTGGCAACACTCATAGAGACTCCTTTACATACCCGGCAGGGTCCGGGTCACAGCTCCACGATCGTAACGCCCGCGTCTCCCTCGCCGAAGGCTCCCAGCCGGAAGGACCGGATGGACCGCTGGCTCCGGAGATACTTATGGACGGCATTGCGCAGGGCGCCCGTGCCCTTGCCGTGAACGATGCGGACACTGTGCAGATGGGCCATGCGCGCCTCGTCCAGATACTTGTCCACGGCGTGGACGGCCTCCTCGGTGGTCATGCCCAGGAGGTTCAGCTCCTGGGAGACGGTGTTTTTGTTCAGGTCCAGATCCCTCTCGGCCCCGCCCTTGCGGAAGGCCTGCTTGAGGCTGGTGCGGCCGCCGCTGTCCGCTCCGCCCGCGGCGGAGGCGTAGGAGGGCGTCTCGTCCGGCAACAGCTGCAGGTCTGTCAGGGCTGCGTAGGAGGTCATGATCCCGCACTGGACACTGACACGGCCCTTCTTGTCCGGAAGGGACAGGACTGTGCCTGTCAGTCCCATGGAGATGACCCGCACCCGGTCGCCCACGTGGAGGTCAGAGGCCTTCAGCTGCTTGTGCGGCTTTTTGTTCTCCTGTCGGGCCCGGAGTTTTTCGTTCTTCTCCGAGACCCGGTCCCGCAGGGCGGAACGCGTGCGTTCCATTTCGGACATGTCTCCCGTCACGCCCCGCCGGCGCAGGTCGGAGATGGCCGCGTCCGCTGTCTTCTTGGCATCTGCCAGGATATCGCGGGCCTCTTCCTGGGCCTTGTTGAGGATCTCCCGGCGGCGGGTATCCAGCTGGGCCTCCCGCTCCTTGAGACGGGCTTCCCGCTGCCGCACCTGATCCCGGAGACGGTCGGCCTCCTCCCGCTCCTTCTGCGCCGCGGCCCGGTCGGTCTCCAGCTCGCTGAGAAGCTTCTCGAAGTCCTGCGTCTCCTGGCTCAGCTGCTCCCGGGCGGACTCGATGATGTAGCGGGGGAGCCCCAGCTTGCCGGAGATGGCAAAAGCGTTGCTCTTGCCCGGGACGCCGATGAGCAGGCGGTAGGTGGGCTGGAGGGTCTCCACGTCGAATTCGCAGCTGGCGTTGGTGACGCCCTCTGTGCGCATGGCGTAGACCTTCAGCTCGCTGTAGTGGGTCGTCGCCAGGGTGGTGATCTGCCGTTCATGGAGATGATCCAGGATGGAGATGGCCAGCGCCGCGCCTTCCGTGGGATCGGTGCCTGCCCCGAGCTCGTCGAAGAGGCAGAGGCAGTCGCTGTCCACCTTGCGGAAGATGTCCACGATGGTCTTCATATGAGAGGAGAAGGTGGAGAGACTCTGCTCTATGCTCTGCTCGTCCCCGATGTCCGCGTAGACCTGGCGGAAGACGGACAGCTCACTGCGGTCCCCGGCGGGAATGTGGAGACCGGCCATGCCCATGAGCTCGAAGAGGCCCACGGTCTTGAGGGTCACGGTCTTGCCGCCGGTATTGGGACCGGTGATGATGATCATGTCGTAGTCCTCTCCCATGGAGAGGTCGATGGGAACCACCTTCTGCGGGTCGATCAGGGGATGACGGCCCCGGCGGATGACGATCCGGTGGTCCGTATTGAAGACGGGCCGGGTGGCGTTCTGCTCCAGGGCCAGCTTGCCCCTGGCAAAAATAAAGTCCAGCCGCGTCATATTGGCGGCGTCGTCCTTGAGCTCGGTCAGGTGCTCCCCGGCCTCCGCGGAGAGGGCGGCCAGGACCTTCTCCTCCTCCTTCTTCTCCTGGATCATGAGCTCCCGGAGATGGTTGTTCAGGCTGACGATGGCCTGGGGCTCGATGAAAAGGGTAGAGCCCGAGGAGGACTGGTCATGGACGATGCCGGGGACCTGCCCCTTGTGCTCGGCCTTGACCGGCAGACAGTAGCGGTCGCCCCGGAGGGTGATGATATTGTCCTGCAGATAGGGCGTCAGGGAGACGTTGACCATCTTCTGGAGCTGCTGGCGGATCCGGTCTCCGGTGAGCCCGATCTCCCGCCGCACCCGCTTGAGGGCGGGACTGGCGTCGTCCGCGATCTCCTCCTCCGACAGGATACAGCGGCGGATCTCCCTGGAGAGGGGCCGCAGGGGGTAGAGACAGTCGAAGAGATCGAAGAGGATATTGTCCTCCGGCGTCGCCTGATCCTCTGCGGAGAGCGCCGTGCCCCGGCCGCCGTCCTGGGACAGGCCGTAGGCCCGCGCCCGGTCCGCGTTGTCGAGAAAAGACGACAGCTGCAGCAGTTCAGGGGCGGACAGAGAGGCGCCTATGGCCAGAGAGCCGAAGGCATAGCCGAAATCCCTGTTGCCGCCGAAGCTGATGCCGCCCTTGCGCAGCAGCATCTGCAGAGCGGCCTCCGTCTCGCTCTGGAAGAGGTCTATATCCGAAAGCCGCCGCATGGGAAGGAGCTCGCGGCAGAGCTTTCTGCCCGGCTGCGAATCCGCCAGATCCGTCAGACGGGCGATGATCTTATCATATTCACAAGTGTGTAAGACTTTTTCATTCATGGCAGCGGTGCCTCCTGCGCACAGGAACAGTATAGCACATGTGGCAGGGCGTTTTGGGTTTTCTTTTGCCCCGGCAGACGGTATACTGAGAGTCAGGATGCCGGCGGACGGCAGACGGGAGGATCATGAACGAAGAGAGAGAACAGATACAGGAGACGGTCCCCGAGGTGGATACCGCCTTCATGCAGGAGGAGATCAAGACACCGCCGGTGAGCCGCAGGCAGCTTCTCAGAAGGCTGGGCGAGCTGGCCTTCATCGGAGCAGTCTTCGGTACCGTGGCCTGCATCATTTTTGTGCTGATCGAGCCCCTCATCAACCACCTGCTCTATCCCAGGGAGGAGACCGTGCAGGAGATCACCCTTCCGGAGGAGACGGCCCAGGAGGAGCTGACGCCTGAGGAGATGCAGGAGAAGGACCGGGAGAAGGAGGAGGAGCTCCTGCGGGAGGAGATCAGCCGGATCCTGTCACAGGAGCCCATGGACGCAACCGAGTATCAGCGGGTCTACGGCGGCATGCGGGCGCTGGCGGCGGAACACAGGTCATCGCTGGCCTCCGTGACCGTGACCAGTGCCGAGGGGGACTGGCTGGACGAGGAGAACCGGCGCAGGAGCGGCTCCGTGGGCATCGTGATCGGCAAGAGCAGCGCCAGGATCCGCGTGGCGGTCCTGCGCCAGGGCCTGTCCTCGGAGGATCATATAGAGGTGCAGTTCGCCGAGGGAGTCCGGGCGGAGGCACAGATCCTGGGAAGAGACGCCCAGACAGGCATCATTGTCCTGGGGATCTCCACAGAAGGCATGACTAAAGAGGAACTCGCCGGCATCACGGCCGCGCCGCTTCATGAAGGCGCGCCGGAGGATCTGGCGGGCGTTCCGGTCATCGCGGTGGGCAATCCCGCCGGGGCGGATTCCGTCAGCTACGGCGTGATCACCGGCGCTTCAGAGACACTGCCCTTCTACGACGCCGCCTATACACAGCTCGTCACGGACATTTACGGCAGTACCGGCGCGTCCGGCTTCCTGCTGGACCTGAGCGGGGAGTTCGTGGGGATCATCGACATGGCCCACAAGCGCGGCGACATGCCCAATTCCCTGACAGCCATGAGCATCTCGCAGCTGAAGTCCCTTTTCTCCGCCCTGTCCCAGGGCAGGAACAGGGTATATCTGGGGATCCGCGCGGCGGATGTGCCCGACCAGATCCGGAAGGACCAGTCCATGCCGGAGGGCGTCTATGTGAGCGGCCTGGCGGAGGATTCCCCGGCCAGAGACAGCGCCCTGCAGTCCGGTGACCTGATCACGGCAGTGAACGATAAGAATATCAGGACCTGCGCAGAACTGGAGCAGTCCCTGTATGATCTGGAGGAAGGGCAGAACGTGGCCCTCCGGATCCGGCGCAGGAACGGCAACGCATATACAGACATGACCGTCTCGATCCAGGCGGGACAGTGGTAAGAAATCAGAGAGAAGCAGCGACAGAGATACAAGTCAGGAGAAACAGATGCGTTATATCAAGGATCTAAAAGAGGGAAGCAGCGTCAGAGAGATCTACCTCTGCCGCAAGAAACAGTATCTGACCACCAAGAACGGCAAGAACTATGAGAGCCTTACACTGCAGGACCGAACCGGCAGCATGGACGCCAAGATCTGGGAGCCCGACAGCGCCGGCATCGGTGATTATGATGAGCTGGATTATATCTTCGTGTCGGGAGACGTGACCTCCTTCCAGGGACACCTGCAGATGAATATCAAGCAGCTGCGCCGCTGCCGGGAGGGAGAATACGATCCCTCCGAATTCCTGCCCTCCTCGGAGAAGGACATCGATGAGATGATGGGCACTCTGAGAAAATATATCGACAAGGTCACCTCAGAACCGCTCCACCGTCTTCTGACTGCCTTCTTTGTGGAAGATGAGGACTTCATCCGGGCCTTCCGCTTCTCCTCCGCGGCCAAAAGCGTCCACCACGGCTTCGTGGGCGGTCTGCTGGAGCATACCCTCGGCGTGACCGGGCTCTGCTTCTTCTACTGCAAGATCTATCCCTTCCTGAACAGGGATCTGCTCCTCACCGCCGCGCTCCTGCATGACATCGGCAAGGTCCGGGAGCTGAGCCCTTTTCCCAGGAATGATTACACCGACGAGGGCCAGTTCATCGGACATATCGTCATCGGCGTCTCCATGATCGACGAGAAGATCCGGGAGATCCCCGATTTCCCCTCTGTACTGGCCATGGAACTGCGGCACTGCATCCTCGCCCATCACGGCGAGCTGGAATACGGTTCTCCCAAAAAGCCGGCTCTCATCGAGGCGGCAGCCCTGCATCTGGCGGACAATACCGATGCCAGGATGGAGACCTTCCGGGAGGCACTGGAGTCCGGCAACGCGCCCGGAAATGACGGCTGGCTGGGATATCAGCCCCTGCTGGAGTCCAACATCCGGCGCACCACCGTGTGAGCAGACTTTCATAGGGAAGAGACATGACCGGAAACAAACGGAAGAACAGAAAGGGGCAGCCTGCGGCAGCTCCCTATAAGAAGAATGACCTCGTCACCGTCCGCATCCGCGATATCGCGGAGGGCGGTGAAGGGATCGGCAGGGTCGAGAGCACGGACAGGAACGGACAGACTGCCGGGTACACCCTTTTCGTCAAGGACGCCGTGATCGGCGACATCGTGCAGGCACAGATCACAAAGCCGGGCAGAAGCTATGCTTACGCCCGGCTTTACGCCATTTCCGAACCGTCGCCCCACCGGGTGCAGGCCCCCTGCCCGGTCTACCGCTCCTGCGGCGGCTGCCAGCTCCAGGCCCTGGACTATGCCCGGCAGCTGGCCTACAAGACCGGCAAGGTCCGCAGCGACCTGCAGCGGATCGGCGGCTTCTCCCCGGAGGAGCTGGACCGGCTGGTGCAGCCCGCGCTCGCCGCGCCTGCCCCCTTCCACTACCGCAACAAGGCACAGGTGCCGGTGGGTATGGTGAACGGCTGCCCCGCAGCGGGATTCTACGCGGGGCGGACCCACAGCATCATCCCCCACACGACCTGTCTTCTGGAGCAGCCGTCCTGCCACGCCCTTCTCACCACCATCCTCTCCTGGATGGGGCAGAACAAGATCCCGGCCTACGACGAGGAGACCGGCAAGGGCCTCGTGCGCCATGTCCTGCTCCGCACCGGCCGCAGCTCCGGCGAGATCCTGGTCTGCCTGATCATCAACGGCGACCATCTCCCCCAGGAGCGGCAGCTGGTGGAGATGCTCCGGGAGACGGAGCTGGGCAGCGCAGCCGGGGCAGATGCAGCCGGCGCAGGCGCTGCCGGCCCGGTGTCCGATGGGGCGGCAGCCTCCGGATCCGCCGCGCCGCACCTGGTCGGCATCGTCCTGAACACCAACACCGCCCGCACCAATGTGATCCTCGGGCAGCAGGACCGCATCCTCTGGGGACGTGACTGGATCGAGGACCGCCTGCAGCTGCAGGAGGTCACGGGACTGCAGGATGCGCAGGCCTCCCTGGCGTTCACGCCGGCCGGTGCGCCGATCTCTTTCCGCATCTCTCCCCACGCCTTCTATCAGGTGAACGCGGAGCAGACGGAGCGCCTCTACAGCATCGCCGTCTCTCTCGCCGGACTCACCGGGGAGGAGACCGTCTGGGATCTCTACTGCGGCGTCGGCACGATCTCCCTCTTCATGGCGCAGCGCGCCGGCCGTGTCTGCGGCGTCGAGATCGTTCCGGAAGCTGTGGAGAACGCGCGCCAGAATGCCCTTCGCAGCGGCATTTCCAATGCGGAATTCTTTGTGGGCAAGGCGGAGGAGGTCCTTCCCGCTCAGGCCGCCCTCGGAGCCCGCGCCGATGTGATCTGTATCGATCCGCCCCGCAAGGGCTGCGACCGCCGCTGCCTCGATACGATCCTGCAGATGTCCCCGCAGCGGGTCGTCTACATCAGCTGCAACCCGGCGACCCTGGCCCGCGACCTGAAGATCCTCCGGGAGGGAGGTTACCGTGTGGAGATCGTACAGCCCGTGGACATGTTTCCGCAGACGGTGCACGTGGAGACGTGTGTCCTTTTAGTCCACAACATGTCGACTGAGAAATTCACGGTAGAATATACTCCTAAAGACAGCAGTTATATGGAGAAGCTTACGCCTAATGCTACATACCGAGAAATACAGGAATGGATGTGATCCCGGATGAGGATACAAATGGAGGCAGGCAAAATGGTTGATACCAAGAAAGAACAGGAACGCGATGAACTTCACCGCGCCATATGGGCGATCGCGGATGAGCTTCGCGGTGCTGTAGACGGCTGGGATTTTAAAAATTACGTGCTTGGCACCATGTTCTATCGGTATATTTCGGAGAACCTGACCAACTATATCAACAGCGGCGAAGTGGAAGCCGGCAATGAGGATTTTGATTTTGCGCAGATGCCGGATGAGGATGCCGAGGAGGCCAGGGAAGGCCTGGTGGAAGAAAAGGGCTTCTTTATCCTGCCGAGCGAACTTTTCTGCAATGTCCGGGCCAAGGCACCGGAAGACGAGAACCTGAACGAAACGCTGGAAAGGGTATTCCGACACATCGAGGAGTCCGCAAAGGGAAGTTCTTCCGAGGGGCAGTTTGCCGGGCTGTTTGATGATTTCGATGTGAACAGCAATAAGCTGGGAGCGACCGTTGCCAAGCGCAATGAAAAGCTGGTCAAGCTTCTGAACGGCGTGGCGGATATGAATCTGGGCGATGTGAAGCATCATGACATCGATGCGTTCGGGGATGCCTATGAATATCTGATGACCATGTACGCTTCCAATGCCGGCAAGTCCGGCGGTGAGTTCTTCACACCGGCAGATGTCTCCGAGCTGCTGACAAGGCTGGGGACCGTCGGAAAGACCGAGATCAACAAAGTTTACGATCCGGCCTGCGGTTCCGGTTCTCTTCTTTTGAAGGCTGAAAAGATCCTGGGCCGGGATGCTGTGCGCAACGGGTTCTTCGGTCAGGAAATCAATATCACAACGTACAACCTCTGCCGGATCAATATGTTCCTGCATGATATTGAATTTGATAAGTTTGATATCGCCTGCGAAGACACCCTTACGGCACCACAACACTGGGACGATGAGCCGTTTGAACTGATCGTTTCAAATCCGCCCTACAGCATCAAATGGGCCGGGGATGAGAATCCTCTTTTGATCAACGATCCGCGGTTTGCTCCTGCAGGTGTGCTTGCGCCCAAGAGCAAGGCCGACCTGGCGTTTATCATGCATTCCCTCTCCTGGCTTGCTCCGAACGGCACGGCAGCCATTGTCTGCTTTCCCGGCATCATGTACCGCGGAGGCGCGGAGAAAAAGATCCGCAAATATTTGATCGACAACAACTTCGTGGACTGCGTGATCCAGCTGCCGAGCAATCTGTTCTTCGGGACCAGTATCGCCACCTGCATCATGGTGCTGAAGAAAGGCAAGCCGGACAGCCGAGTCCTGTTCATCGATGCCACGAATGAGTGCATCAAGGTGACGAACAACAATAAGCTGACACAGGCAAATATAGAAAAGATCGTGGATACCTTTGCCGGCCGCGAAGAAGTGCCACATTTTGCGCATCTGGCAGCCTATGATGAGATAGCGGAAAATGATTACAATCTCTCTGTTTCAACATATGTGGAGGCCGAGGATACCCGGGAGAAAGTCGATATCGTCAAGCTGAACGCAGAGATCCGGGAGATCGTGGCCCGGGAGCAGGTGCTCCGGGACGAGATCGACAAGATCATTGCCGAGATCGAGGGAGGTAAAACGGATGAGCAGTAAACTGATCAAAACCGATGAGACCTACCGCGGCTGGATCCGGGAAGTTAGCAGCCGGTTCCGCAGAAGCCAGATCAAAGCGGCCGTGAAAGTAAATGATGAGATGCTGCGGTTTTACTGGTCACTGGGTCGTGATATGGAATCTCAGAAGGATTCCTATGCCTGGGGCAGCCATTTTTATAAGACAATCAGCGAAGATTTGCAGGCGGAACTGCCGGACGTGAAATCCTTCTCACCCAGAAATCTTTTGTATATGCATCAGTTCTACCGCCTGTTTCCGAAGGCCGGAATCGCGTCCCAGCTCGATGCGCAGTTGGATAATGGAGTAATTGCGAAACAACTTGTTTCGCAATTGCCGGACGGTGAAATCGCGCAACAGGATGTTTCGCAAATACCTGCAGCAGATGAAGTGTTCCGGATCCCCTGGGGCCACATGATCCAGATCATGAATAAAGCCGGCGGAGACAGGGAGAAAGCATTATTTTATGTCCGAAAAACTATAGAAAATAACTGGTCCAGGGCTGTTCTTCTGAACTTCCTGGATACGGATCTGTATGACCGTCAGGGCAAGGCCTTGACAAACTTTGCGCGGACACTTCCGGCAGAGCAGAGTGATCTGGCACAGGCGATTA
>DGGX01000046.1 GCA_002392385.1 Lachnospiraceae bacterium UBA3863
GCTGGGGCGACGCCTGCATCCTGGTCCCCTGGGCCCTCTACGAGGCCTACGGCGATCCCGCGATCCTGGAGGAGAACTATGACATGATGCGGCGGTGGCTGGACTTCACGGCCCGCCGCGCCCAGAAGACCCGGCTTCACAACATGGGCAACCCGTGGAAGAAATATCTGGCGGACCAGGGCTTCCATTTCGGGGAGTGGCTGGAGCCGGACGTCTCCTCCATGGATGTCATGAGGAAGACCATGATGTTCGGCGCGCCGGAGGTGGCGACGGCCTACTATTATCATTCCGCGGACCTGCTGTCCCGGATCGCGGCCGTTCTCGGTCGGGAAGAGGACGCCCGCACCTATGCGGAGCTGGCGGCCAATGTGCGCAAAGCCTACCGGCACACCTGCACGAAGAACGGGGAGATCCGGTCAGATCGGCAGGCGGAGTATGTCCGCCCCATCGCCTTCGGTCTTCTGGACCGGGAGGAGACGCAGAGAGCGGCCGCCCGGCTCAATGACCTGGTCGTCCGCGGCGGCTATAAGCTCAACACCGGTTTTCTCTCGACCCCCATGCTGTGCGGGGTGCTGGCCGACAACGGCTGCACAGGAACAGCCTATCGCCTGCTGCTGCAGGAGGAGAGCCCTTCCTGGCTCTACGCGGTGAAAAAGGGCGCCACCACGATCTGGGAGACCTGGGACGGGATCCGTGCGGACGGCACGGTCCACGATTCCTTCAACCACTATTCCTACGGCGCCATTTCCGGCTGGCTCCTGCGGGGCGTCTGCGGGATCCGTCTCGCGGCCGGCAGGCTCCGGATCTGCCCGAAGCCGGACCGGTCCCTGGGATTCGCGGAGGGATGCTGGCAGTCGCCCGTCGGCAGGATCGCCGCGGCATGGTATTATGAGGATGACCGGATCCGATTCCGGTTCACACTGCCCGTTCCGGCCGTGATCGAGCTGCCGGACGGAAGGACATACGAAGCTGACACAGGGGAGGTCGAAGATGAAGTATTACTGTAACCCCGTCAACATCAACTATCGCTATCAGTTCAACGCCGATCCGCGCCTGCACGGGAAGCTCCAGATCTGCAGGGAGGCGGCGGATCCGTCCATGATCTGCTTTCAGGGACGCTACTATATCTTCGCTTCCATGACCCTGGGCGTCTGGGTCTCCGACGATCTGGTGCACTGGGACAACCACCGCCTGCCCGCGGACCTGCCCCTCTACGACTACGCGCCGGACGTGCGGGTGATCGGGGACTATGTCTGGCTCTGCGCCTCCAGCCGGGACCACGACTGCGACCGCTGGCGCACCAAGGACATCCTGAACGGACCTTACGAGAAGGTGGAGGGCAACTTCCCCTTCTGGGACCCCAACCTTTTCGTCGACGACGACGGCCGGATCTATTTCTACTGGGGCTGTTCCAACCAGACCCCCATCTACGGCGTGGAGCTGGATCCGGAGACCATGCTGCCCCTGGGCGAGAAGAAGGGCCTGATCGACGGCGATCCCTGGCGTTTCGGCTACGAGCGGATCGGGGAGAACAACACCACCCTGCCCGCCTCCGAGGCCATGATCGAGGCCAAATACCAGGCTTTTGTCAAGCGGCAGGGCGTGCCTGAGTCCCAGCTGCCTCCCCAGGTGCGGGGGCTGATCCGGGGCATGTTCTCGGACCGCCCCTATATCGAGGGCGCCTGGATGGACAAGTACGAGGGCCGCTACTATCTACAGTACGCCGCCCCGGGCACCCAGTACAACAGCTACTGCGACGCCGTGTACGTGGGCGACAGCCCGCTGGGCCCCTTCGAGCCGGCTCAAAACAACCCTTATTCCTATAAGCCGGGCGGTTTCCTCCCCGGCGCCGGCCACGGCTCCACCATGCAGGACCTGTCCGGCAGCTGGTGGCACACCGCCACCATGCGCATCTCGAAGAACCACGATTTCGAGCGCCGTGTGGGCATCTGGCCCGCCGGTTTCGACGCGGACGGCGAGCTCTTCTGCAACCAGCGCTACGGCGACTGGCCCCTGGCCGTCTCCGAAGACGCAGGGGAGCAGGATCCCTGGCGCGGCCCTGCCTGGATGCTCCTGAGCGCGGGCAAAAAGGTGACCGCCTCCTCCGCCGCGGACGGCCACGGCCCCGAACTGGCGGCCGAGGAGAACGTGCAGACCTGGTGGCGCGCCCGGACCGCCGGCCGCGACGAGTGGCTGTGCCTGGACCTGGGCCAGGCCTATGACGTGCACGCGGTGCAGGTCAATTTCGCTGACGATGTCATCGACATCCCCTGCCCCGGCGAGATCCGCCCGGGCTCCCAGGCCCGCTATATTGAGGAAGCCCAGACACTGACCCGGTGGAAGCTGGAGGGCTCCGCGGACGGCGAGACCTGGACGGTCCTGGAGGACAAGACGGCGGCGGAGACCGACCTGTCCCACGACTTCCTGGTGTGGGAGCAGGGCATCTGCGTCCGCTACCTGCGTCTGAGCGGGATGGAAGTGCCCTACGGCCAGGCGCCCTGCGTCAGCGGCCTGCGGGTATTCGGCCGCGGCAACGGTGCAGCGCCTGCAGCGCCGGTCTTCTCGGCAGCAAGGACGGGAGATACGGATATGAAGGTGGAGATCGCGCCGCAGGCGGATGCCCTGGGATGGAACATCCTGTTCGGAAACAGCCCGGACAAACTGTACCACAGCGCCATGGTCTTCGCCCCGGGCAGCCACAGGATCGGCGCCCTGATCAAAGACCGCGCATACTATGTACGGGTCGACGCTTTCAACGAGAACGGCATTGTGGAAGGCACCTGCGTGAAGCTGGCCTGAAACAGGAGAGGAGAATGAGAGGATGAGTCTGCCGAATGGATTTCTTGTAGGCGCGGCGACGGCCGCCCACCAGGTGGAAGGCAATAACATTCACAGCGATTACTGGGCCCAGGAGCAGCTGCCCCACACCAGCTTCACGGAGCCCAGCGGGATCGCCTGCGACCACTACAACCGTTATGAGGAGGACATCCGTCTTATGGCGGAGGCCGGTTTGAATGCCTACCGCTTCTCCGTGGAGTGGGCCCGCATCGAGCCGGAAGAGGGGCATTATGATGAGGCGGAGATCGACCACTACCGCAAGGTCATCGCCTGCTGCAGGGCACACGGCGTGGAGCCCATCGTTACGTTGATGCACTTCACCAGCCCCGTCTGGCTGATCCGCAAGGGCGGCTGGGAAGCGGAGAGCACGGTGGCGGATTTTGCCCGCTACGCTTCCTACGTGACCGAACAGCTTGGTGAGGATCTTCACTATATCTGCACCATCAATGAAGCCAATATGGGCCTGCAGCTGGCCACCATCGCCAGGCGCTTCCGGCTGATGGCCGAGCAGGCCGCCAAGGCGCAGAAGGCGGGCAGTGCTTCCGCCGGTGCCGCATCCGGGGATGTCGGTGCCGCAGCGGCCAAAAAGGCCGAGGGTACCGTCCAGGTGGGCATGAACTTTGAGAAAATGATGGAGAACATGAAGTACGCGGCCATGGAGAACGCCCAGGTCTTCGGGACGCCGCAGCCCCAGATCTTTGTCAACGCCCGGACACCGGAGGGAGACATACTGGTCATGCGCGCCCACCAGGCCGCCAAGGCCGCCATCAAGGCCGTCCGCCCGGACATCCGGGTCGGCATCACCCTGTCCCTGCACGATCTGCAGCCCCTGCCCGGCGGCGAGAAGTTCTCCGCAGACGCCTGGGAGGAGGAGTTCCTCCACTACCTTCCCTACATTGAAGGGGATGATTTCCTGGGTGTTCAGAACTATACCCGCACCCAGTACGGCCCCCAGGGCCAGCTTCCCTGCCCGGAAGGCGCGGAGCTCACCCAGATGGACTACGAGTTCTATCCCGAGGCTCTGGAGCATGTGATCCGCAAGGTCCGCGAGGTCTTTAAGAACGACCTGATCGTCACCGAGAACGGCGTCGCTGTCGCGGATGACAGCCGCCGCGTCGAATTCATCCGCCGCGCCATGGCCGGCGTGGAGAACTGCATCGCCGACGGCATCCCGGTCAAGGGCTATATGTACTGGAGCCTCATGGACAACTTCGAGTGGCAGAAGGGCTTCAGCATGACCTTCGGCCTCATCGCCGTGGACCGCCGGACCATGGAGCGCACGCCCAAGGAGAGCCTGCGGGTGCTGGGGAATATTGCAAGGGAGATCGCCTGAACAGAGTATAAGGAAGGCGCCGGGCTGAAAACAGCCCGGCGCCTTTAGTGTATCTAATACTCGTCAGTCTTCGTAATCCAGCCACGCGCCCCGCATCGGGCTGACGGCGTGGTCGGAGAAGAGGCGGAGCGCGCCCCTCTTGTAGCGGCGGGGACGAGGCTCCCACTTCGCGCGCCTCTCGGCGAGGATCTGTTCGATCTCCTCGGGCGTCCTGCGCTCGCCGGCGACACCGATGATGTTCAGCCTGCGGGCAAAGACGTCCAGCTCGATGAGGTCACCCTCCTCGACCAGGGCGATCGGTCCGCCATCCGCAGCTTCCGGGGAGCAGTGGCCGATGACGGGGCCGGTGGAGGCACCCGAGAAGCGGCCGTCCGTGATGAGGGCGATGGCCCGGCCCAGCTCCTTGTCGGAACTGATGGCTTCCGAGGTGTAGAACATCTCGGGCATGCCGCTGCCCTTGGGGCCTTCGTAGCGGATGAAGACGGCGTCGCCTTTCTCCACCTTGTGATGGAGCACGGCGTCCAGACACTCCTCCTCGGAATCGAAGGGGCGGGCGCGCAGCACGGCCTTGTACATCTCCTTCGGGCAGGCGGTGTGCTTGATGACGGCACCTTCGGGGGCCAGGTTGCCCTTCAGGACGGCGATGGAACCCTCTGTGCCGATGGCCTTGTCGTAAGGGCGGATGATATCTTCGCGGGTGATGCCGTTCGCATACCCCTGACCAGCCAGGATGTCCGCGTACCGGTGATTGAAATCCTGCAGCCAGCGGTCGCACTTCTCATAGAAGCCGCTCGCTTTCAGGGCATCCAGGTTCTCGCCGAGCGTTTTGCCGGTGACGGTCATAACATCCAGGTGGAGGACATCGCGGATCTCCTCCATGATCGCCGGGACACCGCCTGCGTAGTAGAAGACCTCGGCCGGCCACTTGCCCGCGGGACGGATGTCCAGCAGATAGTGGGCGCCCCTGTGCAGCCTGTCAAAAGTGTCGCCGGTGATCTCGATCCCCAGCTCATGCGCGATGGCGGGCAGATGCAGCAGGGTGTTGGTCGAACCGGAGATCGCGGCGTGGACCATGATCGCGTTCTCAAAACTCTCCATAGTGAGGAGAGAAGAGGGTTTCATCGTGTCGTCCCCGGCGATCTCCACGGCGCGTTTGCCGGAGCGATAGGCGTAGTCCAGAAGATCGGGGCTCGTCGCCGGCATCAGGGCCGACCCGGGGAGGGACAGACCCAGGGCTTCCGCCATGATCTGCATGGTGGAAGCAGTCCCGATGAAGGAGCAGGCGCCGCAGGAAGGGCAGGCGTTGCACTTGGCCCAGTTCAGGCGGGCCTCGTCGATCTCGCCGCGCTCATACTGCGCGCTGTACATGCCCAGCTGCTCGAGCGTGAGCATCTCGGGGCCGGCGTTCATGGTGCCGCCCGCAACGAACAGGGAGGGGATATCGACGCGGAGCATGCCCATGAGGTTGCCGGGGCAGCCCTTGTCGCAGCTGGCCAGGAAGACGCCCGCGTCAAAAGGCGTGGCATTGGCCTGGATCTCGATCATGTTGGCGATCATCTCCCGGCTGACCAGGGAATAGTTGATGCCGTCCGTGCCCTGGCTCTCGCCGTCGCACATATCCGTGGCAAAATATCGGGCACCGTGACCGCCGGCGGCACTGACGCCTTCCCGCACTTTTTCGACCAGCTTGTCCAGGTGGCCGCTGCCGGGATGGGAGTCACCGAAGGTGCTCTCGATGAAGACCTGTGGTTTGGAGAGATCCTCAGGCTTCCAGCCGGTTCCGATCCGCAGGGGATCCAGTTCCGGCGCAAGTGTGCGCATTTTCTGACTGATTAAGCTCATATAATACCTCCTGAAGGTTTAGAGAGACCTTACAGTGCTCAGGCGAACATCGAGATGATCAGGGCTACGAGGAAGCCCACGCCGCCGACCAGTGTCTCCATGATCGTCCAGGTCTTAAGGGTCGTCTTCTCGTCGAGACCGATCAGCGACTTGACCAGCCAGAAGCCGTAGTCATTAAAGTGGGAGCAGACGGTGGCGCCGCCGGCGACCGCAGCAGTGGTGCAGGCAAGATACAGCGGGGACAGGCCCTGGATGGCAGGCATGGCGGCGACGATACCGGCTGCCATCGTCATGGCTACAGTGGCGGAACCCACGCAGACACGGACGAGGACGGCGATGATGAAAGCGAGGACGACGACCGGCAGATGCAGGGAACCGGTCACGTTGCCGATGATGTCGCCGATGCCGGAGTACTGCAGCATGTAGCGGAGGACGCCGCCGCAAGCGGTGACCAGAAGGATCAGGCCGGTGGGCTCGAGGGATTTGGTCATGACTTTCTCGAGCTCTTCCAGCGTGTAGCCGTTCTTAGTGCCCAGAAGGAACATGGCGACGATCGTTGCGATCAGCAGAGCGACAAAAGGCTCGCCGAAGAAGTTCAGAACGGGCATGGCGCCTGCCATGGAGGGGATGACGCCCGCGACGGATTTCAGGATGATCAGGGCCAGGGGGATCAGGATTATGCTGACGATGGTGCTGAACTTGGGAAGCTTGGACTCGTCGATCTCCGGCTGGTTGTAGCTCTCAGGGACGCTGATCATATACTTGGTACCGACAAACTTGCCCCAGATGGGACCTGCGACGACCATGGCAAAGAAACCGCAGAAGATACCGACAAGGATGACAAAACCGAGGTCGACGCCCAGCATGTTGGCCACGAGGACCGGACCGGGGGTCGGAGGGATGAAAGCGTGGCCGACTGCGAGACCTGCGAGGAGCGGGATCGCGTAGAAGAGGGTGGACTTCTTGGCTCTCTTGGCCAGGGAGAAGGCCAGCGGGATCAGGATGATCAGGCCTGCGTCAAAGAAGACCGGGATGGAGACGACCAGGCCGGTGAGACCCAGCGCCCAGGCGGCTTTCTCGTCGCCGAACTTTTTGACCATGGTCACGGCAAGTGTCTGGGCACCTCCTGACAGTTCCAGGATCGCTCCGAACATGGAGCCCAGGCCGACCAGCAAGGCTATGCCTTTCAGTGTGTTTCCGATACCGTCATTGACGGCACCGATGATGTCCGCGACGGGCATGCCTGCGATCAGGCCGATCGAAAGGGCGCCGACCAGGATCGAGATCATGGCGTGGACGTGGAACTTGATGATGAGCACCAGCAGGATGATCAGTCCGATGATCGCTGCCAGGGCCAGCCTTGTGGGATTCAGTGCAACAGCTTCCATTGATAAAACCTCCTCATTCATGATACATCCGTTTACATCCGGAGTTGTATAACAACTCTGTCGATTTAACTATAAAACCAGGCAAGACATCGGACAAGTTGTTTGGCGCCCGGATGACTTTTTCAGAAATACTGCCCAGAAAGAGGAGGATTATTGTATCATATATAGACGGTTTTTTATCAATAATACACAAAATTGGCGCGATCAGACGGAAGTGGTCATACCACTTTTGTTCACACCTCCCCGCGCTCGCGGATCATCTCCTGGATCATGTCGCGGTTGAAGGCCAGATGGGCAGTCATGGCACATCTCGCGCCGATGGGATCCCTGTTGATGATGGCATTGGTGATCCACCTGTGCGTCTGGATCGTCTCGTTCTTCAGCTTGCGCTGGGTCACGTTGCAGAAGGTGGAGATAGCCGACTGAATGACCGGGATCAGAGCCTGCACGACCGTGTTGCCGGAGCACCTGGCGATGCAGGTGTGAAACTCGATGTCCTTGTCCGTGTGGTCCTCGTCCCGCAGATACAGGTCTTCTGTCTCATCACAGTATCTCTTCAGTTCGGCAGCCTGCCGGTCTGTACGCAGCTCCGCCGCCATGGCGGCAATTTCCGGCTCCAGCATCAGGCGCACGTCGAACAGCTCCAGTGCAAGGCGGTATTTGTCCTTGTGCCCGGAGAGATGGAGGGGGTCGGGCGTGGCGGCAGAAGTGGAGATGACGTAGGTGCCGGAACCGTGCCGGATCTCCACCATCCCCTGTGCGGCCAGGCTCTTCATGACTTCCCGGATAGTCGAGCGGCTGGTATGGAACTGTTCCGCGAGGCTGAACTCGCTGGGGAGCTTGTCCCCCGGCTTGCAGTTCCGCAGAAGATAGTCCAGCATCTGGTCTTCCACGTGCGCGCTCCGCAGGGTCCTGTTCATCTTGGCGTATTCGTCGGTCATATCCGTTTCCTCGCTGCAGCTGTTTCTTCGCTGTAACTGTTCATGGGTCTATTCGTGCGGCAGTCACTGAGCGCTGTCTGTAAACGCCAGGATCAGCTCCGCCACCTTCGTCTGGTGGATGATGTAGGAGCCGTGGTCCTCGTCCTCGAGGATCTGCAGCTGCGCGCCGGGAATGGCGGCGGCGATGCGGCGGGTCTCCTCCTCGAGAATGAGATCCTTGCTGCCGGCCAGGATCAGGGTCCTGGCCTTGATCCTGCCCAGGAGGTCTTCCGTGATCCGGGGCTCGTGCATCATGAGCGCGATCTTCGGATCCTTTTTAAAGGTATAGAGTGCCCGGAAGAGGAGACGCAGTTTCAGCTCCACGCCCTCCGGTGTCATGTTGGCGCCGCTGGTGATGAGGGTGGAGATCCGGTCGGTCCGGGCCGCCGCGAGGAGGCCCACGATGCCGCCGTCGCTGAAACCGTAGAAGACCACGTCCCGCAGGTCCAGTTTCTCCATGAAAGCGATCATATCCTGCGCCATATCCTCGTAGTGAAGCTCCTGGACGGGCGTGCTCCGGCCGTGTCCGCGGCTGTCCACGCAGTAGCAGGTGAAGTGGCTGCTGAGCACCCCCGCCGCTTCGTTGAAGATAGAGTGGTCCTCGCCGTTGCCGTGGACCATGATCAGAGGCTGTCCGCAGCCTCTTTTTTCATAGTAGAGGTCGATGTCGTTCACGCGGACCGTACCCTGTTCGCGGGGGCTGGTCCGGATCTGCCCGGCAAAATCCTCGATCAGGCGGTTGACCTCCTCCGGCGCGTCGGTGTTGGAATTGTGGCCGGCGTCCTTGAGCCAGACGATGGGGATGCCGGTATTCCTGTGCCAGGCCCGGTTGTAGCGGATACAGGAGCCGGCGTGGTCCTTTTCGCCGCAGATCAGCAGGGCGGGGCATGGGATGGCGTAGGGCAGGTCGGCCTCCATGGCCTCGGCCAGCATGCGGAAGCCATGCCCGCTGAGGCGGGCATAGTAGTCCTGGTCGCCGTCGTAGGTCATCATGATGCTGTGCATGAGCCTGCGCCCGTAGTCTGTGGTCGCCACACCCTCCGTGCCGGTCTTCAGAAGCGCCTTCCAGGGGAAATGCCGGTAGACCGGCTCCATCCGTTTGAGGAGCTGGATCTCCGCCGCGGTGACGTAGCTTCTCTGGAGAGGGGCGGAATCCATGGAGATGAAGCCCGCCAGCCGCTCGGGATAGAGCTGGGCGAACATCTGGCCCACGTAGCCGCCCATGGACTGGCCGATGATCACCGGCTCATCGAACCCCTCCTGATCCAGGATCTCCCGCAGCCACCTGGCCTTGTCCTCCAGACGGAAGGACAGGTCAAAAGGCCGCGACTCCGCATGTCCCGGCGCGTCCCAGACCAACAGCGGGAACTTGCCCTTGAAATACGCGACCTGCTTCCCGAACAGCCGGTGGTCCGCCGTCAGGCCCGGCAGGAAGACGAGCTGGGGAAAGTCATTGGGGCCATGATCGACCCAGTAAGTGATGGGACCGAGGGGTGTATGGTAAGTTTTCTTCTTCATGACGGTTCCTCCGCGTCGTCGCTGATCTTTTTATGGCATTTTCTCCGCGTTTTTGCGGCCGTAGTGGACATCCGGGTGCTCGATGATACGGTCGGAGGTGTGGTAGAGTTTCATGGGCGGTGCTCCTATTACCTGTGGGGAATCGATATATTTCAGGGCAGGCTGCCGGGTCACACTTGTAGTTTACGTATTTAATTATACACAAGGAAGCCTTCGCTTGGGAACGGACGTAAAGGGCTTACGAACGATTTCCGGGTGTAAGCCTTACTGTGAAATTGAGGCGAAGGGCTTATGTCTGTTTTCCGGATGTAAGCCTTAACTGTGAAATTGAGGCGAAGGGCTTATGGCTGCTTTCCGGGTGTAAGCCTTAGCTGTGAAATTGAGGCGAAGAGCTTATGCCTGTTTCCCGAATGTAAGCCTTAATTCCTGGAAGCGAGCATAGAGCTTACTGCTTTTTTTCTTATGTAAGCCTAACCTGCAGAAGAGTAAAAAAGAACTTATTTCTGCTCTCCCGGCAGTAAGCCATATTTCCGGAGAAGAGCCTTAAGGCTTACTCTCGCC
>DGGX01000238.1 GCA_002392385.1 Lachnospiraceae bacterium UBA3863
AATGACATTGGGACGGTTCTCTGTGTGAGCTGTGCGACGCACGGTTGCAAATGAACAGCCATCCCATATCCACTCAAGATACGAATCACTTCGCGGTGATACACATAGACCTGTGCAGAGCTTCTGCCGGGCAATGATCCCAACTCGTCCCCCGCCCCTATGGCCGGTGGCCTCAGACACGGAGATCAACACCCCCGCAGTCCGAAACTGCGGGGGTGACCCGGCAGCTGCTCTGCACAGGTCTTGTGTATCATGCCGCTCGTTCAAAAGTATCTCTCGCGGATATGGGATGTCCGTTCGTGCACGCAGTGTTGACCTCACACACAGAACCGTCCCCTGTGTGAGCTGCCCCGGCAATTCTGTGCGTCTGTGTACAGAAGTCCTCCCGGGATGAGGGGCGTCCTGGCAGATCACCCCGCACGGATGCAGGAAGCTTCCTGGGTTGAGTTCCACTCCCGTTAAGTCACCCCGCTCTGGCGCAGGAAGCTTCTCGGGATGAGTTCTGTCCCGCTAAGTCACCCCGCTCTGACGCAGTAAGCTTCCCGGGTTGAGTTCCACTCCCGTTAAGTCACCCCACTCTTCCACAGGAAGCTTCGCGGGATGAATTCCATCCCGTTAAGTTACCCCGCCCAACCGCAGGAAGCTTCCTGGGTTGAGTTCCACTCCCGTTAAGTCACCCCACTCGTCCACAGGAAGCTTCACGGGATGAATTCCATCCCGTTAAGTTACCCCGCCCAAACGCTGGAAGCTTCGCGGGTTGAGTTCCAGTCTCGTTTAGTCACCCCGCTCTGGCGCAGGAAGCTTCTCGGGATGAGTTCTGTCCCGCTAAGTCACCCCGCTCTGGCGCAGTAAGCTTCCCGGGTTGAGTTCCAGTCTCGTTTAGTCACCCCGCTCTGGCGCAGGAAGCTTCTCGGGATGAGTTCTGGCCCGTTAAGTTACCCCGCTCTGGCGCAGGAAGCTTCCCGGGATGAGTTCTGTCCCGCTAAGTCACCCTACCCGGCCGCACGGGACGGTTCCCTGCGAGGTCCGCCAAACATAAAAACACGCCAGGCAGAAGACCGGCCTTGCGCGGTTATATATGAACAGGCCCCCTGCGTCTGTGAGATCTGCTTTTGAACGAGCGGATGGATGCACTTGACCTGTACGAAGCATCTGCCGGGTCAAATGCCGCAGTTCGGGCTGCGGCATTTGTTGATCGCTGTCTGAGGTGCGTGCTCATAGGAGCACGCACCGAGTTCGATCATTGCCCGGCAGATGAGCCGTACAGGTCTATGTGTATCCCCGCGAAGTGATCCTCAGACCGAACAGATGCAGGAGGGCCTGTATATGTAAAGAGTGCCGCACAGAGGACTGTCCCCCTGTGCGGCCCGCATATTATCTGGATTTTTTGCCATTTCATCGCATTATTCACACAAGGAACCGTCCCCTGTGAGAGCCCCTGTGAGAGCCCCGTCACTCCCGGTTCTTGAGCACCTCGGCGGGGCTCACCCTGCCGATCCGGCGATTCATCAGGAAGGTGATCAGGATGCACAGCAGGAGGATCACGGCGTAGATCAGGGCATAGTACCACCAGGGCATGGAGAGGTCCATGGCGCACCCCACGTTGGAGATGAACAGGGGATAGAGGGCGTCGATGGACTTTTTGGCCAGGGGGATGATCAGCAGGGTGCCGGCGGCGACCATGAAGATGTTCCCGTTGACATAGAGGCTGCGGATCTCGCCGCCCCGGTAGCCGAAGATCTTCATCATGGAGATGTCGTAGGCGGAGTGGTCGATCATGACGCCCAGCATCAGGTAGAGGACGACCACGAAGATGAAGGCGGACAGGCCGACCATGGTCACGATCATGGACTGCATCAGGTCGATGAAGATATCACCAGCCCTCGTGATCGAGGCGCGGCTCAGAACAGAGAACAGCCGGCCCGGATCGATCGGCAGGGGGCTGTCCGAGAAGACCACGTTATAATAGTCGTCCTTCTCTCCCATCATGTCCCGCATGGCGTCGATATCCATGAACACATAGAAGGCAGGTGCGTACTGGACGATCTCGCCGATCTCGAAGGCGTACAGGCGGTTGTCCTCCTCATCCACCAGCGTCAGCTCGCTGCCCACGGAGAGGTCGAATTTCTGGGCCATGGCCGAGGAGACCGAGACGACCCTCTGCGCATCGTGGTCTGTGCGCACATGGGCGTCGAAATAGCGGGTCTCCGGTGAGATGCCCAGAAGGGTCACGTCAAAATCATATCCGAAGCGCTCCTTCTGAAGCCCCAGAGCACAGGCGGTCTCTCCGCCCTCCGGGGCTTTTTTGTCCGGATATTTGTAGAGATACATGTAGGCGAAACGGGTATCCTCCGCGCTGCTCTTCTGCAGGTGGCGGCACATGACGTCGCAGTCCAGGCCGATGAAGACCAGCATCAGGGTGATGTAGAGGCCCGCCAGGACCGTCAGCACGCCCTGGGTCTCCCGCAGCATCTGCCGGATCCGGAAGCGGCCGATGAAGCCCATGCGCTTCATGCGCAGCGTCTTCAGGCTGCGCGTTTTTCTCTCGTGGCGCAGCAGGGAGAGGGCCGTCCTGGAAAGCTGTTTCCTGACCGCCAGAATATTGACCGCCGCCGCGATGAGGGGAGGCATGACCGCCCCGTAGACAACGATGTAAGGCAGGATCATCGGGGCGATCTCCGGCACCGAGTAGTAGTTGTAAGAGTCCATCATCTGGTACTCCGCGCCAAAAGGCGCAAAGCCCGCAATGGTTCCCACGATGCCGCCCGCCGCCGTGATCAGGGTGGGCAGGATCGCGTAGTGGACCGTCAGGTCGCGCCGCGTGACGCCCATGGAGTACAGGGCGCCGATGACCGCGGACTCATCCTCGATCTGGTGCATGGTGAAGACCGCCAGCACATAGGCGAACAGGGCGATGATGATGACGCCGGCCACAAGGGACGAATAGAGATTGACATACATGTCGCCGGCGGAGCCCCCGATGCGGATATTGTCCTCTGCGTCGATATAGCTCTGCAGATTGTGGATGTCCGGCTCGAGCAGGTCCCGCATGTCATCGTACCGCTCCCCGGAAAAAAGCGGTGATTCCAGCATATCCCGCAGGGTCGCGGCATCGCCCAGCTGTTCCTTCCGGTAGGCCTGGAAATACGGGTCCCTTACCTTGTCGGCGTCAAAAGGGAAGGATTCCAGGAGCGCCCGCAGCTGGTGGGTATCTGTTCCTCCCTCCGGCAGCCTGAAGGCATAGAGGTAAGTCTCCGACCGCAGCGCGGTGCCGGATGCCTTGAGCTTCTCATACTGCTCATCCGTCACAAAGGCCGGACCGAAATGTTCGCTGTCGTTGGATGTGTCCGCCACATTCTCCAGCGGATTGTCGTAATCCGGGGTCGTGCAGATCCCCGATACCGTGAACGTCTCTTCTCCCGCTGAGATCCGGCTCCCGACTTTAATTCCGTTCACCTCGGCAAAACGTCTCTCCAGGGCGATCTCCCCGCTCCGGGCCGGTGCCGTACCCTGTACGAACTCCAGAAGATCCACCTCTTTTCTCACACGGAAGATCCTGAGCCGCGTCTGTCCGTCATCCCGCAGCTCCACGGCAGTACCGGCGGGATAGTCCATATAGAACTGTGGCTCCAGAACGACGCCGGCTGCCCGGATCTGTTCCTCCTCTTCCTCCGTCAGCTGTACGAAGGTCTCAAACTGCCCGTCCTCCACCAGATTCTGCTTCGCATGGGCGTGCACGCCCCGGATGATCGACTCGGCACTGCAGATCAGGCTGACCACCATATAGACGGCCAGTATGACCAGGAGACCCAGAGCGGCGTAGCGGAAGGCGTTCTTCCGCAGATCTCTCGGGAGCCTGTGTAATAGTATTTTCTGCATGAATGGCTCCTCAGGTCACAGATCCTGCAGCTGTGCCGCAGGAATGAGAACGTCATTGTCATATTCCCGGCTGATCTGCCCGTCCCGGATCTCGATCACCCGGTGCGTCATCTGGGGGATGGCATTGTTGTGGGTGACGATCAGGATGGTGGTGCCGTAGAGGCGGTTGACCTCCTCCAGGAGCGTCAGGATCCCCCGCGATGTCTGCGAATCCAGCGCTCCCGTAGGTTCATCGCACAGAAGAAGGGCCGGATTCTTGACCAGGGCCCTGGCGATGGCCGTCCGCTGCTGCTGGCCGCCCGAGAGCTGCGAGGGGAACTTGTCCCGGTGCTCATAGATGCCCAGCGTCTTCATCAGCGCTTCCATGTCCAGAGGCCGCGGCGTCAGAAACCGGCACACCTCGATATTCTCCCGGATCGTCAGATCCGTCACCAGATTATAGAACTGAAAAACAAACCCCAGCTTGTCCCGCCGGTATTCGGAGAGTGCCGCCGGAGACAGCCCGACGATCTCCTGCCCGTCTATGACGATGCTTCCGCTGTCCGGTGTCTCCAGCCCGCCGATACAATTCAAAAATGTCGACTTTCCGCTCCCGCTGGGCCCTTTGATCGCGCACATAGTCCCCTCCCGGATCCCCGTGCTGATCCCTCTGAGCACCTGCGTGCGGCTGTCCCCTTCTCCGTAGCTTTTTACAAGGTCTGTGACCTGAACAAACATACCTGTGCCCTTTCTGCCATATCAGATTAGATTCATCTAACTATATTAGCACAGGCAAACTCATTCTGCAAGAATAGACCGCGCAGAGGATACGTCCCTCACTCCTGCTTCTGCGCCAGCGCCCCCACCATGTCGATGCCGCGGATGTAGAAGAACGAAAAGATATTCACGGACAGGGAGAACAGCGTCGTCAGGACTGCCGCGTACACATAGCACTTCGGATGGATCGTCCTGCCGAAGAGGAGGTAGTCGACCTCGATGGTGTGGATCAGCCACCGGTGAAGCCATCTGCCCATGAAGAGGCCGGCTGCGGTCCCGAGGAGCGTCAGGAAAATGTTCTCCCTGTAAACATAGGAAGCTGTCTCCCGGTCGTAGAAACCGAGCACCTTCAGCGTCGCCAGCTCGCGGAGGCGCTCCGTCACGTTGATATTGGTCAG
>DGGX01000076.1 GCA_002392385.1 Lachnospiraceae bacterium UBA3863
AGCTGGGCATGACGAATATTGCGCTTCAGTCCATCGACCAGTATCTGGACGTGGCCTCTGTCAACGCCTATCACACCTTCCATCTGCGGGAGTCGGTGGAGAAGAGGCTTCACAGGATCCATGTCTCCAGCCGGGACAGCGCCCGCACCCCCGTCCAGTGGACGCCCGGTAAGAATGCGGGCTTCTCCGAGGCGGAGCCCTGGTTCTATGTCAATGACAACTACCCCGAGGTCAATGTGGAGACGGAGGAGCAGGATCCGGACAGCATCCTGCACTTCTACAGAAGCTGTCTGCGCCTGCGCAGAGAGAACGAGACCCTTCTCTGGGGCAAGTATACGGAATTCTTCCCCCGCAGCCGCAAGGTCTACATGTACGGAAGAAGCTGGCGGGGCCGCCGCGTCCTGGTCATCTGCTCCTTCCATGACCGGACCGTGCGCTGCCGTCTACCCCGCGGATGGGGCCTGCGCGGCGCGCAGCTCCTTTTGTGCAATGACGCCGCGGGCGGACAGAAGGGGATCCTGCGGCCCTACGAGGCCCAGGTCTGGGAGATTCCAAATAAACGAGGATAATTGCCCGGACCTGTGATACCATAATAGAAGACATTACAGAAGACACATCAGAAAACAGAGTATGGAGAAGGGCCCGGAAGGGCCGTCCGGAACAGATAATTATGAAGATCACCCGCTATAAAAAAGACGCTGAGACGTCCTATACCCTGGGCGCGACACTGACCTTTGAACTGCTGAAGATGAGACCGGAGCTGGTGCGCCGGGTATTCCTGAGCCCTGACTGCGTGCGGACGGAGAGCATCGAGAAGATCCTGCGGGCCTGTGAGGACAGGCAGATCCCGGTATGGGAGAACGCCAAGGCCTTCAACATTCTGTCCCCCAAGGGGAACTGCTTCGTGATCGGCGAGTTCGAGATCTTCCGGGAGCCCATAGAGGCCGGTGATCATATCCTGCTGGTCAGCCCCTCGGACGCGGGCAATATCGGGACCATCCTGCGCACGGCGGCCGGATTCGGCTACCGGGACATCGGGATCCTGCGGCCGGCCGTGGATGTTTTTGACCCGCGGGCGGTGCGTGCCTCCATGGGGGCGCTCTTTCACCACCGGATCGAATATTTTGACAGGATCGAGGACTACACGGACCGCTTCGGGAGCAACACAAGATATGCCTTTATGCTGACCGGCAGCACCCTGCTGGGGCAGGTGGACAGACCGGCGGGCAGCCATACGCTGATCTTCGGCAATGAGGCCACGGGACTGCCGGATGCCTACGCCGATTTCTGTACGGCGGTGCGGATACCTCATTCCACGGCCATCGACAGCCTGAATCTGCCTATCGCCGCCGGTATCGGAATGTATTATTTCACAGCAGAGAAGGGGGAGCGAGGATGAAGAAGCTGAAGAAGAAGCTGGTCTTCGGCGCGGTCACGGCCGCGGCCGCGGCTGCCCTGAGCCTGGCAGCCTGCAGCAACCGGAACGAAGCTGTATACGGACCGCCGGAAGACATGGGCACGACTGTCACCCCGGCCGGGGAGGAAGAGCAGGATCCGGAGGAGATCCGGGAGGATTTCGAGGTGGAATCGAACCAGAACGAGGAAGTCTATGGACCGCCGCAGCCCTGAGCAGGCGGCCCTCAAGCGCCGCCATCTCCAGATGCTGGAGGAATACCGGCATAAGCTCTGGCGGGAGCCGGAGCTGAGAGACCTCTTCCTGGAGCTGACCCTCCGCTGCAATGAGAACTGCATCCACTGCGGCAGCCGCTGCGGGGAGAGGGAGAGCGAAGAACTGTCCCTGGCCCAGTACCAGACCTTTCTGCGGAAGATCCTGCGGGATTTCGGCGCGGGAACAGACGCCGCGGGACGGCCCCTCCAGGCCGGACCGGGGAGCGCGGGCCTGCCCAGGCTCTGTATCACCGGCGGCGAGCCCATGCTGCGCAGAGACTTCTTTGAGCTTATGGAGTGGGCCCACGCGCAGGGCTTTCGCTGGGGCATGACCAGCAACGCGACCCTGATCGACAGGGCGGCGGCCCGCAGGCTCCGGGAGACCGGCATGGGGACGATCTCGGTCAGTATCGACGGCCCGGAGGCGACCCATGACGCCATTCGCAAGGTGCCCGGCGCCTGGCGCAGGGCCATGCGGGGTATTGAGAATCTGCTGGAGGAGGGGGGCTTCAGCCATGTGCAGGTGACGACGGTCGTCAACCACCGCTCCATCCGGGAGCTGGAGACCCTTTACAAGCTCCTGGATCCCCTGGATATCGATTCCTGGCGGGTGATCGGCATGGAACCCATCGGGCGCGCCCTGGATCACCCGGATCTCCTGCTCACGCCGGAGGACCAGCGTTATCTTTTCGATTTCATCCGGGACAAGAGACAGGCGGATATTCCGGTTCTCTACGGCTGCAGCCACTATCTGGGGACCGACTATGAGCGGGAAGTGAGAGACTGGTATTTCCTCTGTAATGCCGGCATCTATGTGGCCGGTATCATGGCCAACGGCGACATCGGCGCCTGTCTGGACATCGAGCGCAGGCCGGAGACCGTCTTCGGCAATATCCTGCGGGATGACTTCACGGAGGTGTGGAAGCAGGGCTTTCAGATCTTCCGGCGGCATCCCGGGGAGGACAATGCCGCCTGCCGTGCCTGTGAGCACTACGCCTTCTGCGGCGGGGGATCTTTCCACAGCTGGGACTATGACAGAGGAGAGCAGAGAGTCTGCATGCGAGGCATTCTTTTTGAATGACCGGCGGTATCCGGAACAGAGGAATTGACAGGAAGGGAAGGCACAGATGGGAGATCTTTTTGATTATCTGAGCTGGCGGGGCGACCTGTCTCTGGACAGGGATCCTTTCAATGAAGTCGACAACCTGATACTGGCGGAGCTGGCCTATACGGATTTCGAAGGGGTATTCGACGAGGAGAGGGAATACTCGGTCCGGGAGGCGTGCCAGCGCTACTACTCCCTCCACACCCGGGAGGAGGTAGAGGCCAGGACGACCATGATCGGGCACGCCCCGCTCCTGCTCGAGCCCATGGCAGCCTCGGAACGCTTTAAGAACCTGACCATCTCCGGCTATGTCAATGTGGTGGACGAGACCAGGGAGGAGCAGTTCGCCGCCATGGTCTACCGGATCCGGGGCGGCGGAGAGACGCAGCTGGTCTACGTCGCCTTCCGCGGCACGGATAACAACCTGGTGGGCTGGAAGGAGGACTTCAACCTCAGCTACCTCAACGAGACACCTGCCCAGGCCAGGGCTGTGGAGTATCTGGAACAGCATATGGGCGCGACCGGCGAGCGCTTCACGGTCGGCGGTCATTCCAAGGGCGGCAATCTGGCGATCTACGCCTCCGCCTTCTGCAGCCCGGCGCTGCGGGAGAGGATCGACAGGGTATACTCGAACGACGGGCCGGGCTTTCGCGAGGAGATCCTGGAATCCGGGGGCTATCAGGAGATCCTGCCCAGGGTCGTCAGCTTCGTTCCCGAGATGAGCGTGGTGGGCATGCTGCTCAACAATTCCCTGTCCCACCAGGTGGTGAAAAGCAGCCAGACAGGCATCCTGCAGCACGATGCCCTCTCCTGGCAGGTCCTGGGGAACCGTTTTGTCAGGCTGCAGGAGCGGTCTGAGGCCAGTCAGTTTCTGGACAATGCCCTGCGCGGCTGGATCGGCGGTCTCAGGGACGATGAAAAACAGCAGTTCGTGGACCTTCTCTTCGGCCTTTTCGACGCGCCCGGGGAGCACACTCTGGAGGGGCTGCAGAAGAGCGGCCTGCGCTCGGTCGGGGATATCTGGAAGGCAGTGAGAGAGCTGCCTGCCCAGGAGAGAAAACAATTCAACGCCACCTTCCGCAAGCTCCTCTACAGCGGAGGCAGGACCTTCTTCGAGGATCTGCGGGAGGGACTGCAGGAGAAGTACGAATCAAGTATAGCCACAGAGAAACGGGAGACGGCGGAGCAGGAGAGACCGGCGGCAGAATCGGACGGACCGGCCGCCGCGCAGGAGGGATGACATATGTATGAGGCATATCTGGGGGAAGTAGCCGGACGCGTTCCCGGCAGGGCAGGGGACCTGACCCGCAGTGTCTCCAGGATGCTCAGGTCGCTGGAAGGCGCCCAGAGCAGGCTGCGGGAGCACGCCCAGGCCCTCACCGCCCGGGGAGACAAGGAAGGCGCGGCCGCCTGCCGGAAGCTGTCCAGAAAGCTGGGCAGGGATATAGACCGGCTCCGGGCTCAGCTGGACGCGCTGGACATGCAGAAGGAGGCCAGAGAAGAGGCCGCCGCTGAGGGCGCCGGCGTGGACTACGGCAAGTACCGGGTGGACAGGTCTGTTCCCCACACGATCGCCGAGGACCTGGAGAGCCGGCGGCCGGCGGGATACCGCCTGTTCGGAGATTACCGGGAGGTCCGTACCTGGAAGCAGGTCCTGATCGAGGTCTGCGGGGAGCTCAACCATCTGGATCCCATGCTTTTCTCCAGCCTGGAGGGGGATCCCGATCTGATGGGCCGGGTCAGGCCCCGGATCAGCTCGGATCCCAACCGGCTCCTGGATCCCTCCCGGGTCCCGGACGCCCGCATGTATGTGGAGACCCACCTGAGCGCCGGCCTTCTGTGCCGGATCCTGCGGACCCTCCTGATGAAATTCGAGATCCCGGAGACACAGCTCCGGCTCTATCTGGACAAGGACTACACGCCCCTGCGGAGAGAGAGACAGGCTCTGCGCAGGACCGCGGAGAATCACAGGCAGGGACAGGAGACAGACAGCCAGATCGAAGGGCAGATGAGCCTTTCTTTTACAGAATGACTGAGGATTTAAAGAAATGACCCTTGAGAAAATGATCGATATGATCGGGCCGCTGGCCGTCACCCTGGTCAAGAATGTGCTCATCTCCCTGCTGATCTGGTTCGTCGGCAAGCGCCTGATCAACTTCGCCCTCAAGCTCCTGGACAAGATCACGGAGCGCAGCCGCATGGATCTGGGGATCGCCCGCTTCCTGCACTCCGCGGCCTATTTCATCCTGTACGCGGTCCTGGCATTTCTCATCGTGTCCCAGCTGGGGATCAATACCTCCTCCGTGCTGACGGTGATCAGCGCCGGCGTCGTGGCCATCGGCATGTCCCTGCAGGGGAGCCTGTCCAATGTGGCCGGCGGTATCCTGCTGCTCCTGATGCGGCCCTTCAAGGTGGGGGATTATATCATTACCGACTACGGCAGCGGCACGGTCCAGATGATCGGCATCGTCTATACGACCCTGGTGACTATCGACAACCTGGTGATCACGGTGCCGAACGGCACCCTGGCCAATACCACGGTGACGGACGTCGTCATCAATGACGAGAGGAAACTGGTATTCTCTTTCGGAATCGCCTACGACGCGGACCTGATGAAGGCCAAGGAGATCATCCGGGAGGTCCTGCTGGCCCAGCCCGGCGTGGTGCGCCGGGAGGAGATGAAGGTCTTCGTCAATGCCTGGAAGGACAGCTCCATAGAGCTCGGCGCCTGGCTCTGGATCGACAGGAACTACTATTTCGACGTCACCTGGGCGGTCAACGAGCAGGTCAAGCTCCGCTTTGACGCCGAGGGGATCCAGATCCCCTACCCCCAGATCGATGTGCATCTGGACAGGGATACACAGAAACATTAAAATTGTACTGACAAAAGAACAGTTCTTGTCCGCTAACCGATTGTTTGTTTTTTAACTATCAATTATAATGGAGCAGGTGTCCCGTTCCGGGGGCACCTGCCTATTTTAATAATATAGAAACGGAGGACAGCACAATGGCAAGATTCACATTACCCAGAGATGTTTACCACGGAAAAGGCGCCCTGGAGACCCTGAAGACTTTCAAGGGCCACAAGGCCATGATCTGTGTCGGCGGCGGCAGCATGAAGCGTTTCGGTTTCCTGGACAGAGCGGTCTCCTATCTGCAGGAAGCGGGCATGGAAGTGCAGATCTTCGACGGCATCGAGCCCGATCCGTCTGTTGAGACCGTCATGCGCGGCGCGGACGCCATGCTGAAGTTCGAGCCCGACTGGATCGTGGCCATCGGCGGCGGCTCGCCCATCGACGCGGCCAAGGCCATGT
>DGGX01000007.1 GCA_002392385.1 Lachnospiraceae bacterium UBA3863
TACATCATGGCGTCCATCTCGGTCTGGCTCATGACGCCCGTCACGACCGCGCTTCGGATCATGAACGGCGGCACATGATAATTGAAGCCCTTGCCGATCATAAAGTCCCTTGCATAGGAAAGGACTGCGGAGTGGAGACGCGCGATATCGCCCATCAGGTAATAGAAGCCGTTGCCCGCAACGCGGCCGGCGCTGTCCAGATCGATGCCGTCGAAGCTCTCCATGATCTGCGTGTGATAGGGGATCTCGTAATCCGGTACCACAGGCTCACCATACTTCTGGATCTCGACGTTGGCGCTGTCATCGGGACCGATCGGCACGGAAGGATCGATGATATTGGGGATCAGGAGCATATCCTTGCGGATGATCTCGTCGGCTTCCTTTTTGATCGCGTCCAGCTCCACCAGGCGCTCGTTGTTCTTCTGTACCTGAGCGCGTACCTCGGCGGCCTCTTCCTTCTTGCCCTGCTTCATGAGCAGGCCGATCTCCTTGGAGATCTTGTTCTTGGAGGCGCGGATGTCGTCGGCTTCCTTCTGGGCTTCACGGGACTTCCGGTCATATTCGATCACTTCGTCCACAAGGGGAAGCTTGACGTCCTGGAATTTCTTGCGAATATTCTCTCTGACGATCTCGGGATTCTCTCTCAGAAACTTAATATCAATCATGGCTGTATCCTTTCTATTTGTTTAAACAATTTTATCAATCAATCTCTCCAGATCCTCAGTACCGTAGAAATCTATTTCCAGATGGCCGGCACCGCCGCCCTTATCGTGGATCCGGACCTTGGTCTGAAGGGCACCCTTCATACGTTCTTCAAGCTGCTTGTATATAGCCTTCAGCTGTGGATCCGGACCGGTACTCTTACTGGCCCGTTCCTTGTGCGGCTTCTTTCCGGCCGCGTCACCGGTCAGCTCCCGGATCAGCTTCTCGACTTCCCGGACGCTCAGCTCCTCCTCTATGACCCGACAGGCTGTCTGGTACTGCTCTTCCGGTATGCTGAGGGCCAGCAGGGCTCTGGCCTGGCCCATAGAGAGCCTGCCGTCGATGACCATCTGCCTGACGCGTTCATCCAGCTTGAGAAGCCTGAGGGAATTGGTTACAGCTGTACGGCTCTTGGAGACCCTCTGTGCCACTTCCTCCTGCTTCAGGCCGAACTCTTCCAGCAGCCGCTGATAGGCCTGGGCCTCTTCGATGGGATTGAGGTCTTCTCTCTGGATATTCTCGATCAGAGACAGCTCCGTGATCTCCTGTTCCGTATAGTCTCTGATCACGACGGGGATCTCGTGAAGACCCGCCTTCAGGGCCGCTCTCCATCGCCGTTCGCCGGCAATGATCTCGTAGTGGTCTCCCCTGTCCTGCACCAGAAGGGGCTGCAGGATCCCGTACTGGCGGATCGAATCGGCCAGCTCCTCCAGGGCAGTATCGTCAAAAAGTTCCCTGGGCTGTTTCCGGTTAGGTTCTACCTGGGAGATCCTGACCAGAACGGCCGCGCCGGTCTGGCCGGGTGCTGCCGGGCTTACCGTTTCAAGAGTCTCTGTCCTGACCTCTTCTGTGCTGTCTGTCTGTACTGCCGGCGCTGCCGACTCTTCCGGTATTGCGGGCGCTTCCGGCACTGACGGCGCTTCCGCCGCTGTCTGCACTGCCGGTGCTTTAGCTGTTTCCGTCAGAAACTGCTCTTCCTGGTCATCTTCCTCTTCATCTGAGAAGAAGACCTCCGTGGATGCCTTGCCGCCGGCCCCCTCCTGGGGAGGGTACATAGGTATGACCTGCGGAATCAGCGCGTCCAGACCTCTTCCCAGTCCTCCGTGTTTTCTTGCCATCTGCCCCTCCTTATTGTCCCGACGAGGCCGGACCGGCTGTCCGTTCCCGGCATCTTCGGTCGAATTCCTCTGCCAGCGCTCTGTAGGCCGCTGCTCCGGGAGACCGCGGGTCATAGCTCAGGACCGATTCTCCGTAACCGGGTGCTTCCGCCAGCCGCACGCTCCGGGGGATGACTGTCTGGTACACATGTTGCTGCACATGTGTCCTCACGTTGTCGACCACCTGGGCAGACAGATTCGTACGGGCATCGTACATGGTGAAAACGATCCCTTCCACGTCCAGCCTGGGATTCAGCCTCTCCCGGACCAGATTGATGGTATGGATCAACTGGCTCAGACCCTCCAGCGCATAATATTCGCACTGGATAGGGACCAGCACAGAATCCGCGGCTGTCATGGCATTGACGGTCAGCAGGTTCAGAGAGGGAGGACAGTCCAGAATCAGATAATCATACTCATCCCGCACATAGTCCAGTGCGTCCCTCAATATGAATTCCTTCCTGTTGATACCGATCAGCTCGATTTCCGCCGCAGACAGATTGATATTGGATCCTATCAGATCGACACCGGGCAGAACAGATCTCCGGATCGCCTCCAGAACAGAACAGTCGTCCAGAAGCAGTTCATAGACCGTATTCTCCAGACTGTTCTTATCAACACCGATCCCGCTGGTGGTATTGCCCTGCGGATCGATATCGATCAGGAGCACCTTCCTTCCCATGTCTGCCAGAGCCGCTGAAAGGTTAATGGCTGTGGTCGTCTTGCCCACACCGCCTTTCTGATTGGCCGCTGCTATAATCCTTCCCATGCACACACCTGTCCAATGAATGATGTTTTCTGTCCCTTGTTTCACTGCCGGTATGCGTAAAATAAGGGACTACGAAAGGTTCCTGCTCATCATATCACACATCTGTGAAAAGATGAATAGTCTAAGAGTTTCACGTGAAACATCTCTGTCCCTGTCAAAAGGAAGGAAAGATGTTTCACGTGAAACAATCGTGTCTTGATTTAATTATTTGATGTTCTGATTGATTCCCAGGGGCTCCTTGGAGGGAATTCCTGCCCTGCGAGGATATTTGGAAGGCGTGTGGGCGCTCTTTCTAATACGGATCAGGGCTCTCTGATAGTCCGTGAGAGGCAGTCTGTACTCCAGCACTTCCTGGGGAGCTCCGCCCAGGATCTGCATGGCCTTCTCAGCGTCCCGGAGCTCATCCTGAAAGTTTCCGGATTTGTAAGCCAGGAGACTCCCTCCCACCTTTACATAGGGAAGGGTATATTCAGAAAGGGTGCTCATGTTGGCGACTGCCCGGGAACAGACCACGTCGAACTGCTCCCTGTATCTCCTCTGGCGGGCCAGATCCTCCGCCCTGCCGTGCATGACACGCACATTCTTCAGGCCCAGCTGCTCGACGGTGTCCTCGAGAAACTTCACGCGCTTGCGCAGGGAATCGATGAGGGTGACTTCGATCTCCGGACAGGCAATGGCCAGGGGCAGTCCCGGAAAACCGGCGCCTGTCCCTATATCCGCCCAGCTTCTGCCCAGCTGGGGCAGTCTGCCCATGGTGACCGCCGCGAGACTGTCCAGAAAGTGTTTTTCATAGATGTCCCCAACCTCGGTAATGGTGGTCAGGTTCATGACATTGTTCCACCGGAGAAGGTTCTCCATGTAGAGTCTGAGCTGATCATACTGGGCGTCCGTCAGCTGCAGATTCCAGCTTAAGAGCTGCTTTTCAAGTCGTTTCTGAGCGGCTTCTGTCCCGGCTATTAACATGTCTCTCTCCTGTAATGTTTATTCTGTACGTTACGGATGTTTCACGTGAAACATCTTATGGATCTCATGTCTTGTTCTGTCGGCGGAGCTTATCCAGATAGATCAGGAGTACCGCTGTGTCGGCCGGTGTCACCCCGGACAGCCGGGATGCCTGACCGATGGATGCGGGCCTGGCCTTCTGCAGCTTCTGCTGGGCCTCCAGCCTGAGTCCCTCCAGAGACAGGTAATCCACATTCTCGGGAAGCCGTCTGTTCTCCATCTTCTCGAACTGCACGACCTGCCGTTTCTGTCTCTCTATATAGCCCTCATATTTAACGGTGATCTCCACCTGCTCCCTGACATCCGCAGGAAGAGAAGAGAGGGACTGTCTGTCGGGATCCAGCGGCAGAAGATCATCATAGTGAAGCTCAGGCCTGCAGAGCAGTTCGGCCAGACTGCAGGCCGTCTTGACAGGTGCCGTGCCCAGTTCTTCCAGGATCTTCTGGGTCTGGGCCGCCGCGCCGATCCGGACTTCCTTGAGGCGGCGTACCTCAGCCTCGATCTGCTCCTGCTTCCTGACCAGCTTCTGATAGCGTTCCTCGTCGATCAGTCCACATTGATATCCGTATTTTGTAAGTCGTAAATCAGCATTATCCTGTCGGAGGAGGAGTCGGTATTCCGCCCGGGAGGTCATCATGCGGTAGGGCTCTGTGTTGTCCCTGGTGACGAGGTCATCGATCAGGACACCGATGTAAGCCTCTGACCGTTTCAGGATCAGGGGCTCTCTTCCCCGGAGTTTGTTGCAGGCGTTGATGCCGGCGATCAGGCCCTGGGCAGCGGCCTCTTCATAGCCGCTGGAGCCGTTGAACTGACCGGCGCAGAAGAGGCCGGAGACAGCGCGGCTCTCCAGAGACAGCTTCAGGAGATTGGCGTTGAGGCAGTCATATTCAATGGCATAGGCATTCTTGACGATGACGCAGTTCTCCAGACCCGGTACGGTCCTGTACATCCGCTGCTGGACATCGTCGGGCATGGAAGAGGACATGCCGTCCACATAGACTTCATTGGTATAGCGGCCCTCCGGCTCGATGAAGACCTGGTGACGTGTCTTCTCGGCGAATTTGACCACCTTGTCCTCAATGGAAGGGCAGTAGCGGGGACCTGTTCCCTCGATGATGCCGGCATAGATGGGAGAGCGGTCCAGATTGGCCCGGATGACGGCGTGCGTCTCCTCATTGGTATAGGTGAGCCAGCAGGGCATCTGGTCCACATCCTGCAGGCTCTGGAGATCGGTAGAGAAGGAGAAGGGTACGACCTCCTCGTCCCCTTTCTGGATCTGCATTTTGGAATAGTCGATGGACCGCCCGTCCATACGCGCGGGCGTGCCTGTCTTGTAGCGTCTGAGCGGTATTCCCAGTGCCTGCAGGGAATCGCTCAGATGCGTGGACCTCTGCATGCCGCCGGGACCTGTCTCCGTGATGCTCTCGCCCACCAGGCAGCGGGCATTGAGATAAGTGCCTGTGCAGATGATGGCGATCCGGCAGTCATAGACAGTGCCCGTGTGGATCCTGACGCCGCAGATGCGTGCGGGATCCCCTTCCGTCAGCAGCTCTGTGACCTCGGCCTGACGGATGGTCAGGTGGTCCTGGGCCTCCAGGACCCGGCGCATGCTGCGGGAATACTCCGCCTTGTCGGCCTGGGCCCGCAGGGAATGGACCGCCGGTCCCTTGGACCGGTTGAGCATCTTAGACTGCAGGAAGGTCTTGTCGATGTTCCTTCCCATCTCGCCGCCCAAGGCGTCGATCTCCCTCACCAGGTGTCCCTTGGAGGATCCGCCGATGTGGGGATTGCAGGGCATCATGGCGATGCTGTCGGTATTCATTGTGAATATCACGGTCTCGAAACCGAGCCTGCTGCAGGCAAGGGCGGCTTCACAGCCGGCATGACCGGCCCCGATCACGCAGACGTCCGCGGCGATATGATAGTCTTTTCTTTCCGGCATATGTCTTTCCTGTCTCTTATTTGCCCATACAGAAGCGGGAGAAGATCTCCTCCACCAGGTCGTCCTCCACGGATTCACCCAGGATCCGGCCCAGCGCCCTGTAGGCTGTCATCATATCAATCGTGTAGAAATCCTCGCTGAGACCGGCATCGATGCTCTGTACCACCAGGCGCAGGGCCTCCAGCGCTTCCTGGGCGGCCTCTCTGTGCCGCGCGGCCGTCAGCAGGGCTTCGTTGTGGCTGTAGCCTGATCCGGCGTGGAAGAGGGTGCGGATCGTCTCTTCCAGTGTCTCTCTGCCTTCTCCGTTCCGGGCGGAGAAGGAGAGAAGAGTAAGGGGCAGATCTGCCGCCTCCTCCATGGCCCGGATATCCTCCTCATACAGGCAGACATCCAGGTCCTGCTTGTTCAGAAGAACGATACAGCGGATACCTTCCTTCACGCAGTCCCTGACGAGGGCGCCGATCTGCCGGTCTTCCTCTGTGAGGGGCTGGGCAGCGTCCAGGATCCAGAGGAGGAGATCCGCCTTTCTGGCCGCCTCCCTGGCCCGCCTGACGCCCATTTCTTCAATGAGGTCCTCCGTCGTCCGGATGCCGGCGGTGTCCGATACCACCAGGGCCAGATTGCCCAGCCGGATCCTCTCCCGGAGGACATCTCTGGTCGTCCCGGGAATATCCGTGACAATAGCCCTCTCTTCACCGGCCAGAAGGTTAAGAAGAGAAGATTTGCCCGCGTTGGGTCTTCCCAGGATCACTGTGCGGATCCCGTCCTGCAGGATCCTTCCGTCCCGGGCATGGATCAGAAGATCCTCCAGCTCCCGGATCTCTTCCGTCAGAATGCCCCGCAGCCTGTCCGGATACCCTTCCAGATCGAAATTCTCCGGGTCGTCCAGGGCAGATTCGATGAAAGCGGTCTCATACAGGATCCGGGCTCTCAGGTCCTTCACCCGGTCAGACAGGGCCCCCCTGAGCTGCGCCATGGAGGTGCGCCTGGCATATTCGCTCCCTGCGCCGATCAGGTCCATGACAGCCTCTGCCCGGGAGAGATCGATCCTGCCGCCCAGAAATGCCTGCTTGGTGAACTCGCCGGGCTCCGCCAGTCTGGCGCCTGCCTCCAGGACCAGACCGAGGACTCTCTCCATCACATAGAGGCCGCCGTGGGTATTGATCTCCACCGTATCCCGGGTGGTGTAGGTGTGCGGCGCCTTCATCCAGCTCAGCATCACCTCGTCGATGATTTGCCCGTCCGCGTCTGTGATATAGCCATAACGGATCGTGCCGGGCGTCCAGTCCCCGATGTTCTGCCGCGTGCCCTGCTTCATATCCTCAGGACTCCGGTAGAGCTTTGAACCGATCGCTGCCGCCGCGGGTCCGCTGATCCGGATGATGCCGATCCCCGCCTCTGACATGGCCGTGGAGATCGCGGCAATGGTATCCTCCTCCGACGCTGCCGCGAAGAAAGGATCTGCTCCCATTTCTCTTTCCATTTTCTCTTCCTGTTAATGAAATAAGCTGCCGCGGCAGTGCCCGGAGCACCTCCGCGACAGCCTGCTTTCATCCTGCTGTCCGAACTGGACTCTGTTCCGCCGGCGCCTGCGCGCTGACGGACTCTGTCAATCCTTGAGTGTAATGATAACGCGGCGATCCTCGCCCTCGCCTTCGCTGTAGGTGGTCACATAGCGGTCTCCCTGCAGCGCGGAATGCACGATCCTTCTCTCGTAAGGATTCATGGGCTCGAGAGCCTCCGGACGATGATTCCTCTTGACAGAGGCAGCCTTCCTTCTGGCAAGCTGTTCCAGAGTCCTCTTGCGGCGGTCGCGATAATCCTCGGTATCCGCCTTGACGCGGATATATCCCTCCACGCCCTTGTTGACGATCAGGGAGATCAGGTACTGCAGAGAATCCAGGGTCTGACCGCGCTTGCCGATCAGGACGCCCATGTCATCCCCTTCCATCTCAATGCTGAGAAGGGCCTCTTCCTCATCATACTCCTGATTGATCTCCACTTCCATGTTCATGGCCGCGAAGATATCCTTGAGAAAACGTTCTGCCTTCTCTTTGGTCTCCTCGATCTGCTCCGCAGTGAGGTGGGCCTTGACGGGCTCTTTCTTCTTCTGGTGCTGGGGAACCTCCGCGCCGGTCAGGAACTGGGTGGGCTCTTCCTCTCTTCTGGGCGCCCTGTCAGCTCTGTCCCTGCGGTCTCCGCGGCGGGAACCGCCGTTTCTCCCGCCTCTGCGGCGGTCATTTCTGCGGCGCTCGGGCTTTCTGAAGGTCTCTTCCTCCGCGGGCGCAGCCTCGTTCTCCTCTTCAGAGACAGGCTTGTCCTGGGGAAGGCTCTCCTTCTTTTCTTCCTTTACGATCTCTGCCGCGGCTGTTTCCGGCACAGCGGCAGGTTCTGCGACAGCATTCTCCTCCTTCACAGGGGCGGCGGGGGCGACCTTTTCGGGTTTGACCTCTGCCTTGGCGGCGCTCTTCACAGGTTCCGCTTCTTCACGGACGCGGGCACGGATCCTGGCGGGACGGGCACCGATTCCGAAGAAACCCGCCTTACCTTCATCCAGGACCTCATATTCGAGACGACTGCTGGTGACAGACAGCTTCTGGCACGCCAGTGTAATGGCATCGTCCAGTGTCTTCTCGGTAATCTCTATATACTTCTGAGACATTCCTGTATCCTTTCTATACCGTCACTGTCGTGACTTATTTCTTTCCGATGTCATTGAACTCATCGACCAGATTGACCTTGGCGGCAAGACTGCCTGCCTTATACTTCTTCCCGCTGCCGCTGCGGCGGTCGCGAAGCTTCTCCTCCGCTTCTCCGGAAACCTTCGTGCTGTACTTGGCGCTGTTGATATTGCGGGTATTGACGGAAGATTTCTCGGCGACCGATCCGGAGGAGGCAGGAGCGCGGCCGGAAGACTTGCCTGTTCTGGCTTCCTTCTCCTTCATCTTCTCCAGATTGCGGGCGACCATGGCATCGATATCCATTTTGTCAATGTGCTTATTGATGAAGAACTGCTGGATGCAGCGGACCACGGCACCGACGATCCAGTAGAGGCCCATGCCGCTGGGAAGGCTGAAGCAGAAGAAAGCGGACATCAGGGGCATCATGATATTCATGCTCTTCATGGTAGCCGCCATCTGATCGTTGGGATCATTGTTGGGCTGAGAGGGCATCATCTTGACACTGAGCCACTGGGTAACAGCCGCCAGCACGGGAATGATCAGGGCCACGACCACCAGGATATAGCGGCCGGAGGACATTCCCTGGGAGAAGACATCCCTGGGGGCATTGGCCATATTGAGGCCCAGGAAATTGTTGTAGGTGCTCAGCTTGCCGGTCGTAGTCGCAATGTCAGCGCTCAGAGAAGTGAACTTCTCGCCCAGCGCCGTCCAGTCGGAGGTGGAGAACTTGTTGAGAACATCGATATAGGTGTTCTGCACATACTCCGTGACACCGGAAGTAAAGCTTTCGTTGGTGAACTGCTTGGCAAACTGCTTGGCAGCAGTGAGTCCCTGCAGATATTCCGCACTTCCCTCTGTGGCGATCAGGTTATCCACAAGGGGGAAGAAGGCCTGTTTGACCATACCGACATAAGCCGGGATATTCCAGAAAACTCTGTACATGGCCAAAAGGATGGGCATCTGGATCAGAAGCTGGACGCAGCTGCCCATGGTGGAAACGCCGTATTTACTGTAAACATACCGCATCTCCTCCTGCTGACGCCGCATGGAGGCCTCGTCTTTCTTGCCCGCGTATTTCTTCTGGATCTTCGTGAGCTCCGGCTGCATCTTGCGCTGCAGCTTGGCGAACTTCTGCTGCTTGATCGTCAGCGGCAGAAGAGCGATATAGATCAGGACCGTCAGGATAATGATCGCCAGACCGATATTCGGAAGCCCGATCCCGTTCAGGACATAGAAGATGCCGTTCATCAGCAGACCCAGCAGGTTAGCAATGGGTCCGATGATCACGCCAGTGTTCTTGGTTAGCAGCAGAATAGGATTCAATGATTTACTCCCTTCATAAATAAATGGGTCAGTTCATTGCTGCCGCGCCGCTTCCATGAGAGAAAAAGCGCACAGCTCTGTCTCACGGGACGGGGTCATACCCGCCGCTGGAGAAAGGGTTGCACCGGAGAATTCTCCACAGCGCAAGAAGTCCCCCCTTCAGAGCACCATATTTCTCAATAGCCTCAAGCCCGTATTGTGAACAGGTCGGGATATAAGGACACCGTGTGTGCTTCATAGGGGAGATGTACTTCTGATAGAAGCGGATCGCTTTAATCATTGCCTGTCTGATCATAGATTCCGGCCCTCATCGCCAGGTGCAGAAGCGCGCTGCGGATCGTCCGGTAGTCGGCATCCTTTGCATCTTTGCGCGCCACGACTGTCAGGTCCAAACCACTATTGAACCCCTGCTCCGACAGTCGGTAAACTTCTCTTACCAGTCTCTTGACTCTGTGACGGACTACACTGTTCCCTACCTTTTTGGATACAACAACACCGATCCTGTTACGGCCCAGGCCGTTCCCGCAAACATACAGGATCAGATATCCGTTGGCACAGCGTCTGCCCTTCTTATAACAGCGCAGAAACTGTTCCGTCTTCCTTAAGGACTCCATGTATTCTCCCGGTAAGTATACAGACGGGCGATGATCCCGCTCCAATACCTATGATCTTCCAGTTATCTTTCTAATAAAATAGCCGCATTACTGCGGCCTTTTATCCTGATGTATGATCACTCCTCGGCGTGAGCTTCAGAGCTGTTGTCAGACAGTCAGTCTTGCGCGGCCCTTGGCTCTTCTCGCCGCCAGGACCTTGCGGCCGCCGGGTGTGGACATTCTGCTGCGGAAGCCGTGCACCTTGGCCCGCTGTCTCTTCTTGGGCTGGTATGTCATCTTTGCCATATATTTGTCCTCCTTCTGTAATAGGTCGTTCTCAGATTCCTGTCCCTTGCGGGTAGAACAGCATTTTTAATTATAATGAAAATATCTTTTTCCGTCAAGGACAAAAACCCGAAAAACCTTTGTAAATACAGGCTTTTTCGGCATTCTATATCTTGAATAAAAAAAAAAATATATACTACATTTTGTGCTTTTGAAATTATCCACTTATCCACATGTTAAGACAATAGGCCTTTTCCACTTTCCACAATGTGTCGATAAAAATGTGGAAAAACTGCGGATAAGGTGTATATAAAAGGCAGAAACCTTGATTATTCCACTGTTCAGAGTGTGTATGAGGTTTTGCGAGGACCTGTTTAATACCCTTTTTTTATCCTCATCTTCTCCACTGCCTGTGAACTTATCCACATGCTTATCCACATATGACATTTGTTTCGGAAATTTGAAGTTTTTGACCTTTTCTTATAAAATGAAATAGATTTCCGCTTTTTAAAAATCAGAGATCATTTCTCAAACAGGAGCAGTCAAACAGCAATGAACGAAGATATTATTATTAAAAACTGGGACAAGATCAAGGAATACATCCGGGACGAGTACCAGCTCTCCAACATCTCCTACAAGACATGGGTCGAGAAGCTTGAGCTCGTCAAGGCAGCAGACAACGTGATCACCATCGGGCACCCCTCCGGGAACCCGTTTATTCTCAGTTACCTGGAGAAGAACTTCACGGATCCCTTCCGTTTCACCATCAGCGAGATGTTCAACGACAGCTATGACGTCCGATTCGCCCTGAACGATCTGAAGGAGAGCACGGCCGCGCAGGAAGAGTCTGCCCCGGCCATGAACGCCGCCTTCGTCAACGCGGGGCTCAATCCCAAGTATCGTTTCGATACCTTCATCGTGGGCGGCAACAACCGTTTCGCTCAGTCCGCGGCCCTGGCAGTGTCGGAATCCCCCGGAAATACCTATAACCCGCTCTTCCTTTACGGCGGAGCCGGTCTGGGCAAGACCCACCTGATGCACTCCATCGGCCATTATATCCTGGAGCAGACTCCCACCAAGAAGGTCCTCTATGTCAACTCCGAGACCTTCACCAATGAGGTGATCGAATCCATCCGAAGCGGCAACGCGGCCTCCATGTCCCGTCTGCGCGACAAGTACCGCACCGTGGATGTCCTGCTCATCGACGATATACAATTTATAATAGGAAAGGAATCCACACAGGAAGAGTTCTTCCACACCTTCAATGAGCTGCATCAGGCCGGCAAACAGATCGTTCTGAGCTCCGACCGGCCGCCCAGAGAGATGGATACACTGGATGAACGCTTCCGGTCCCGTTTCGAATGGGGACTCATCGCGGATATCACGCCGCCCGACTATGAGACCCGTATGGCCATCCTGAAGAAGAACGCGGCCGCCACCGGACGGAAATTCGACGACGAGGTGCTGGATTATATCGCCACCAACATCAAGTCCAATATCCGTGAGCTGGAGGGCGCCATCAACAAGATCATCGCCTTCTCCAGGCTGAACAAGACGGACCTGAATCTGGATACCGCCCGCGAAGCTCTCAAGGATATCGTGGATCCCGAAGGACAGAGCGCCGTTACGGCCGAGCAGATCCTGCACACAGTCTGCGAGCATTACGGCGTCAAGACCAGTGCCGTGGTCTCCCGCAACCGGAGCGCCGAGTTCGTGGTCCCCAGGCAGATCGTCATGTACCTGTGCCGTTCCTATCTGGACATGCCCCTCAAGGAAGTCGCCACCCTGCTGGGCAGAAAGGATCACTCCACCGTGATCTACGGTGTGGAGAAGATCAAGTCCGATATCCATCAGAACGAAAAACTGCGGCAGAATGTGGATATGATCGTTAAAAAACTGAATATTCAGACATAATTATCCACAGTATCGACATTATAAATGTGGAAAAGATTGTCGATCACTTTAAAAGGCCCCCTGAAGCCTCCCCGCCGCATGTGAGAAAAATGTGGAGAAAAGTCCCCTTTATCCGGCGGATATCCACACCCCCTCCACACAGCAACATTGTAATTCAGGCGCGTTTTTACTATAATAATAGGCAGTTGTCCACTTATTCACCTCCTCTATGATTAAGAATACGATCTATACTATACTGTGCTCGCGCACAGGCCCGAAGAGGACGGTGACCCAAATCCCACAGGAGGAGCAGTCACTTCATGGAACTGAGGATCAATAAATCATATCTGTCACAGGCTATCCAGATCGTTTCCAGAGCCGTGCCCACCAGGACCACCATGTCCATTCTGGAATGCATCCTGATCGATGCCTCCGGCACAGAGATCCGTCTGATCGCCAATGATCTGGAGCTGGGCATCCAGACGACCGTACCCGGCATCATCATCGAAAGAGGTATCATTGCCGTAGACGCGTCCATCTTCATGGGCATCGTCCGCAAGCTTCCGGACAACGACGTGACGATCGTCACAGAGGGAGAGAAGATCACCATTACCTGTGAGAAGGCCAAGTTCACCATTCTCGGCAGAGACGGTGCGGACTTCACCTACCTCCCCCAGATCGAGAGAGAGGATGAGATCAGGATCTCCCAGTTCACCATGAAGGACCTGATCAACCGCACGATCTTCTCCATTTCCTCCAACGAGAGCAACGGAATGATGACCGGCGAGCTTCTGGAGATCCGCGGAGACCGTCTGCGCATGGTCGCCCTGGACGGACACCGGATCGCCATCCGGAGCGTGGAGCTGCTCCAGTCCTATCCCGACCGCAAGGTGATCGTACCCGGCAAGACCATGCAGGAGATCAGCAAGATCCTGTCCGGTGATACCGACAGGTCCCTGAGCCTCTATTTCACCGACAAGCACGTGCTGTTCGCTTTCGATGACACCATCGTGGTCTCCAGACTGATCGAGGGAGAGTATTATCGTGTGGACAGGATGCTGTCCAGCGATTTCCAGACCCGTGTCACCGTCAACCGCAGAGAGTTCCTCAGCTGTATCGACAGAGCGACGCTCCTGGTCAAGGAAGAGGACAAGAAACCCGTGATCATCCTCATCGGCGAGGATACCATGGAGATGAAGATCAATACGACCCTCGGCAGCATGGACGAGGAGATCGATATTGAGAAGGACGGCGCGGAGATGAACATCGGATTCAATCCCAAGTTCCTCATCGACGCCCTGCGCGCCATCGACCAGGATGAGGTCACCCTCTATCTGGTGAGCCCCAAGGCTCCCTGCTATATCCGTGATGTGGAGGAGACCTACTGCTACCTGATCCTGCCGGTGAACTTTATTACCATTGATTGAGAGATATGAATATTACCATCAGAGATGAATATATCCGTCTGGGACAGGCGCTGAAGCTGGCAGGACTTGTCGGCTCCGGCGTGGAAGCCAAGCTCCTCATCGAGGAGGGCAGGGTCCTGGTGAACGGAGAGACAGAGACCAGACGGGGCAGGAAGCTCCGGAATGGAGATACAGTGGCAATGGAGGGCCATTCCTTTACCGTATGTGCCCCGGCAAGAAGTGACGGACAGGAATGATCATTCAATCACTGGAACTGGCCAATTTCAGAAATTATGAGAGTCTGAAGATGGAGTTTTCTCCCGGGACGAACATTCTCTACGGTGAGAATGCCCAGGGCAAGACGAACATCCTGGAGGCACTGTACATGGTCTCGACGACCAGATCCCACAGGGGTGTCAGAGACCGTGATCTGGTGCGTTTCGGACAGGAGGAAGCACATATCCGCACAGAGCTTCTGAAGGGTGATATCGACTACAGAGTGGATATGCACCTTCGGAAGATGAAGAGTAAGGGGATCGCGATCAACGGACAGAGGATCCGCAGGGCTTCCGAGCTGGTGGGTCTTCTTCATATTGTCTTTTTCTCACCGGAAGATCTGGGCATCGTCAAGAACGGACCGGCGGAGAGAAGGCGTTTCATGGATCTGGAGCTCTGTCAGCTGGATGCCTCCTACCTGCACGACCTGAACCAGTATAACCGGACCCTGGAGCAGAGAAACAAGCTGCTCAAGGATATCGCTCAGTTCCCGCAGCTGGCGGACACGCTGGATGTGTGGGACGGACAGCTGGAAGAGTACGGTGTCCGCATCATACAGCGCAGAGAGAAGTTCCTGTCCCAGCTGATCCCCGTGGTGGAGGAGATCCACGGCAGGCTGTCCGGCGGCAGGGAGAAGCTGCGTCTGGTCTATGAGCCCAATACGGCGGCGGACGAGTTCGGCGCTAAGCTGCGCAGGTCCAGAGACAGGGATATCGCCATGCGGATGACCTTTACGGGACCGCACAGGGATGATTTTACTTTCTTTGACGGAGAGATCGATCTCAGAAGATTCGGCTCCCAGGGCCAGCAGAGGACCTGTGCCCTCTCCCTGAAGCTGTCGGAGATCGAACTGGTGAAGGAGCTGATCGGGGACAGGCCGGTCCTGATGCTGGACGATGTGCTGTCGGAGCTGGACAGCGGCAGGCAGAATTACCTGCTGGACACCATCGGAGGCAATCAGACGCTGATCACCTGTACGGGACTGGATGAATTCGTGGATCATCGTTTTTCTATCGACAGACTGTACAAAATTGAAAACGGCAGAGTTGTCATGTCGAATTCACCGGAAGCAGAAGAAACACGAATGGAGAGAGAATGAGCAGAGAGAACAAGGAACAGAACAGAAAAGATCTTCCGGAGGATGTTTTTGACCTGAAACAGTCTGACGATGTGATGCAGGAAGAAAATCAGGCGGACGACAATGTCAGCGATACGACCGACGTCGGAGATTATACAGCGGACAATATCCAGGTTCTCGAGGGACTGGAGGCTGTCAGGAAGAGGCCCGGCATGTATATCGGGACGACTTCTTCCAGAGGCCTGCATCATCTGGTCTATGAGAT
>DGGX01000133.1 GCA_002392385.1 Lachnospiraceae bacterium UBA3863
TCCTTGGGATCCCAGGACCAGTAGGTCCCCCAGGCCCTCTCGGCCCAGATGGCGCCGGTCACGATGGTGAAGGTCAGGAAGAGCAGCCCCAGCGAGACCGCCCTGTAGCTGATCATGTCCAGTTTCTCCTTCTGGGGCACATGGGCCTGCAGGAAGGCATTGTCCTTCATATGCTCCCGCAGCAGGTAGATCACCGAGACCGCGAAGGAGACCCCGAAGGCGCCGTAGGCTATGATGGCCGTGGACACGTGGAAGCCCAGCCAGCCGCTGCGCAGGGCGGGCATGAGCTCATGGACCTCCTTGCTCTGCATGGCGGCATAGCCGATGATCAGGAAGATCACCGGCGTCGCGAAGGTCCCCAGCACCCGGAATTTATAGCGGTAGACGAAGATCAGACAGACCAGGCACAGGCCCCAGGCAAAGCTGGTGGCGAACTCATACTGGTTGGTCATAGGGAATCTTCCCGCCCCGATCCCCCTTGTGATCAGGGCCGCCGTGTGCAGGACCAGGCCGACCGTCTGCAGGGCAGCCGCCGCGCCCGCCATCTTCTCCCTCTGCATGGCAAAAAAGACAAAATACAGAACCATGGCCGCGAAATACAGCAGCATCGTCACTGTGAACAATCCGTTTTCAATGGTCAGAAAGGTATTCGTCATAGCTTGTCCGCCGCCTCCTTGAATCTCTCTCTGAAGAGGATACCTCCCTTGGGGCAGCGCCCCCGGACCGTCCATCCCTTTCCGCCTTCCTCTTCCCTCTTCTCCACGGCCCATACCTGTGTCAGGGGGCAGTAGAAGGCCAGGAACAGGCCCAGCAGAGTGACCAGTCCTCCCGCCAGGGCCAGCGGGGTGAAGGGATCCCTCCTGATCTGGATCAGAGTATAGTTCTGCGGATCGTGGAAGGTGACTGTATATTCATCGATGGTCAGCTCCTCGTCCTGCATGAGCACGTTCATGCCCAGGACCTGGCCCTGATAATAGACCATGTAGAGGTAGCCCGGGTTGACGATGTCGGAGGAGGCCGTCATGGGGCCCTGGTCGGTCATCCGGACATCCGGATAGAAGGCCGTGAGCATGATGACCAGGTCCGGCTTGTCCGCCACCTCCAGATAGTCGCCGGCGCAGACATTCTCGTCCTGCAGGAGTTGTCCGTTCTTGTCCACACGGATCCCGGCGGCCCAGCCGGTGGAATTCTGGTAGAAGGTCATGCCGAACATCCTGGCCGGCGCGTTGACCTGGGTGGTACCCTGTTGTACCGCCCCGGTGGAGACGTCCCGGACCGTGAGATCGGCGGTATACTGCTCCACCGTGTCATCCTCCCGCAGGTCCACCCGGAAGTCCTCGATGGTGACGATATAGGAGGTGTCCCCCACCTGGCGGGAGTCCCCCGGCAGCCCGTAGACCGTGTATTCCTGCTTCATGGTCTGTCCCAGACCGAAGCCCAGGATCAGGAGCAGGACACCCAGATGGCAGACCCAGGCACCCCAGAGACCGGCGCGTCCTCTGACCCCGTAGAGGCAGGTGCGGCCCTCCGCCGTCCGCCCCTCCCGGATGGCCCGGATGCCCAGATGCTTCATGAGGCTCTCCGCCTCCGCCCTGTCCCCGCAGGCCGCTGTCAGCGGGCCGGCGGCCTGGTCTCCCTCCCCGGAAGGCCCTGCCGTGTCCTCCGGCATCTCGCCGGCCGCCCTGTATCTCCGCAGGATCTGCGGGATCCGGACCAGGTTGCAGAGAAGCAGGTTCAGGCACAGAAAAACGGCGATGACAATAAACCAGGGACTGTGGTAGACGTCCTCCAGCCCCAGGGCCAGGATCCATCCCGCAGTCCTCTCCGAGTACATCTCCGCGTAGGCTGCATAGGTCTCCCCCTGGGGAATGAAGCTTCCCAGGGCGCAGGAGACCGCCAGAATTATGAGCAGACCTATGGCAAACCCCATGGAGCCCACTATTTTCCATATTTTTCTGATCAATTCCACGACTGTTCCGTCCACTGTCCCCGCGGGCTGTCATGCCGGCGGTCCTGTCCGCCGGTCCTGACATCTCTCCGCAGAGTGAGAAAGTGTCCTGCGTCTCCTCCGGAGAACGCAGGACCGCATACATACTTTGTTCTTATTCCATTCTGTCCCGCCGGTCAGAGAAGCTCCATGGCCTCCTCGATCAGCTGTTCCGAAAGATCCAGGCACTCATTGGCCAGAGAGGAGTTATGGGCGCCCTCGGCGTTCTCCACATAGCAGAAGTCGAAGTACCACTGGGCCTCCCTGTAGAGCTTTCTGACTGCCTCCAGCTCCTCTTCGCTCATCTGACCGTCCGCCACAGCGGCCGCCAGGGCGTCCTTGAGCTCGGACAGTCTGCTGCCCACCTCGGTCTCCCTGCCGGTGACCTGTTCCTGGATCCTCTTCACGAAGGCGGTCATATCCTGGTCCTGGTGGCACCTGGCGCAGTTGGCCAGAAGGGTCTCGTTCTCCAGGGGGCTCACCCACTTATGGCTGTGATAGACCGTCCCGTCCGTGTCGATCTCCATGGGCATATGGCAGTCGGCACAGTTCATGCCCAGGGCAGCGTGCTTGCCCAGAAGGAAGGTCTCCATCTCCGGATGCTGGGCCTTGAGCAGGCGGGCGCCGGTGCTCTCCTGTGTCCAGTCAGCGAACCCGAGCTCGTCATAGTAGGCCAGGATCGCGGTGGGGTGCATACCGGCCACATCATGATAGGGCATGGTGGTCGCCTTGTCCTCCGGCGCGAAATAATACTCGATATGGCACTGTCCGCAGGAAAGGACCGAGGGGTCGATACCCGCATAGCCTTCTCCCAGGGCCTCCGTCACATAATCATGAGTGACGACCAGACGGCCCGCGTCGCCGGCCTCATTGCCGTGGCAGTTGTAGCAGCTGGTGTCCTCCGTCATCTGCTGATAGACTTCCTGGAAGTCCATGCTGTAGGCGCTGTGCCCCTGCTGATTCACCAGCCTAGTGAAATTGGGGGTCTTGCAGGTCAGACAGTTGGCCATGGCATGCGGACGCTCCGTGGCGGCCACATCCTCCAGGCAGTAGTTGTGTCCCCGGGCGCTCTCATAGTCCTTGGCGAACCCGAAGCCTTCATAAATATTGACCAGATAGGGCGACTCCTCCAGGTAGCTGACATGATATTCGTTATCCTTGTTCATGTCCATGGAAGCCGCGATCTGGGGATATAAGGCGCTCCACTCCTCCGCGGAGATCACGCCGTCCGGCGAGGCCGCCTGCGGCGCCTCCACCTGTCTGTATTCAATATCTTCTCTTGTCAGGTTCTCCGCAGCCTTCAGGGGCTCCGGCCCCCGCAGGAAAGGCGCTGCCGCTGCCAGGGCCACGCTCACAAGGACCATGCCGGCCGTGGCCGCCAGCGTCCTCCTGTCCCAGAAACCTTGCTCTTTCTTCATCCGCACACCTCTTTCAGACGGGTGCGCTCCGGAAAAACATAAGCCACCCGGTTTTTTACAATTTTATACATTTATATTGTAGCCCAAGCTTCTTTCCTTGTCTATCTGAATGACAAAAAAGAGCGGCTTCTCAGCGACCGCTCGAAATGAAAACGGCCGGCTGCTTGGGGGAACAGTCGGTCGCTCTCTGGGGATGTAAAATGTTTAGGGGGGTAATTATGATGTCCTGCGGTCTCCCGCCTGACGCTATTATAATACTCGATGCTCCTGCATCAGAATAGTAAAGGTATTGACCAAAATTGGGATATTTTTGACTTTTTAAAGGCCTGTCAGGACTCTTTTCGGGCCCTGCGTTTCTCCTTTTTACGCCTTTATGCAATCAAATACCGGCGCAGACCGGCCCCGCGGAGGGACCGGTCTGTGTATAAAGGCGTTTTTGACTGTAAACGCTTACCCATTTTCAGCCCTTTCACAGGACCTGCGCGGCGCATCTTTCCTTCCGGCCGGCGGTGGAGTATCATGGGAGGCAGAAGGATCATTCAATAACACTACAGAAAGCAGACTGACATGCCCGATAACAATAAAGATGCTTTATGCGGAACCCTCCTGCACGGCCGCTACCGTCTGGAGAGCGTACAGGGAACGGGAGGTTTCAGCATCATTTACAGAGCCGCGGACCTGGAGACCGGCCGGCCCGCCGCGGTGAAAAAATTCGAGCCCGACCATATGGAAGGCGCGACGCCCGAGCAGAAGGACCTGGGACGGGCCCAGATGCGGCGGGAAGCGGAAATGCTGGACAGACTGTCCGACGTTCCCGGCGTCCCGGGACTTCTGGACACCTTTCAGGAGGCCGGCACCTTCTGGGTGGTCAAGGACTACCTGGACGGCATGACCTGTGAGGAGCACGCCCGCAGGTTCCGGGGAAGGATCCCCTACGCCCTGGCCGCCTATGTCCTCCGGGAGACAGCCCTGATCCTGGACCGGGTCCACAAGAAAGGCATCCTCCACGGCGACGTCAGCCCCATGAATATCTTCCTGGGCGCGGACGGCCGCGTTTTCCTGATCGACTGGGGCAACGCCGACTATCTGACCGTCCCGGACGACACCGGCACCTTCTTCCATACGGCGGACAACATGCCCCAGGCCGTGAACCAGGATTTCTGCGCGCCGGAGCAGCTGGTGGTGCAGGCTACCCTGGACCGCCGCACCGACCTCTACTGCCTGGCCGGCGCCATCTACTGCGCCGTCACCGGCCAGTATCCCCGCAGCGCCGCCGAACGCCTCCGCGGACAGGCCCTGGTGCCCCCCTCCGCCATGGTCAGCGGCATGCCGCCTTTTTTCACCCAGATGCTGACGGACGGCCTGTCCATCGCCAAGACGGACCGCTTCCAGAGCGGGGCGGACATAGCCGCCGAGATCGACCGCCAGATGACCTTCTCCGTCTCCGCCACCAGTGCCGGCCTGGCGGCCGTTTCGGCCCGCCTCCTCCACGAGAAACGCTCCCCCCTGGGCGTCCTCATCTCCCGCCTGCGCAGATGAGTCGGCATTTTCGGGCATGTGCCTAACCGAAAGGCCAGGCACATGCTCTTTTTGTGCAAAATGACTGAAAATCGGTCAAAGATTCCACATCTGCACATATTCTGTCTTCTGCCCACTTTGCTATAATGAAAATATCTTTTCAATGGGGGATTGTCGCCTACAGCTGATCAATACGACAGCCTCACCCAACCATGTGACAAGGGCAGCCGTTTGAGGCGCCGCAGAAAGGAGCAGGGCAATGTTGAAGGATTTTGTCAAAGCGGAGAAGCCTGAGGAGGAGCAGCTGTCTCAGGAACTGAAAGCAGCCCGCGATAAGCTGGCCGGTTACCAGACCATGATCAAGGAGGCCAAACTGCCCGTCATGGTGATCTTCGAGGGCTGGGGCGCAGCCGGCAAAGGCAGCGTCATCGGCCGGGTCATCAAGAACATCGATCCCCGCTTCTTCAAGGTCAGGACCATGCCCATGCCCACCGAGGAAGAAATGCGCTACCCCTTCCTCTACCGCTACATGAAAGAGATCCCGGAGGCCGGCAAGTTCGTATTCTTCGACACCTTCTGGATGAATGAAGTCATCACCCAGAAGATGAACGGCGAGATCTCCGACGCCGACTACGCCCGCCGCGTCAAGAGCATCAACACGACCGAGCGGTCCCTGACCGACAACGGCTACCTGGTCATGAAATTCTTCTTCCAGATCAGCCGCAAGGAACAGAAGAAGCGCATCGAGGCCCTCCAGGACAGCAAGAACACCAGCTGGCGCGTCAACAAGGACGATATCCACGAGAACAAGCACTACGACGATTACCTGGACCAGTACGACCGCTACCTGGAGGATACCAACCGCAGCGCCGCTCCCTGGTACATCATCGACGCCAAGGAGAGAAAATGGGCCGAGCTCCAGGTCCTCCGCTTCCTGAACCAGGGCATCGACACTGCCCTCAAAAACCACGCCCTGGCCGCCCCCATCCTGCAGAACACCTTCCCGCTCAACAAGACACCTCTCCTCTCCGAGGTCTCCCTGGACGACAAGGTCCTGACCGACGAGGAGTACAAGACCGAGCTGGACAGCCTGCAGAAGGAGCTCAGTGCTCTCCATAACGAGATCTACCGTAAGAAGATCCCCGTCATCATCGCCTACGAGGGCTGGGACGCTGCCGGCAAGGGCGGCAACATCAAGCGCATCACCGGCGCGCTGGACCCGCGCGGCTACGTCGTGGAGCCGATTGCGAGCCCGACGGCTCCGGAGAAGGCCCGCCATTTCCTGTGGCGTTTCTGGACCCGCCTGCCGAAGACCGGCCACATCACGATCTTCGACCGCACCTGGTACGG
>DGGX01000062.1:0-591 GCA_002392385.1 Lachnospiraceae bacterium UBA3863
GCGCTGCAGAGGCGGTATGGAGAAGCTTCGCTCGCACCGCTTGCAGTGCCTTTCGAGAAGGCAGCACACGAAGCAACCCTCGCACAGGTGAAACTACGCAGAAAACCACGCAGGGGACGGTCCTCTGCGTGGCTTTAAGATACCGGAGACCGCGCAGAGAAACATCCCCTGCGCGGTTTTTAATTATCGAAGACCGCACGGAGAACCGTCCCCTGCGCGGATTTCCTGCGCGGCTTCCACCAGGCCTCGGAAGAGGGGGTGGGGGCGGTTGGGTCTTGATTTGAATTCGGGGTGGGCCTGGGTGGCGATGAAGAAGGGGTGTATGTTCTGGGGGAGTTCGCACATCTCCGCGATCCGGCCATCGGGGGAGGTGCCGCTGAAGAGCAGTCCGCCTTCCGTGAGAACCGGGCGGTAGTCGTTGTTTACCTCGTAGCGGTGGCGATGGCGTTCCTCGATCTGTTCCCTGCCGTAGAGAGTGCGTGCGAGACTGTCCTCTGCCAGACGGCAGGAGCAGGCGCCGAGGCGGAGCGTTCCGCCCAGGTCGCGGATCTGCTCCTGACCGGGCAGGAGCGCGACCACGGGATGTGCGTT
>DGGX01000062.1:637-8302 GCA_002392385.1 Lachnospiraceae bacterium UBA3863
CGGGATGTGCGGTATCCGGCGCGAACTCGATGCTGTGCGCGTCGGAGAGGCCGAGCACGTCCCGCGCATATTCCACGATGGACAGCTGCATGCCCAGACACAGACCCAGAAAAGGAACGCGGTTCTCGCGGGCGTAACGGATCGCACGCAGCATGCCGTCAATGCCGCGGTCTCCGAAGCCGCCGGGGACGAGGATGGCGTCCGCGCTGCCGAGGCGCTGCGCAGTGTTTTCGTCCGTGAGAGTCTCCGAATCCACCCAGTCGATGTGTACATCCGTATAAGTGGGCGCGCCGCCGTGCCGGAGGGCTTCCGCCACACTGAGGTAGGCATCGTGGAGCTGGGTGTACTTGCCGACGAGGGCGACGGTCACACGCTGTTTCGGATGCTTCAGAGCGTCCACCATGGTCTTCCAGTCATCGAGATCCGGCGCCGGGCACTCCAGGTTCAGAAGGTGACAGACGGCGGGAGCGAGGTTCTCCCGCTCCATGGCCAGAGGGACTTCATAGAGGGAGTCCATGTCCAGGTTCTCGATGACGTGGCCGGGTGTGACGTTGCAGAAGAGGGCGATCTTCTCCTTCATGCTGCGGGGCAGAGGCTGCTCGCTCCGGCAGATCAGGATATCCGGCTGCAGTCCCATGCCCTGCATGGATTTGACGGCCATCTGGGTCGGCTTGGTCTTGAGCTCATGGCTGCAGCGCAGGTAGGGGATGAGGGTGACCAGGAGGAGAATGGCATTCTCGCGGCCCACCTCCGCGCGGAACTGGCGGATGGCTTCGAGAAAAGGCTGGCTCTCGATGTCCCCGATGGTGCCGCCGACCTCGATGATCGCGATGGTGGTCTCCGGATCGCCGCTGCGGTAGAAACGGCGCTTGATCTCATCAGTGATGTGGGGAATGACCTGCACGGTCCCGCCGCCGTAATCGCCGTGCCGCTCTTTGTTGAGGACGGTCCAGTAGACTTTGCCGGTGGTCACGTTACTGCCGCGGTCCATGCTCTCGTCGATGAAGCGCTCGTAGTGTCCCAGATCCAGATCCGTCTCCGTCCCGTCGTCCGTCACGAAGACCTCGCCGTGCTGGATCGGGTTCATGGTCCCCGGATCCATGTTGATGTAGGGGTCGAACTTCTGCATGGTCACGCGGTAGCCCCGCGCCTTCAGAAGCCTGCCCAGTGAGGCGGCTGTAATGCCTTTCCCCAGCCCTGAAACAACACCGCCGGTGACAAAAACATACTTCACTGCCATTTCATGCACCTCCTGTACAGCGGAATTCCTTCCTAAAACACAGTCTATTATACGCTGCCGCACCGGAAAGACCAGAAACCGGCTATAGGGATCCCGGATCCTTTATCATAGCTTTTTCATATGGTAAGGCACGATCCAAACAATTGGCGTAGGGACGACGCAGGGTATACAATACCTTTGACTGCAGAAGTGTTTGGAAAGAGAGGCTTTTTATGGATTTCAAGACGCTTCAGTATTTCTACACGGTTGCCAGGGAGCAGAACATCACACACGCCGCCCGCAAGCTTCACATCAGCCAGCCGCCGCTCTCCGCGCAGATCCGGCAGCTGGAGGAGGACCTGGGCGTTCAGCTGTTCATCCGCGGCAGACGCCGGCTGCAGCTCACAGATGCCGGCATGGTCCTGTTCAAGAGATCCGAGCAGATCCTGAAACTGGTGCAGGACACCCGGGAGGAACTGCGATCGCTGGACAAGGAGATGACGGGGAAGATCCGGATCGGACAGGTGGAGGGCCGCGCACCCTATCTCACCGCACGCTGGATCGCCGGCTTCCGGGAGGAATTTCCGCTGGTGGAATTCTCTCTCTGGAACGGGAGCAGCGACGAAGTGGCGGAACAGCTGCACCGGGGGCTGATCGATATCGCCGTGATCGCGGCACCGTACGATGCGGAGCAGCTGGAGGGGATCAGTGTCGGCCGAGAACCCTGGGTGGCGATCCTGCCGGCAGGGCATCCGCTGACGCAGGAGTCCGGCTGCGAGCTGCCGCTGAGAAAACTGGAGGGTGAGCCCCTGATCATTCCCGACCGTCCGTCGCGGATCGAGGCGGTCCGCCGCTGGTTCAGCGACATCGGCGTCCAGCCGCAGATCCTGTGCACACTGTCCAGCTACGTGGACGCCGTCGCCCTCGCCGAGCAGGGGGCGGGGATCAGTATTTTCCCGCAGGGGACTTACACGCCCAATCCGCATATCGCCACGCGGGTGATCACGGAGCCTGCCAAATACATCGAGTACTTCTGCACCTGGGAGAGAAGCGCCCCGCCCCGCGGACTGGTACAGGCGTTCCTGGAGTTCGTAGAGGACTTCATGGAAGAGGACCGGATCCACGGGGACCGCTACCGCGTGAAAGAACCGGTCTTTGAGATCCCGGAAGGGGCAGAGATGCTGTAACATCGCAAGACCGCGTAAGACCGCGCAGAGAACCGTTCCCTGCGCGGTCTTGCTGTCATCGGCCGCTCGCGCCGTAGTTGGAGAGGACGCGGGCAGACGGGTCGTTCACATCACAGCCGTCCCAGCTGCGGTTGGGCATCCAGAAGTCCGGGATCATCTGTGACTGGCCGGGGTAGTACTTCTCGAAGATCTCGCGGTAGAGGAGGGACTCCTTCGTGAAGGGGCGGGCATGGTCATAGCGGGCACAGCGCGCCTGAAATTCCCCGTCGCTGTATGTGCGCTCCGCGTACGCCATGAGATCGTCCCGCAGGGAGTGGCCGACGGCGTCGGAGAAGGCTGCTTTCTCGCGCATGAGGATCTCCCGGGGGATCAGCGCGTCCTTCTCGAAGGCGCGGCGCAGGAGGTACTTGCCGATCCCGTACCGGTTCATCTTCAGTGCCGGGTCGATCCGCATCACGTAGTCGACGAAGTCGAGATCGCCGAAGGGCACGCGCGCCTCCAGGGAGTGGACGCTGATACAGCGGTCCGCCCGCAGGACATCGTACATGTGGATCTCGCGGATGCGCTTGCGCGCCTCCTCCTGGAAGGCCTCCGCGGAAGGAGCGAAATCCGTGTACTTGTACCCGAACAGCTCGTCCGAGATCTCGCCGGTGAGAATGACCCGGACGTCCGTGTTTTCATGGATCCACTTGCAGACAAGGTACATGCCGATGGACGCGCGGACGGTGGTGATGTCGTAGGTGCCGAGTGCTGCGATGACCGGCTCGACCGCCTCCAGGACGTCCTGTCCGGAGATGATGACCTCATGGTGGTCGCTGCCGATGTAGTCCGCCACTTTGCGCGCGTAGCGGAGGTCGATGGCGTCAGTGTCCATGCCGATGGAGAAGGTCTGCAGAGGCCTGTCCAGAAGCCTGGCGGCAGCGCCGCAGACCAGGGAAGAGTCGAGGCCGCCCGACAGGAGAAAACCGACCGGGGCATCGGCGTCGAGTCTTTTTTCGATACCCTTCAGGAGACGGCTGCGGATCCCGGCACAGATCTCATCGATGTCGCTGCACTTCCCGCCGACGTCTGCCCCCTCTCCCTGCACGATGTCACCCCCGACCACGGGACCCGCCGGCGAGGAGGGATCGCAGTAACAGGTGAAGGCACCGTCCCGGAAGAAGTGACCGGGCGGAAAAGGCAGGATCAGTCCGTAGACGCCCACCAGACTTTTGGGCTCAGACGCGAACCAGATGGCGCCGGTCTCATCGTATCCGTAATAGAGAGGACGGATCCCGATGGGATCGCGTGCCGCGACGAGGCCGCCGGAGGCGCCGTCAAAGAGAACCAGGGCAAATTCCGCGTCCAGCAGAGAGAACATACTGCTGCCCAGCCGCTCGTAGAGAGGCAGGAGCAGTTCACAGTCGCTGTCGCTCGCAAAGGAGTATCCCAGCCCTTCCAGATAGGTGCGGAGAGGGCGGAACCCGTAGAGCTCGCCGTTGCAGACGACCGCGTTTTTTCCGTATACAAAAGGCTGCATGCCTTCTTCCGTCAGCCCCATGATGGACAGGCGGTTGAAGCCCAGGATCCCGCAGGGAACGCGCAGGATCCGGGAGGCATCCGGGCCGCGGGAGGCGGTCCTGGCCAGGAGAGCGGCAAAGGTCTCTTCCGACAGGGAAGAGCGGCTGCAGGCGAGTATCGAACACATAGAGATTTCCTTTCCGGTCGTCCGCACGGACACCGCGGCACTGCATGCACACTGCAGGCTGTTTCCGTGCGGGACCTTTTTTATTTCTTAAAAAGCATGCCATCCGCCCGGCGAAAAAACAACGGCGCAGACATACCGGATCCCTCGGGTTTACGATAGCTTTTCGGTATGGACGAATCGTTGACCTGCGAAAATACGTATGCTAAAACGAAATTGCGCGGTGCACTGTGCGGAAAACAATCCGGCAAGTGCGCCTCAGGCCATAAGACAAGGAGGAGAGAAGAGATGAGAGAACAGAGATCGATCCCCGAGCTGTACGGGAGTCTGGTGTTCAATGAGCGCGTAATGAGAGAGCGTCTGCCCAAGGATGTGTACAAGGCGGTCCACAAGACGATCGCCAACGGCACGCACCTGGAACTGGACGTGGCCAATACGGTGGCTTCCGTGATGAAGGAGTGGGCGATCGAGAACGGAGCGACCCATTTCACCCACTGGTTCCAGCCGATGACCGGCCTGACAGCGGAGAAGCACGACGGCTTTCTCTCCCCCGAGCCGGACGGCACGGTGCTGATGGAATTCTCGGGCAAGGAGCTGGTCCGGGGCGAGCCGGACGCATCGAGTTTCCCCTCCGGCGGTCTCCGGGCGACCTTCGAGGCCAGGGGCTATACCGGATGGGATCCGTCGTCGCCTGCTTTTATCAAGGACGGATCGCTGTATATTCCGACCGTATTCCTCTCCTACGGAGGGGAGGCACTGGACAAGAAGACCCCGCTCCTGCGCTCCATGGAAGCGCTGAGCCGGCAGGCGGTGAGGGTGCTCAGGCTCCTGGGTGACGAGGAAGTGACCAGAGTCCAGACCACTGTGGGGTCGGAGCAGGAGTATTTCCTCATCGACAAGGAGGACTACAAGAAGCGCAAGGACCTGCTCTTCACCGGGCGCACGCTCCTTGGCGCACCGGCACCCAAGGGGCAGGAGATGGAAGACCACTATTTCGGCGTCATCAAGCCCAAAGTGGCCGCCTACATGCACGAGCTGGAGATGGAACTGTGGAAGCTCGGCATCCCAGCCAAGACCAAGCACAACGAGGTCGCTCCGTCTCAGCACGAGCTGGCGCCGGTCTTCGAGACGACCAACATCGCTGTGGACCACAACCAGCTGACCATGGAGGTCATGAAGAAGGTCGCCGACCGCATGGATCTGGCCTGCCTGCTGCATGAGAAGCCCTTCGAGGGGATCAACGGATCGGGCAAGCACAACAACTGGTCCATCTCCACGGGCAAGGGAGAGAACCTGCTCGATCCGGGCAGTCATCCGGCGCAGAATCTGCGTTTTCTCGTGTTCCTGATGGCGGTCATCGCGGCTGTGGATGAGTACGCCGACATCCTCCGCGTCTCCGTGGCCACAGCCGGCAACGACCACCGCCTCGGCGGCAATGAGGCGCCGCCCGCCATCATCTCCATGTTCGTCGGCGATGAGCTGGCCGGTGTGCTGCAGAGTATCGAGGACGGATCTGCCTTCCACGAGACCGGCAAGGTGCAGATGGAGACAGGCGCGAAGATCCTGCCCCACTTCACAAAGGACAACACGGACCGCAACAGGACGTCGCCTTTTGCTTTCACCGGCAACAAGTTCGAGTTCCGTATGCCGGGGTCCTCGCTCTCCGTGGCCAACGCCAACATCGTCCTGAACACGGCGGTGGCGGAGACGCTGCGCAGGACCGCGGACGCGCTGGAAGGCGTGCCCGCCGCAGAGATGGAGCAGGCAGTGCGGCAGTATCTGCGGGATACCCTGACCGTCCACAAGAGGATCCTCTTCAACGGAAACGGCTATACAGATGAGTGGGTGGAAGAAGCTCACAGACGCGGACTGGACGACCTGCGCTCCCTGCCGGACGCCATGCCCCACTGGATCAGTGAGAAGAGTATCGGGCTGTTCACCTCCCACGGGATCTTCTCGAAGGAGGAGATCTACTCCCGCTACGAGATCCTGCTGGAGAACTACTCCAAGACCGTGCACATCGAGTCGCTGACACTGCAGGAGATGGTGCGCAAGGACTTCACTGCCGGCCTGGTGAGCTATCTGAAGGAGCTGACGCAGGAGGCCTCTCTGAAGAAGGCGCTCGTGCCGGACGCGGGGCTGTCCCTGGAGGAGTCCCTGATACGGGAACTGTCCGCGGATGCGGCAGCTATGCAGGAGCGCCTGCAGAAACTGTCAGCCGACACGCAGCAGGCGGAGCAGATCGGCGACGGCCTGGCGCAGGCGGCCTTCTACGAGTCGACGGTCCTGCAGGATATGGAGCAGCTGCGTTCAGTGGTGGACGGCGCCGAACAGAAGATTCCGGACGCCTTCCTTCCGTATCCGACCTACGGGGAGATCCTTTTCTCGCTGCGATGAAGGGGACTCACACAGGGGGCTCACACAGGGGACGGTTCTCTGTGTGAATGCAGCTGAAAATGCGTTGCGAAGCCGCATATTTGCTGGCTCACACAGAGAACCGTCCCCTGTGTGAGCCTCTGGCCCCTTTGTGAGCCTGAACGAGGTGCAAGATGAAAGAGCAGAGTGCACAGTACGCGTATCCTGATTATCGGCTTACGGACCACGATGCCTGCGGGATCGGCGCGGTCGTGAATATCGACGGGCGAAGGGACGGAAGGGTCATCGATGACGCGCTGTCCATCGTGGAGAAGCTGGAGCACCGCGCCGGAAAGGACGCCACCGGCGAGGTGGGCGACGGCGTGGGGATCCTGCTGCAGATCAGCGGGAAGTTTTTCGCTGCGGCGGCCGGGGAGAGCGGCTTCCGCGTGGGAGAAGAGGGAGATTTCGGCGTCGGGATGTTCTTTCTCCCGCAGGACGCGATGCGCAGGACCTTCGCGGAGCGCATGTTCGAGGTGATTGCGGCCAAGGAGAGCCTGCCTGTTCTCGGCTGGCGTGACGTGCCGGTGCACCCGGAGATCCTCGGCAGGAGGGCAGTCGACTGCATGCCGTGCATCCGCCAGTGCTTCCTGGCCAGGCCGGCCGGCGTGGAGAGGGGCATCGCTTTCGACAGGCGTCTCTATGTGGTTCGCCGCGAATTCGAGCAGAGCAGCGAGGACACGTATATCTGCTCCCTCTCCTCCCGGACTGTCGTCTACAAGGGCATGTTCCTGGTGGGACAGCTGCGCCGTTTCTACGACGACCTGCGCAGCCCCCTCTATGAGAGCGCCATCGCCATCGTGCACTCCCGCTTCTCCACCAACACGCTGCCCTCCTGGGAGCGGGCCCACCCCTACCGGATGATCGCCCACAACGGCGAGATCAACACCATCCGCGGCAACGCCGACAGGATGCTGGCGCGGGAGGAGACCATGTCCTCCTGTTTTCCCGCAAGGGACGTGGACAAGATCTACCCGGTGATCACCGCCTCCGGCTCGGACTCCGCCATGCTGGACAACACGCTGGAGTTCCTGTACATGAACGGCATGGACCTGCCGCTGGCGATGATGGTCACCATTCCCGAACCCTGGAAAAACAACGGCTTCATGCGTCGCCAGGAGCGTGACTTCTACCACTACTACGCCACCATGATGGAGCCC
>DGGX01000062.1:8362-16453 GCA_002392385.1 Lachnospiraceae bacterium UBA3863
TGGGACGGACCGGCGGCGATCCTCTTCACGGACGGCGAACTGCTTGGTGCGACGCTGGATCGCAACGGCCTGCGCCCGTCCCGCTATTACGTGACGGATGACGACCGGCTGATCCTCGCCTCCGAAGTGGGCGTCCTGGATATCCCGGAGGACCATATCGTACAGAAATCCCGCCTGGAGCCCGGCCGGATCCTGCTCGTGGACACGCGGGAGAAAAGGATCATCACCGACGGGGAGTGCAAGCACCGCTACGCGGAGGCGCAGCCCTACGGGGAGTGGCTCGACACATCGCTCCTGCACCTCTCCCGGCTCCCGATCCCGAACCACCGGATCGCAGATCACCCGCAGATCCAGAGAGACCGCCTCTACAAGGCCTTCGGCTACACCTACGAGGACGTGCGGGACCAGATCCTGCCCATGGCTGAGAACGGCATCGAGCCAACGGTCTCCATGGGACATGATGTTCCGCTGGCGATGCTCTCGGAGCACCATCAGCTGCTGTTCTGCTATTTCAAGCAGCTTTTTGCCCAGGTGACCAATCCGCCCATCGACTCCCTGAGGGAGAAAGTCGTGACAGACACCACGGTCTACGTGGGCTCGGACGGCGACCTGCTGCAGCCGGGCAGCGGCAACTGCCGGGTTCTCGAGATCAACAATCCGATCCTGACTGTGACGGACCTGCTCAAGATCCGCGCGCTGGACCGGCCGGGCTTCTCCTGCGCCACGGTCCCGCTTCTCTACTACAAGCACACCTCCCTGGAGCACGCCCTCGAGCAGCTCAACGTGCAGGTGGACCGCGCCGCAGGCGACGGACACAACATCATCATCCTGTCCGACCGGGGCGTGGACGAGAACCACATGCCCATCCCCTCTCTGCTGGCTGTCTCCTCCGTGGAACAGCATCTGGTCCGGACGAGAAAAAGGACCCGCGTCTCCCTGATCCTGGAGAGCGGGGAGCCCCGGGAAGTCCACCACATGGCCATGCTCCTGGGCTTCGGTGTGCGGGCGGTCCAGCCCTACCTGGCCCACGAGTGCATCCGGGAGATGATCAGCATGGGGATCCTGGACAAGGACCCCTATACCGCCGTCGAAGACTACAACAGAGCCCTTCTCACCGGCGTCACCAGGATCGCCGCCAAAATGGGCATCTCCACGATCCAGTCCTACCAGTCCGCCAGGATCTTCGAGGCCGTCGGGCTCGGGCGGGAGGTGATCGACCGCTATTTCACCGGGACTGTCTCCCGTGTGGGCGGCATCGGAATCCGGGAGATCGGTGAGGACGTGGAGTACCGGCATGACCGGGGATTCGACCCGCTGGGTCTGCCCACGGACACCAGCCTGGATTCTCTGGGCTTCCACTCTCTGCGCAGCGGGGAGGACAAAGAGGACCATCTCTACAGCCCTCGCACCATCATCCTGCTCCAGCAGGCGGTCAGGGAGGGCAGCTACGAGAAGTTCTGCGAATATACAAAACTGGTGGACGATGAAGGAAGACCGCACACCCTGCGGGCCCTCCTGTCCCTGGTGCCCGCCGCGGAGCCGGTGCCTCTCGAGGAGGTCGAGAGCGAAGCGTCCATCGTGAAGCGTTTCCAGACCGGCGCCATGTCCTACGGCTCTCTCTCCAAGGAGGCCCACGAGACCCTGGCGGAGGCCATGAACAGCCTGGGCGGCAAGTCCAATACCGGCGAGGGCGGCGAGGATCCCTCCCGCTTCGGCACCATCCGCAACAGCGCAGTCAAGCAGGTGGCCTCCGGCCGCTTCGGCGTCAACAGCGCCTACCTGTGCAGCGCTCAGGAGATCCAGATCAAGATGGCCCAGGGGGCCAAACCCGGCGAGGGCGGCCACCTGCCCGGCCGGAAGGTCTACCCCTGGGTGGCGGCGACCCGCTGCAGCACCCCTGGCGTGGCCCTGATCTCCCCGCCGCCCCACCACGACATCTATTCCATCGAGGACCTGGCCCAGCTCATCTATGACCTGAAAAACGCCGGGAGAAAAGCCCGCATCAGCGTGAAGCTGGCCTCTGAGTGCGGGGTCGGCACCATCGCTTCGGGCGTCGCCAAGGCGGGCGCCCAGGTCATCCTGATCTCCGGCTATGACGGGGGGACGGGGGCGGCGCCATTCTCCTCCGTCCATCACGCAGGGCTTCCCTGGGAGCTGGGGCTGTCCGAGGCGCACCAGAGCCTCATCGAGAGTGGCCTGCGCAGCCGTGTGATCCTGGAGACGGACGGCAAGCTCATGAGCGGCCGGGACGTGGCCATCGCGGCGCTTCTGGGCGCTGAGGAGTTCGGATTCGCCACGGCGCCGCTGGTGTGCATGGGCTGCATGATGATGCGGGTCTGTTCCAAAGACACCTGCCCGGCGGGTATCGCCACCCAGAATGAGCAGTTGCGGAAGCGCTTCTCCGGCAGGCCGGAATATGTCCGCAATTTCATGCTCTTCATCGCCCGGCAGCTCCGGGAGATCATGGCGCAGCTGGGCTTCAGGACCGTGCAGGAGATGGTGGGCAGGACCGACCGGCTCAGCGTTCGCGGGGCGGAGCACTCCCTGCGCGGGTCCCTGGCGGACCTGACGAGGATCCTGGACAGCCGCTACGCCCACAGCGCCAAGAGGTGCTTCGATCCGGCGGATATCTATGATTTTGCCCTGGAGAAGACCGTGGATGAACGGGTCCTGATCCCGGCTCTGGAGGAGGCCTGCGCGGCGGGAGATCCCCATATGCGCTGCAGCGTCCGCGTCTCCAGCACCGACCGCACCTTCGGCACCCTGCTGGGGAGCCGCGTGACGGAGCGCTTCGGCAGCAGTCTGGAGGAGGACACGATCCAGATCGACGCCGAGGGTGGCGGAGGGCAGTCCTTCGGGGCTTTTCTCCCGGCGGGGGTGACCATCCGCCTGTCGGGCGACGCCAACGACGGCTTCGGCAAGGGCCTGTCCGGCGGCAAGCTGATAGTCCGTCCGCCGGAGAATGCGGCCTACGCGGCGCATGACAACTGCGTCGTCGGCAACGTGGCTCTTTACGGCGCCACAGCCGGCCGGGCCTACTTCTGCGGCATCGCCGGGGAGCGGTTCTGCGTCCGCAATTCCGGCGCCACGGCGGTGGCGGAGGGCTGCGGCGACCACGGTCTGGAGTACATGACCGGCGGCCGGGCGGTGATCCTGGGCCGGACCGGGAAGAACCTGGCGGCGGGCATGAGCGGCGGCATCGCCTACGTGCTGGACAGCGACCACACCCTCTACCTGCGGATGAACAAGGACATGGCGGGTCTCGGGCCCGTCACGGAGAAGTACGACATCGCGGAGCTCCGGGAGATCCTGGAGGACTACGTGAAGGAGACGGGCAGCCCCTTCGCCGGGGACATCCTGGCTCACTTCGAGGAGCGCCTGCCCGAATTCAAGAAAGTGGTGCCTTACGATTATCAGAAGATGCTGACGGCGATCTCCCGCTTCGAGGAGCAGGGCATCGACAACGAACACGCCGTGCTGGAGGCTTTCAAGGCGCTGGCCGGATGAACGCGCGCAGGGGACGGTTCTCCGCGCGCTCTTGAAATCGCGCAGAGCGCGCGGAGAACCGTCCCCTGCGCGCTCTACGGTCATTACCGCGCGGAGAACCGTCCCCTGCGCGCTCTGGGAGGCAGAAATGGGTAAAGAGACAGGATTTCTCGAGTACAGGAGAAGAGCGAACGGGGATATCCCGCCGGCGGAGCGGATCCGGACTTTCGGGGAGTTCCACACGCCGCTGGATACGCCGGCCCGCAGGGAACAGGCTGCCCGCTGCATGAACTGCGGCGTGCCGCTCTGTCAGTCCGCCATGGTCCTCGGCGGCATGGTCACGGGCTGTCCCCTCCACAACCTGGTCCCCGAGTGGAACGACCAGATCTACCGGGCCCACGACGCCCACGCCTACGCGCGCCTGGCCAGGACCAGCAATTTCCCCGAATTCACCGGCCGCGTCTGCCCCGCCCTGTGCGAGAAAGCCTGCATCAACGGCCAGTACGGCGACCCGGTGACCATCCACGACAACGAGCTCTTCCTGATCGAGCGCGCCTCCGCTGAGGGTTATGTCCGCCCGCGCATCCCCGCCGTCAGAAGCGGGAAGAAGGTCGCCGTCATCGGCAGCGGCCCCTCGGGTCTTGCGGCCGCGGACAGCCTCAACCGTCGCGGGCACAGCGTCACAGTCTATGAGCGGGAGGACCGGATCGGCGGCCTCCTCATGTACGGGATCCCCAACATGAAGCTGGACAAAAGGGTCATCGACCGCCACCGCCGCCTGATGGAGGCGGAGGGCGTCCGCTTCGTGACCGGCTGCAACATCGACACACAGGAAAAAGCATCACAGCTCCAAACAGACTATGACGCGGTCATCCTCTGCTGCGGCGCCAAGCAGCCCCGTGCCCTGTCCGCCGCGGTGAAGGACGCGCAGGGGACGGATACCGGCCTGACAGTGCAGGATGTCGGCGGGGTCCACTACGCCGTGGATTTCCTGACAGCCACCACCAGGGCACTGCTGGCGGAGGGCGGACCGGACACACCGGAGACCGCGGAGAAGATCCTCCGCCGCCGGGGCGTCATTTCCGCCCGAGGTAAGCACGTGATCGTGGTCGGCGGCGGCGACACGGGCAACGACTGCATCGGGACGGCCATGCGCCACGGCTGCAGGTCCGTTATGGCCCTGGAGATGATGCCGGCCCCGCCGGCGGAGCGCACGCCCGGCAATCCCTGGCCGGAGTGGCCCAGGACCCTGCGCACGGACTACGGCCACGAGGAGGCGGCGGCCGTCTTCGGCCAGGACCCGCGGGTCTTCAGCACTACCGTCAAGGAGCTGATCGTCACAGCCTCGGGACATCTCCGCAAGGTGAAGACCGTGCAGGTCCGCTTCGAAGGCGGCCGCCTCACGGAGGTGCCGGGCAGCGAGCAGGTCCTCCCCTGCGAGCTGCTCCTGATCGCGGCGGGCTTCACCGGCTGCCAGCCCTATACGGCGGAGAGCTTCGGCGTGCCGCTGACGGCGCGGGGAGCCGTGGAGACGGCGCAGGCCGGCTTCCCCTACGCGGGCTCCTATGCAACGAATGTGCCGGGCGTCTACAGCGCCGGCGACATGCGCAGAGGCCAGTCCCTGGTGGTGTGGGCCATCGCGGAGGGGCGCCTGTGCGCGGAGGAGGTCGACAGGGACCTGATGGGATACTCGACCAGATGAAAGGCGGTCAGACAGTGGCAAGCGAATCCGGCGTGTACAGAAAAAAGGCATATCTGATCCTGGAGGACGGCAGCATCTACACGGGCAGCGCGATCGGCGCCGACCGGGAGGTGATCGCGGAGATCGTCTTCAACACCTCCATGACCGGCTATCAGGAGATTCTCACGGACCCGTCCTACGCCGGTCAGGCAGTGGTGATGACCTATCCCCTGATCGGCAACTACGGCGTGAGCGGGGAGGAGATGGAGAGCCGGCGCCCCTGGGCGGAGGCGCTGCTGGTGCGCCAGTTCTCCCGGATCCCCAGCAACTGGCATGCGGAGGGGACCCTGCAGGCTTTTCTCGAGCGCTATGACGTGCCCGGGATCGAGGGGATCGACACCCGGAGTCTGACCCGGCACCTGCGCGACCACGGCACCATGAACGGCTGCATCACCACGGACTGCTATGCGGGGGAGGCGCTGGAGGAGCTCCTCCGGAAGATCCGGGCCTATCGCCCCGCCGGGGTGGTGCGCCGGACGACCTCCCGGGAGATCCATACAGTGCTGCCGGCCGCGGGGACCGGCGCAGGCTCCGCAGAGAGCGCAGCAGAAAGCACAGCCGGGAATCCTTCCGGACACGCCCTGCGCGTCGCCCTCCTGGATCTCGGGGCCAAGGACAGCATCGTCGATTCCCTGGTCCGCCGCGGGTGCGAGGTGACGGTCTATCCCGCCTTTACGCCTGCGGAGAGGATCCTGGCGGACGCGCCGGACGGGATTATGCTCTCCAACGGGCCCGGCGACCCGAAGGAGGATCCCGGGATCATACGGGAGGTCCGGCAGATGTGCGAAGCGGATATCCCGCTGTTCGCCATCTGCCTGGGGCACCAGATCGTGGCGCTGGCGGAGGGCGGCGACACATACAGACTGGGCTTCGGACACCGGGGCGGGAACCATCCCGTCAAGGACATGCAGACAGGGCGGACCCTGATCACGACCCAGAACCACGGGTACGCGGTGGATGCGGGAAGCTTTGCCCGCGGGACGGCGGAGGAGTGGTTCCGCAACCTTCATGACGGGACCAACGAGGGCCTGCTGTATCCGGGACGGCGGATCCGCACCGTGCAGTTTCATCCGGAGGCGCGGCCGGGACCGGCGGATGCGGACGGACTGTTTGACGTTTTTATGGAAATGATGGAGCAGAGGTGACTATGCGTGACGCGACGATCAGAAAAGTGGCGGTGATCGGCTCCGGTCCGATCATCATCGGGCAGGCGGCGGAGTTTGACTACGCCGGGACGCAGGCCTGCAGGGCACTGCGGGAGGAGGGGGTCTCCGTGGTCCTCCTCAATTCCAACCCGGCGACGATCATGACGGACCGGGACATCGCGGACCGCGTCTATATCGAGCCGCTCACGGAAGAGACGCTCAAAGCCCTTCTCCTGAAGGAACGGCCGGATTCCCTTCTCGCCACGCTCGGCGGGCAGGCGGGACTGAATCTGGCGATGGCCCTCTGGGAGGAGGGCTTCCTGCAGGAGCAGGGGATCCGCATCATAGGAACCGGGGCGGAGGCGATCCGCCGCGCGGAGGACCGCCTCCTGTTCAAGGAGGCCATGGAGCGATGCGGGGAACCCGTGGCGGCCTCGGAGATCGTTCACAGTGTGAGAGAGGGCCTGAAAGCTGCTGCAGGGATCGGGTACCCGGTCGTCCTGCGGCCGGCCTATACGCTGGGCGGCAGCGGCGGCGGCATCGCGGCGGACCCGGACAGCTGCGCACAGATCCTGGAAACGGGCCTGCGTCTGTCCCGCGTGCACGAGGTGCTGGTGGAGCGGTGCATCGCCGGCTGGAAGGAGATCGAGTACGAGGTGGTCCGCGACAGTGCCGGGAACGCCGTCACCGTCTGCAACATGGAAAACGTTGACCCCGTAGGCGTCCACACGGGGGACTCCATCGTGGTCGCCCCCTCCCAGACGCTCTCCGACCCGGACCACCAGATGCTGCGGTCCGCGGCGCTGCGCATCGTGCACGAACTGGACATCCGGGGAGCCTGCAACGTGCAGTTCGCCCTGCACCCGGACAGCCGCGAGTACTGTGTCATCGAGGTCAATCCGCGCGTGTCCCGCTCCTCCGCGCTCGCCTCGAAGGCGACGGGCTACCCGATCGCCAGAGTGTCCGCCCGGATCGCCCTCGGGTACCGCCTCGACGAGATCCGCAACACGGTGACGGGAGACACCACGGCCTGCTTTGAGCCGATGCTGGACTACTGTGTGGTCAAGATGCCGCGGCTTCCCTTCGACAAGTTTTATTCCGCGGAGCACCGGCTCAGCACCCAGATGAAGGCGACCGGGGAGGTCATGGCGATCTCCGACAGCTTTGAAGGCGCGCTCATGAAGGCGGTCCGGTCGCTGGAGCAGCACACGCTGAGCCTGCTGCCGGAGGGATTGTCGCAGGTACCGGAGGCGGATCTCCGCCTTCTCGTCGCGCAGGCGGACGACCGCCGGCTGTGGGCGGTGGCGGAACTTCTGCGCCGCGGCGTACAGCCGGAGGAGATCCACGCCCTGACACGGATCGACCTGTGGTTTCTGGACCGGATCCGGGCCATCGTGGAGATGGAGCAGCGCCTGCGGGACTGCGGACAGGACCGGCTGCCGGCGGAACTCCTGCGGGCTGCCAAGCGCATGGAATTCCCGGACCGGACGATCGCGGCCCTGACCGGCAGGAGCGAAGAGGCAGTCCGCACGCAGAGAGAGGAGAGCGGCATCGTACCGTCCTACCGCATGGTGGACACCTGCGCGGCGGAGTTTGAGGCGGCGACACCGTATTTTTACTCGGTGTACGGCGTGGAGAATGAGGCGTGCCCTCTGCCTGCCGGACGCAGAAAGGTGCTGATCGTCGGATCCGGTCCCATCCGCATCGGGCAGGGCATCG
>DGGX01000042.1 GCA_002392385.1 Lachnospiraceae bacterium UBA3863
GAGATCGAGCTGGAGCTGATCGGCCTCTGCACGGATATCTGCGTGGTGTCCAACGCCCTCCTGCTCAAGGCGACCATGCCGGAGGTCAGGATCTCCGTGGACCCCGCCTGCTGCGCCGGCGTGACGCCCGACAAGCATCTGGCCGCCCTGGAAACCATGCGGTCCTGCCAGGTGCAGATCGAGTCTTAAGCAGCACCCTGCCCATCCTCTGCCTCCTGTTCTGAGGACCAGGTATGAGGAGCAGATCTGGGGATCACAAGGAGAATCAATGCCCTATCTGGAAGAGTTCCGTTTTGCTCCTATAGAAAAGGAAGAACAGTTCCTCAATTACATCCGGCCGACCTGCTACGATACCTTCTACCCCTTCGGCGTCCTGAGCGCGAGGGACTTCCGGTCCATCACCTTCGAGCCCCTGACCATCCTGTACGGCGGCAACGGCTCCGGCAAGACCACCGCCCTCAACATCATCGCCGCCAAGCTCGATGCCGACAGGGACACCCTCTATAACCGCTCCAGCTTCTACGAGGATTACCTGGACATGTGCAGTTATAAAAAGGGGGAGGGACCGGATCCCGAAGAGATTCGCATCATCACCAGCGACGATGTTTTTGACTTCATGCTCAACCTCAGAAGCCTCAACGAGAACCTGGACGAGAAGAGACAGGAGCTCTTCCGCGAGTACACAGAAGCCAAGTATGCCCACTTTCAGATGCGCTCCCTGGACGACTACGAACAGCTGAAGAAAGTTGTCTACGCCAGGAAGAGATCCGGTTCCCATTCCAAATACGTCAGAGAGAACATGATGGGCAATGTCCGGGAACACTCCAACGGCGAGAGCGCCTTCCTCTACTTCACTGACAAGATCAGAGAGGACGGCATCTACCTCCTGGACGAGCCGGAGAACAGCCTCTCCCCCGAGAGACAGACAGAGCTGGCCGAATACCTGGAGAGCAGCGTCCGATTCTACGGCTGCCAGATCATCATGGCGACCCATTCCCCCTTCCTCCTGTCCATGCGGGGCGCCCGCATCTACGACCTCGACGAGAATCCCGTCGACATCAAACCCTGGACCCAGCTCCCCAACGTGCGTACCTACTACCAGTTCTTTGAGAAACACCGCGATGAGTTCTGACACGCTGTCATAAGGGAAAGGCGACGGCGTCTGTGTACAGCTTCCTGAGTGTGTCCACGAAGGCGGTGACACTCGGACGGCGGTCCTCTCTGTGGGTGCAGAGGACACAGGAGAGGCTCTCCCGGCAGTCGAAGGGGATCCAGGCGAACTGTCCGCCGTGGTCGTTCAGGAATCCGGGCGCCAGGCAGACGCCCCGCCCGGCGGCGACGTTGGTCAGCGTCGTGTCGTGGTCCGAGCTGTTGAAATAGTCGATCCTGCCCGAGCTGATCAGCCTGTGCTGGACAGCTTTCAGGGCAGTCGGGGAGCCGCCGCCGACCATGAGCGTCCTTCCGTACAGGTCCTCTTCACGGATCAGGTTCCTGCCCGCCAGAGGGTCGTCCGGCTGGGTGATCAGATAGATCCGGCTCTCAAACAGATCGTGCACCTGTATGCCCGGGATCTGCCGGGTCTGTTCTTTCAGGGCAAAAAGGATGTCCGCTTCATTTCTCAGAAATACCTCCACACTGTTTTCATATTGAAATATGGGCAGGATCTGCACATCCGGATGGGTCCCGGCATAGAGCCGCATGGCTTCCGGCAGGAAGAAAAGGGCCTGGCGGACTATCATGCAGATCGAGATGCTGTCCTTATACTTGGCGCTGAAGTTCTGCCCCTGCTCGATGGCACGTTTCAGATCCTCCCTCATACCGGTGAGGTAGGAGACGAACTGCGCGCCGGCAGGGGTGAGCCCGGCGCCTTTTCCGCTGCGCTCGAAGATCGCGAAGCCCACTTCCTCCTCCAGAAGCCGGATCTGATAGGAAAAAGTAGGCTGGCTGACATAGAGATTCTCCGCCGCACGGCTGAAGTTGAGCGTGTGCGCCAATTCGATGCAGTAATCGATCTGTTTGGTATTCATAATTTCCTCCGCGCTATTTAATAATTAAATTAAATATAGCATAACTCAATTGGACATCACAATAACGCCTTCCTATAATGTAGACATAAAGCAAGAACACATAACAAAACAGCACACAGTCAGACAGTAAGGAGGATACAGATATGTCCAGAACATTGATCGCGTTTTTTTCCAGAGCGGATGAGAACTATTTCGGCGGCGCGATGCGCTATGTGAAGGTGGGCAATACGGAGATCGTTGTGGGTCTCATGAAGGAGCTGATCCCGGCGGACACCTTCAAGATAGAGATGAAGAATCCCTACTCGCCGGTCTATATGACCTGCATCGACCAGGCCAAGAAGGACCTCCGGTCGGGCGCCCGCCCGGAGCTGGTCAGCTTCCCGGAGAGCATCGACGAGTACGACACCATCGTGCTGGCCTACCCCAACTATTGGAGCAAGATGCCGATGGCGGTCGTCACCTTCCTGGAGCATTTTGACTTCACCGGCAAGACCATTCTGCCCCTCTGCACCAACGAAGGCAGCGGGATGGGCAGCAGTGAGCGCGACATCAAGAAGTACGCGCCCGGTGCCGTCCTGAAGAAGGGCCTCTCCATCACCGGCAGCCAGGCGGCGAACTCCAAGGCGGCCGTGCAGCGGTGGTTTGCAGCTAACGGACTGATGTAAATCGATGAAAGGAGATGCACGATGGAGAAGATCGTTCTGAACAACAAGCTGGAGTGCCCGGTGATCGGGATCGGGACCTTTATGCTGTCCCCGGCGGAAGCGGAGAACAGTGTCAGGGAAGCGTTGAAGATGGGATATTCCCTGGTGGATACCGCCAATGCCTACGTGAATGAGAGAGCCTGCGGAAGAGGCATCAAGGACAGCGGCCTGAAGCGGGAGGAGGTCTTCATCTCCACCAAGCTCTGGCCCAGCGAGTATGAGAATCCGAACGCGGTGAACGAGACCCTGGAGCGCCTCGGCGTGGACTATGTGGATCTGCTCTACATCCACCAGCCTGCCGGCAACTGGCTCGCCGGATACCGCCAGCTGGAGAAGGCCTACAAGGAAGGCAAGGCCAGGAGCATCGGTATCTCCAACTTTGAGGGAGAATTTATCGAGGAACTGCAGACCAAGTGGGAGATCGTGCCGCAGTTCATCCAGGTGGAGGCGCACCCTTATTTCACCCAGAAGGAGCTTCGGAAGACACTGGACAAATACGGGATCAGGCTGATGAGCTGGTATCCCCTGGGACATGGCGACAAGTCCCTGCTGAATGAGGCTGTCTTTGCGGAGCTCGGAAAGAAGTATGGAAAGACCCCCGCACAGATCATCCTCCGCTGGCATACCCAGATGGGCTTCGTGGTGATCCCGGGCAGCAAGAATGTCGATCACATCAAGGACAACCTGGACATCCTGGACTTCTGCCTGACGGATGAGGAGATGGCGGAAATCGCGAAGCTGGACAGGGGAGAGCGCTATTATCACAGGACCGATGAGCAGCTGGCAGGTTTTGCGGCCTGGCGTCCTTCCTATGAGAAGAGATAAGAGAGAGGTGCTGTCTGACCCAGTTGAAGTGCTCCTGCTCGTCGACGATGAAATGGGAACCCCTGTTATGAATTCATGGTATAATACAATTAAGTAAATCCACTCTTCAGCAGATATCATTCTCTCGGGGGCCTAGAATGCAGTATAAATACATGCGGATCCAGGGACAGGAACTGGCAGAGAATACCATGTATGCCAAGGGCATCTTCAGCATGTGCTGGCAGCTCATCCAGAACGATGTGATGGATGAGGAGGACGTGATGCTCTTTAAGGAGATCGACAGCTGGTTCGCGGAGAACCTTCCCTTCCCGCCTCAGTGCAAGAATCAGGAGAAGGTCGTCTGTTTCTTTAAAACGGAGAATTCGGAGGAGATGCTCAAGATGATCCGGCCGGCCCTCTGGCTGCTGGAACGCTACAATCATCCCTATTTCCTGGTCTATACCAACACGCCTCCCGGAGAGATCGTATACGAGGATCAGTATCAGATCGCGGTACGGGTCTCCGGCAGGCTCCAGATCGACAAGCTCCAGGAGTCCTGGAGTCCGAAAGACTGATCACCGGAAGCGCAGCCTCGTATATGACAGGAAAGGAGCAGCATGATACTGCAAGGAAACGAAGACCTGCGCGTGGTCAAAACGATCGAGGGCATAAAGGCGGCATTTGAAGCGCTGATCGTAGAAAAAAGCTATGAGGAGATCAGTGTCAGGGAATTGTGCGAGAAGGCGCGTATCAATAAGAAGACCTTTTATCATTATTATGAGACGCTGGATGTTCTGCTGAAGGAGAGACAGACGGAGCTGTCCATGGCTTTTTCCAGGAGGATCAGCGCATTCAGACTGCCGGAGGATCTTGATAAGGTGATCCGTGCTTTCTATTATTATTCCGAAGAGCAGGGACCGGCCTATGAGCAGATCCTCTACAGCGGGTCCGTCCGGGCTGCACGGGATGAGGTACTGGGAAATATCCGGGGCAACCTATGGAACAGCTACGAGCATTTTCGGTGTCTTCCGGAGTATGATAGAAGGCTGCTTCTGGGATTTGTGAACGGCGCAGTTCTGAATACTTATCTGTACTGGCTGCGAAGCGGCAAAACGGTGCCGATCGATGATATGATCGGCATGACGAATCGGATCGTCGTAAACGGTGTAAAAGGTTTCTTAGAACAATAGGCGCAGTGTAAATCAGGCAGGAGATCGTGGAGGTAAGGATGCAGGCGATCACGACCGGCGAGATGATGCATGTGTACGGCGGTTTCGGCGCCGGTGTGGACTATGCGGTCCGTCTTACTGTGCGGCTGCGGGACCCCATCGACGGGGAGCTCCTGCGGCAGGCGCTGGACCGGGTACAGGAACGCTATCCCTATCTGCTGGCCAGTCTGAAGAGAAATGAGAACGACATCTACATGGAGCCCAATCCCCTCCCCGTGGTCCTGCACCAGGGGGACGACGCGGTGTGCCTCAATACGCCGGCGTCCAACGGTCACCTGTGGGCGGTCTGCATGCAGGAGGACCGGATCCATCTGGACACCTACCACGGTCTGACAGACGGCGACGGCATGTACAGACTGCTGGCCTCCCTCCTCTATCATTACTGCGCGCGGCGCTACGGCGTCGAGGAGGCCGATACGGAGGGGTATCTGGCGGGGTCGGTCCGGGAGGAGGAGACTCTGGACCCTCAGGACGCCCTGGAGACGATCGATCTCTCCACACTGGAGACACCGCCTCTCCAGCCTGCCTTCACCCTGGAGACGGACGGGGGACTCACCCTGTCAGCCCCCTCCATCTGGGACATCGAGATCCCGGAGGAGGCTTTCATCCGTTTCACCTCCGCCCATGATGCCAGCCCGGGCACCATGGTCTCCCTGCTTCTGGCCAGGGCCATCGACGGCCTCTTCCCGGACAGGGACAAGGAGATCGTGAACGCCTATGTCATCAATGCCCGGCCCATGCTGCACGCGGAGAGGACGCGGCATGTCTGCCTGAGCATGGCTCTTCTGGACTACTCGGACCGGGTCCGGCGCATGCCCATGCAGAAGCAGTGCACGGTCTACAGAGGCAAGACCTTCGCCCAGAGCTATGAGCCGGCGGTGGTGCGGTCCATGACGGTCAACGCCTCCCAGATCCGGGCGGCGGCCCAGGCGGCCGCCACGGTGGAGGACAAGGAGCAGGTCTTCACCGGGGCCTTCAACGGCGGCAACGGCTATATCACCTATCTGGTCAGCTATGTGGGCAAGTGGAAGTACCCTGTCCTCGGACAATATATCCGGGAATTCTGGACGCATCCCGCCTCGACCTTCAGCCTGATGGCGGAGATCAGCGCCGCGGGAGGGAAGATCTTCATCTCCATGCAGCAGCGCTTCCGGGAGGAGTGTGTGCGGGAGGCCTTCCTCCGGCAGCTGGAGGAGCATGAGATCCCCTATGCCGTGCGGCGGGTCATGGGCAATGACGGACCCGGCGTGGGAAGACCCTCTTACGTGAATTGATCAAGTAGGGCAATCGTGGGGGAGGACTTGCCAAGATCCCCTGTCTGATGCGATTGTTTCGTTATATTGAATATGCTAAAATGAGAATGCTGATGCTTGAACACAGGCGTTGGCATTTTTCTATAACCCATGAAGGAGAAGATATACAAATGGATGCAAACGGAGTGCTGAATCTGATCACGGGTCTGCTGAGCGGCATCGCGTTGTTCATTTTCGGCATGAATGTGATGAGCGAGTCCCTGACTCAGATCGCCGGCGGCAAGCTGAGCAGTGTCATAGACAAGGTGACGGGCAACCGCTACGCCGGCTGGGGATTTGGTACCGGCCTGGCTGTCTTCATGCAGTCCTCAGTCACCACCGTCATGATGGTGGGTCTGGTCAATTCCGGGATCATGAAGGTGGCCCAGTCGGTGGGCGTCATGATCGGCGCCAACATGGGCACCACAGCCACTGCCTGGCTGCTGAGTCTGAACTCCCTGGGCGGCGCCTTCTGGATCAACCTGCTCAAGCCCTCCACCTTCACGCCTTTCCTGGCCATGGGCGGCATTCTCCTGCTCATGGTAGCGAAATCGAACCGCAACCGCACCATCGGCACCGTTATCGTGGGCTTCTCCGTCATGATGATCGGCATGAATCTCATGAGCAGCGCGGTGGAGCCTCTGCAGGAGGTCCCGGCCTTCAACGATCTCATGCTCAAATTCTCCAATCCCTTCCTGGGAGTTCTGGTGGGTATCCTGGCCACCTTCCTGATCCAGAGTTCTGCAGCTGCCATCGGTATCCTCCAGGCCCTTTCCATGTCGGTAGGGGTGAGCTACGGGATCGTGATCCCCTTCGTGTGCGGCGCCCAGATGGGCACCTGCATGACCGCCATGCTGGTCTCCCTGGGATCCAACAACAACGGCAAGAGGGCGGCTCTGATCCACCTCTTCTACAATGTGATCCGCAATATAACCTTTATGGTCATTTTCTACCTGATCCACATGACCGTAGGCGTTCCCCTGGTGGGACAGGCGGCTTCCGCCGTGGGCATCGCTGCCTTCCACAGCCTGATCAACGTGGCCGGCAGTGTGATCTTCCTGCCTCTGGGCGATCTGCTGGTCCGTCTGGTGGAGAAGGTCCTGCCCTTCAGCGAGGACGAGAAGCAGGAGCAGGCCGATACCCTTACCATCCTGAACCCTATCTTCCTGGCCAACCCGCCTTTTGCCATCGACCAGGTCCGCACGGGCACCGGCATGCTGGCAGACGTGGTGCAGGATTATTTTGCAGCTTATCTGAGGACACTGTCCTCTGAGGGGGCCGATGCCGCCGCAGAGGCCCAGGTCTCCCAGCTGGGACAGAAGGCGGCCCGCTACGCGGAACAGCTCCGCCGCTACTGCATCCGGATCTCGGGACAGCGCATGAATGAAGAGGCGGCCGCCGACCTTTCCTTCCTCCAGAGCACAGTGAATGACTTCAGGGAGATCACGGACAAGGTCACCGGCATGCGGTCCAGCATCGCTCATTTCCGTAAGAGCGGCGGGGGCTTCTCGGAGGAGGCCACGCAGGATCTGAGCCTGTTCGGCAGCGCGGCCCAGGAGATCCTGGACATCACCGTGCAGGGCTACACCCTGGGCAACAAGCGTCTGGCCGGCACCATACAGGCTTATCGCGAGATCATCACGGATATCCACGGAAAGATCAACAAGAAACACGTACGCAGACTCCACGGCGGAGTCTGCGACAGGGATAACAATCTGGTATTCTCTGAACTGGGCGCGGGCTATGAGAGGATCATCGACCGCTGCGACAGTATCGCGGGTCATATGAAGATGCTGGTCACCGGCTCCGAGGAGCAGGACTACAGCGGACAGTATGAGACCGTCAAGAAGCTCTTCCGGGACAAGTATTCGATCCTGGAGGACGAGGACTGAGAAGGGCGGAGAGAAGAGTGAAGGTCCGCGTCAGTCCGCGGCGTACTGCCGGGACAGGCGCAGGATCTCCTGCCGCATCCTTTCCACGACATCGGCCGGCGCCGTGATCCGGATGTCATCCCCGAGGGCCATGATCCAGCCCAGGAACTGACGGCTGACAGCCACGCTGACCACGGTCCTGAAATGACTGTCGTCCGTGGGAATGAGGAGAATATCCTTGCCGAAACGGTCGATGAGAACACCGGCCAGCTCATTGGAAGCCTCCAGGGTGACACGGGTCTCCTCGCCGCCGAACATGCCGAAATGGCTCTTGCTGTAGTGGGCGGCGTTGAACTGGCGGAAGGCCTGCTGGCCCTCCCTTTTGTCCGGAAGAACGGAGATCTGCAGCATCTTGTCGACGCGGTAGTGCCTGATGGAGCCGGCAGCGGCATCGTAAGCCACCAGATAGTAGTTTTCATCGTCCCAGAGCAGGGCCCAGGGACTGACCTCGTACCAGGCACCGTCCCGGCGCAGCTCCATTTCCTTGCGGACGTTCCAGCGGTAGTATTTGAAACGGATCCGGCAGCCGGCACCGATGGCGGTGTGGATCATGTCCACATTGTAGTAGATGCTCTCGTTCATGGTCTTGATCCGGCCGGAGATCATGACCTGGCGCTGGAGCTGACTGCCCTCATAGCGGCTGACCAGGCTCTCGAGCTTGTGGATCAGCTCGCCGGACTTCTTGTCCGTGATGAACTTGGCGGACTGGACAGAATCCACCAGGAGCTTGAGCTCCGGCAGTTCGAACATACGGCTCCCGATGTGGTATGTGTAATTGCGGCCGTCCTTGTCCGCAATGATGTCGATCCCGAAATGCCGCAGTTCCTCCAGGTCCAGATAGAGGGTCTTGCGGTCCGCGTTGACGCCGCGGGCAGACAGAGCGGAGATGATCTCCGCCATGGTCAGCGCGTGGGTGTCGTCGGTCTCCTGCATGAAGATCTGGGCCAGATAGAGGAGTTTCAGTTTCTGATTATCGCCTTTGCGTTCTCTTTTAGCCATTGAGGACCTCCGAAAGAAGGATGCTTCCCGGTTGCAGCTTCAGTATAACACAGCCGTGTACTTTGAAAGGAAAGAAAACCATATGTTCCGAAAGATGAGACGTTTCCGGCAGCAGCTGGACCGGAGTGAGTGTGAGCAGATCCTTAAGACAGCGACCTCCGGTGTGCTGGCGGTCTATGGCGATGACGGCTATCCCTACGCGGTGCCGGTCAGCCACGTCTATCATGACGGGAAGATCTACTTCCACTGCGCCAGGCAGGGCCATAAGATCGATGCCATTCGCCGCTGCGCCAAGGTCTCCTTCTGTGTCATCGCCCAGGACCGGGTGATGCCCAGAGAGCGCACCACCGCCTATATCAGCGTGATCGCCTTCGGCACGGCCAGGATCATCGACGACGAACCGGGACTGCGCAAGATCGCCGGCCTTGTGGGCGAGAAGTATTCTCATGATTTTCCCGAGGAATGCAGGCAGGAGACGGAAGAGGTGATCGCCGCCAATACCATGTACGGGGTGGAGATCACGGTGGATCACATGACGGGCAAGTGCGGCCTTGAGGTCATGAAAGAGAGAAGGGAAGCGCAGGCGGGATCGCCTGGCGTTGATTAAGGCAAGAGACACGATTATAATGGAAACCGGATCCTGCACCGCAGGCCGTCCCCGCCATATAAAGCGAGGCCGCCGGCCCGGAAGGACAGGAAAAGAGAGTTTACCGGAGGTAGAAGTATGGGAACAGGCACACAGCCGGGCGAAATCGTAAGGGTCGAACTTAAGGGCCGGATCGATTCCAACAATGCCGCGGAAAGGGAGAAAGAGATCCTGGAGCAGATCCGCGGCCGGGAGACGCTCCCTCTGGAATTGTGCGCATCCGGGCTGACCTACATCTCCAGCGCCGGACTCCGCGTGCTGCTGCATATCAAGAAGACAGTGCCCGAACTGCGGATCACCGATGTGACCAATGAGGTCTATGAGATCCTGGAGATGACAGGCTTCACACAGATGATGACGGTGGAGAAGGCCTACCGCAGTGTCTCCGTGGAGGGCTGCGAGGAGATCGGCCGGGGCGCCAACGGCACCCTCTACCGGATCGACACGGACAACGTGGTCAAGGTCTACAACAACGCCGACGCCCTCGACGAGATCCGGCACGAGACGGACGTGGCCCGCAAGGCCCTGATCCTGGGGATCCCCACGGCCATCCCCTATGATGTGGTCAGGGTGGGCGATCACTACGGTTCGGTGTTCGAGCTTCTGAACGCCCGCTCCTTCTCGGAGATCCTGCTCAAGGAGCCGGACAAGTTCGACTGGTGCGTGGATGAGTATGTCAAGATGCTCCACAAGATCCACGGGACCCTGGTGCCGGCCGGCGACCTGCCGGATTTCCGTGAGACGGCCCTGGGCTGGACGGACTTCCTCAAGGACTATCTGCCCGGACCCGTCTGGGACAAGCTGCGCGCCCTGGTGGAGGCCGTCCCCCACGATGACCACATGATCCACGGGGATTTCCACACCAAGAATCTGGAACTGCAGGGGGATGAAGTCCTCCTGATCGACATGGACACCCTGTCCGTGGGCCATCCCATCTTCGAACTGGGATCCATGTACAACGGTTTTGTCGGCTATTATGAGTACGATCACGAGGAGATCAAGAAATTCCAGGGATACGACTTTGAGACCGGCAGACGCTTCTGGAACAGCGCTCTGGCCGCCTATCTGCGGACGGAGGACCCGGACAGGCTCCGGGAGGTGGAGGACAAGGCCAGGATCCTGGGCTATGCACGCATGATCCGGCGCCTGATCCGCCGGGGCGGTCTGGATACGGAGAAGGGCAAGATCGATTTCTGGACCCGGGAGCTGACAGAGCTTGTGGACCGCACGGACAGTCTGCTCTTCACGGCGGACGCGCCGGCCGAGGAGCTGGATATCGAAGCCGTGAGAGAGAATCTCCCCAAGGTGCTGGCCTATGTGGATGAGAAGCTCAATTCGGTGGGCTGCCCTGCCAAGGCCCAGATGCAGATCGCGCTGGCCGTGGAGGAGATCTTCATCAACATTTCGGAATATGCCTATGCCCCGGACAAGGGCATGGCGACGGTCAGGGTCGAGGTCTCGGAGAAGCCCATTTGCGTGAAGATCATCTTCACGGACCACGGCAAGCCCTATGATCCTGTAGCCAGGGAGGACCCGGACGTGACACTGCCCGCCCATGCGCGCGGTGTGGGCGGCCTGGGCATCTTCCTGGTCAAAAAGACCATGGACGACGTGAATTACGAGTACAAGGACGGTCAGAACATTCTGACCCTGAAAAAGAATCTGTGAGCTTTCAAGAAGAATCTGTGAGCATGGAGAGAGATACGGACAGACCGGCCGTCCCGGCAGAATACAGGGCGCCTTACGCACCCGCCTGGTGCGTGGACCTGCACATGCACACCACGGTCTCGGACGGAACAGATACCCCGGAGCAGCTGCTTGCCAATGTGAAGAAGGCGGGAATACGGCTTTTCTCCGTGACGGATCACGATGCCATCTACGGGGCTGAGGTGCTGGCCCGGGTCCTGGAGCCGGAGGATCCGCTGCTCCTGTCCGGCGTGGAGTTCTCCTGCAAGGACACCCTGGGCAAATATCATATTCTGGGCTATGGCTATGACCCGGAGGCCGCGGCCATCCGCAAGATGGTGGAGGTGAGCCACGGCTACAGGATCGAAAAGGTCCTGGGAAGACTGGCCAGGCTGCGGGAGGAATTCGGCATCGAATTCCCCGATGAGGACCTCCGGACCCTGATGGCCATGCACAACCCGGGCAAGCCTCATATCGGGAACCTCATGGTCAGACACGGCTATGCGCCCGACCGGGGCACGGCGATCAAGGAATACATCAACAAGGTCCATTTCCGCGGCAGGTATGTGGCGCCGGAGGAGGCCATCCAGGCCATCCTCAAGAGCGGGGGCATCCCCATCCTGGCTCACCCCTCCTACGGGAGCGGGGACGAGCTGATCGTGGGCGACGAGATGGAAGAGCGTCTGCGCCGGCTGCTGGAATTCGGTATTCAGGGAGTGGAGGCTTTTTATTCCGGTTTCTCCGACAAGCTGATCGCCGAGCAGCTGACACTGGCGGACAGATATCATCTGTATGTGACGGCCGGCAGTGACTATCACGGCAGCAACAAGATGATCGAGCTCGGAGAGAACAACCTTCCGCAGCAGGAGCCTCTGCCGGAAGGACTGACGCGTTTCCTGGAGGCGGCAGAGCCCAGGATGATCAGAGGACGCGGCAGGGAGGAGGAGAGATGAGCGGTATCTGCAGGGACATTACGGATCTGATCGGGGGGACCCCGCTGATGGAGGCGGGCCGCATTGAGAGCAGGCTGGGCCTGAAGGCGACCATCCTTCTGAAGCTGGAATATCTCAATCCCGCCGGCAGCACCAAGGACAGAGCGGCCCTCTATATGATCGAGGACGCCGAGAAGAAGGGCCTTCTGAAGGAAGGTTCGGTGATCATAGAGCCCACGTCGGGCAATACCGGGATCGGCCTGGCCGCCATCGCGGCCGCCCGGGGCTACAGGATCATTCTGACCATGCCGGAGACCATGAGCGCCGAGAGACGGAACATCCTCCGGGCCTACGGCGCGGAGCTGGTACTGACGGACGGCGCCCGGGGCATGCAGGGAGCCATCGACAGGGCGGAGGAGCTGGCGGCGGAGATCCCCGGAAGCTTCATTCCGGGACAGTTCGTCAATCCCGCCAACGCGGCGGCCCACAGGGAGACCACCGGACCGGAGATCTGGAGAGATGCCGGCGGCCGGGTGGACATCTTCGTTGCGGGCGTGGGCACCGGCGGCACACTGACGGGTGTCGGTGAATATCTCAAGGCACAGGATCCTTCGGTCAGAGTGGTGGCCATGGAGCCGGCCGGTTCTCCCGTTCTCTCCCAGGGACGGGCGGGGGCTCACGGCCTGCAGGGGATCGGCGCGGGCTTCGTACCGGCCGTCCTCAACACCTCCGTTTATGATGAAGTGGTGACCGTCACGGAGGAGGAGGCCTACGCGGCCGCCCGTCTCCTGGCGACGGCCGAGGGCATCTCCGTGGGCATCTCTTCCGGCGCGGCTCTCCATGCCGCCATCGAACTGGCGCGGAGACCGGAGAACGCGGGCAGGGTGATCGTGGCCCTTATGCCCGACAGCGGAGACAGGTATTATTCCACACCGCTCTTTACGGTGTGATCGAACAGGAAGGGCTGCAAAGAGGGGCAGGCACTGCCCCTTTTTTGTTACACAAAGTAAAGGGTTTGTGTTATAGTCAGAATCGGACTAGACTATGACACCGGAGGTGAATATAAAATGTTGGAATTAAAGAATATCTCCTTTGAGGTCGATGACGAGGGACAGAACAGGGAGATCGTACGGGACGTGAGCCTGGTCATCCCCGATGAGAAGCTGGTGGTAGTGACAGGACCCAACGGCGGGGGCAAGTCTACGCTGGCCCGCCTGATCATGGGTATCGAGAAGCCCACATCGGGCAGGATCTATCTCAACGGAGAGGACATTACAGAGGCATCCGTCACAGACAGAGCCAGAAAGGGCATCGGTTTCGCCTTCCAGACGCCTGTGCGCTTCAAGGGCCTGCAGGTCCTTGACCTGATCCGTCTGGCGGCCGGCAAGAGACTGACGCCGGCGGCTGCCTGTGAGTATCTGGCGGCGGTGGGACTCTGCGCCAAGGATTATATCGACAGAGAGGTCAATGCCAGCCTGTCCGGCGGAGAGCTGAAGAGGATCGAGATCGCCACAGTGCTGGCCAGAGGGTCTGTGCTGTCCGTTTTTGACGAGCCGGAAGCGGGCATCG
>DGGX01000173.1 GCA_002392385.1 Lachnospiraceae bacterium UBA3863
CTGACCCACGCCATCGAAGGCTACACCACCGCCGCGGCCTGGGAGCTGGCTGACTGCCTGGATCTGGAAGCCATCAAGCTCATCGCCAAGAATCTCCGCAAGGCGGTCGCCAACGATCCCGACGGCCGTGAAGGCATGGCCCTGGCCCAGTACGTGACCGCTATGGCCTACTCCAATGTCGGCCTGGGCATCGCCCACTCCATGGCTCACACCCTCGGTGCTGTCTATGACACCCCTCACGGCGTGGCCTGCGCCATGATGCTGCCCATCGTCATGGAGTTCAACCAGGAGTACACCGGCGAGAAGTTCAAGGACATCGCGGAAGCTTTCGGTGTGGACACCACCGGCATGGACGCCCCCGCTTACCGCAAGGCTGCCATCGACGCCGTCCAGCAGCTCTCTGTGGACGTCGGCATCCCTACCACGCTTGAGAAGCTCAAAGAAGAGGACCTTCCTTTCCTCTGCGAGTCCGCCGCTGCCGACGCCTGCGCGCCCGGCAACCCGAGACCTGCCACCCTCGAGGACTTCGAGGCCATGTTCAGGAAGCTGATGTGAGCCGGAGACGGAAGAGTCATCGGAATATAAAGCCATAATTGCAGAAAGATTCCCCGGATATATCACTCCGGGGAATCTTTTTGCCTGATGGGAAATAAAACGCCATCTATCGATCACAGGCCTCGTCGCTGTGTGCGATGAGGCTTTTGTAGAAGTCGACGGCGCCGGGCAGGCAGTTGTACTGCAGGGCCTCGTTGACGCCGTGGATGCTCCGGCGCTCCTCGGGGCTGTAAATGACGGGGGCAAAACGGATGCAGCTGTCGCAGAGGCTGTCGTAGAAGGCGCAGTCCGTGGCGGCTGTGGGAATGAAGGGGCTGCTGACGCATCCCGGGAAGACCCGGGAGACGGTCGTCTCTATATACCGGTAGGCGCTGCCGCGGATGTCGGTCATCTTGGGGCAGGGCGTGGCGGAGAGGACCTCCATTTCCAGGTCATAGCGGGCCGCCAGGCGTCTCAGGACCTCCAGGCTCTCGTCCATGTTCTGGTGGTGGACGAAGCGGATATTGGCCCCCAGGGAGGCCTCGCGGGGCAGGATATTGGCTGCCTCCGAGCCGGACGCGGTGGTGAAGGTGATGGTGGATCCCAGCATGGCGGCGGCCTGGCCGCTGATCAGGGGCGTGAACCATTCGATGGGGCGGCGGAAGAGCCAGAGGTTCTCCAGGACCAGGCGGATCTGAAAGCCGGCCGCCGGCGCCAGGGTCTCCAGCATGGCCCTCACTTCGGGCTCCATACGGCTGCGGAAGGGGCTGCGGCGCTCCACGGCGCAGACAAAGGCTGACAGGCGGGCGATGGGGGAGTTTTTCTGGGGGGTGCTGGCGTGTCCGCCGGGCCCGCGGGCGATCAGACGGACATTGGCGTGTCCTTTTTCCGAGACGCCGATCATGGCATAGGTGCCCCGGATGCCGGGCATGGGGGAGGTGTAGAGACCGCCGCCTTCATCGCAGACGAGCCAGGGCCTGACGCCGCGGCGCTCCAGCTCGGCGACGATGGCGGGACAGCCGGGCCCGCCCCATTCCTCCGTGCAGGAGGTGGAGAGATAGATGTCCTGCGGGGGCACGAAGCCTTCCGCCAGCAGCTCCTCGCAGGCCTGGTAGAAGGCCATGCAGGAGCACTTGGTATCCACGCTGCCCCGTCCCCAGACCTTTCCGTCCAGGATCGCGCCGGAGAAGGGCGGCTGCTCCCAGACCCCCTCCTCCACCGGCACGGTGTCCTGGTGGCCCATCAGGACGATGGGGTAACGGTCGGAGAGGCCCTTCCACTTGTAGAGAAGACTGCCGTCCAGGTCGGTGATCTCCATTTTCTCGTGAACGAGGGGGAAGAGCTCCCGCAGGAGGGCCTGGTAGGCCGCGAACTTGGCCGGCTGCGGTGTGTCCCGGAAGGAGCAGGTGTCGGCCTGTACCATGCGGGAGAGCTTACGGGCATAGGGAAGCGCCCGCGGATCGTCGTTCGCCGGCTGATACGTGGACTTGCGCACAGGGGTGACCAGGGTATGCAGGAGTGCCGCCAGGCAGAGGGCCAGGCACACAAGGAGGACCAGAAGGAGCAGTTTCATAGGTATACCTCTTTCGGGCGGACGGACAGGACCGGTACCGCGGGTAAGGGAGCATAAATGTACGTGCATTCTACAGGGATATATTACTCCCTGTGGGATGACTGTGCTATACTGAATAAAAATACATACACCGACAGGGCGCAGTGTGCGTTTTTATAAGGGAGGAAACAGACATGGCAGATAACAGGCCCCGCGGCAGACAGAAGAATGTGACGGGTCAGGGCACCGGCGTTCACCGGCGCGGCGAAGGGCTGGGAACAGGCCCTGTCGGCAGCGGCAGCGGCGGCAGCGCGTCCGGCGGCCGCGGACAGGGCGGCGGTAAGCGCAGCGGCGGAACCAGAGGCGGCCTTCCCCTGATCGCTCTCCTTCTGATCGCGCTTCTGGGGGGCGGCGGCGGACTCTCGAGCCTTCTGGGCGGCGGCGGGACCGGCACGGGTACCGGCAGCTACACCCAGCAGACCCAGCAGCAGCCCCAGAACTGGGGCGTCGCCGACGACTATACTCAGAGCAGCGGGGACAGCAATTTCAACTTCTATCAGAGCCTGTTCGGCGGCAGCGGCAATCTGTCCACGGGATGGACGGACGGCACCAGCACCCAGACCGGTGTCCAGACAGCCCTGGATACCTCCGTGGCCTCCGGATCCCGTGAGAAATACACGCAGATCAAGGGGAACGGAGAGGACCAGATCACGCTCATGGTCTACATGTGCGGCACGGACCTGGAATCCAGGAGCGGCATGGCCACCTCCGATATGCAGGAGATGGCCGCGGCGGAGTTCGGGGACAATATCAATATCCTGATCTATACCGGCGGCTGCGCGGGATGGAAGATCAAGGGCATCAGCACCAGCGTCAACCAGATCTACCAGCTCAAGAACGGGAGTCTGCACCTGCTGGTCAAGGACACCGGGGCCAGGAACAAGGCCATGACGGATCCCGCCAACCTGTCCTATTTCATCCAGTACTGCGCCAAGAACTATCCCGCGGACCGCTACGACCTCATCCTCTGGGACCACGGCGGCGGCAGCGTCAGCGGCTATGGCTACGACGAAAAGTATAAGAACAGCGGCTCCATGTCCCTGGCCGGCATCAATACGGCCCTGAAGAACGGCGGCGTGAAGTTCGACTTCATCGGTTTTGACGCCTGCCTCATGGCGACCATGGAGAACGCCCTCATGCTGGACCGCTACGCGGACTACCTGATCGCCTCCGAGGAGACCGAGCCCGGCGTAGGCTGGTATTACACGGACTGGCTGACCGCCCTCGGCAGGAATACCTCCATGCCCACGGTGGAGATCGGCAAGCAGATCGTGGACAGTTTCGTCAGCACCTGCGAGAGAAAATGCCGGGGCCAGAAGACCACCCTCTCTCTGGTGGACCTCGCGGAGCTGGCTCATACGGCGGCACCGGCGTTCAAGAACTTCTCCACCTCTGTGTCCGACCTGATCACGGACAAGCAGTACAAGCAGGTCGCGGACGCCCGCAACCAGACGAGAGAATTCGCCTCCTCCACCCGCATCGATCAGGTGGACCTGGTCCATCTGGCGGAGAATGTGGGCACGGACGAGGGCGTGGCGCTGGCCAAGGCCATCCGCGGGGCGGTCAAGTATAACCGCACCTCCACCAACATGACCAATGCCTACGGCCTCTCGATCTACTTCCCTCTGCGCAACCGCGCCTACGTGGACAAGGCCAGCCAGACCTACAGCGACATCGGCCTGGATGAATCCTATGCCAAGTGCATCCGCCAGTTTGCCAGCATGCAGGTGTCCGGCCAGGCCGTGACGGGCGGCGACAGCGTCTCCAGCCCCTACAGCTCTCTGTTCGGAAACTTTGCCGATTATATGACCGGCTACGGATCCTCCGGCAGCGGCTACACCTCCTATGGGAGCGGGTCCGGCTCCGGGAGCGGCGCGGGCAGCGCCTACAGCAGCTACGGCTCCGGCGATGAGCTCATCGCGGAACTCCTGGGGAGCTTCCTGGGCGGCGACTACAGCTCTCTGGGCGGCCTGAGCGGCGGCAGCAGCTTCCTCTCCGACCGGGCTCTCAGCGACGGAGACATGGTCACCTATTTTGCCGAGCATTATTTCGACGGCAGCCAGCTCTTCTGGACACAGGAAAACGGCCAGTACAAGATCAAACTGACCGAGGAACAGTGGTCCCTGGTCCACGGCCTGGACATGAACCTCTTCTACGATGACGGAGAGGGCTACGTGGATATGGGCCTGGACAACATCTATGATTTCGACGCCGAGGGCAACCTCATCGCGGATACCGGCGAGACCTGGATCTCCATCAACAACCAGCCCGTGGCCTACTACCACCTGGATACCGTGGACGACGGCGAGTACTACGTGATCACCGGCCGCGTGCCCGCCCTCCTCAACGGCGAGTACGTGAACCTGATCCTCCAGTTCTCCAGCGACGATCCCAACGGCTCCATCACCGGCGCCGTCTACGATTACAAGGAAGGCGAGACCGAGACCGTCGCCAAGAGCCTCACCGAGCTCCAGCCGGGCGACACCCTGGATTTCATCTGCGATTTCTACAGCTACGACGGCACCTACCAGGATTCCTACCTCCTGGGCGAGCAGCAGACCGTCACCGACAACATGGTCATCAGCGACACCCTCCTCGACAAGGGCAAGTCCCGCGTGACCTACAAGTTCACCGACATCTACGGCCAGAACTACTGGAGCGAAGCGCTGAAGTTCTGAGTTTCTCACAGGGGACGGTTCTCTGTGTGAGGTCTGTCATTACGTAAAAAACCACACTGCGGCCGCGAGCACCACGGATCACTTCGCAGTGAGACACTAAGGCCCGCCCACTGTGTCTGACGGGCAATGATCACAA
>DGGX01000068.1 GCA_002392385.1 Lachnospiraceae bacterium UBA3863
CCAGATATTGACCATGCGGTCGATCTCAGGGTGACCGCTGCGCAGACTGCAGCGGGAGAGGAGATCGGACCAGTAGGCCTTGAGTTCCCCGAAAGCCCTCAGGACAGAATCCGTATCCTTATACTTGTCGATCAGCGCGTGCGCTTTGTTCTTATTGATGATCCCGTAGGACGCCCATTTGTCCGCGGGGTCATTTTCTATGTAGGAGAGCTGGAAGACCAGGCTGACCGACTGACCGGGCGCCAGTTCCAGGTCCTTGCAGAAGGCGGCGACGGGCGACCAGCCCATGGCGACGCTGCCGCTGCAGCAGCCCTTCTCCACGGCCTCGGGATCCTGCGGTCCCCGGTAGCTTCCCATAAAGGAGGCCCTGTCTGTGTCGTAGCTGTCCACGGGGGTATTCACAGAATAAACGGCGTAGTGATTGCGGCGCTCCCTGTACTCCGTGCGGTGATAGACGGCCGTGTAATCGAGGCTGCTGCAGTCAATGTCCGCGGCGCCCTCCGGCCTGCGCCGGCCGCTGATCGCATAGCCCAGGGTGGATTCGATCTCCACTTCACCGGTGGACAGGTTGCGCTGGAAGTTCTTCTGGTCCTCGTCGGCGTCCCACAGACACCACTCCACGTAGGAGAAGAGGCGGGGCCTTCTGACCTCTGTGCTCTCATTGGTCAGTGTGATCAGCATGAGCTCACAGGGATCTCCCAGGGGCACGAAATGAAGCAGGGAGACATCGAGCCCCTTTCTGGCCGCGTGGAAACGGGTGTAGCCCAGACCGTGGCGGCATTCGTAAGTGTCCAGGGGCGTGCGGGTGGGAAGCCATCCCGGATTCCAGATGTCGCCGCCGTCATTAATATAGAAGTACTTGCCGTTGTTGTCTCCCGGCATGTCGTTGTAGCGGTAGCGGGTGATCCGGAGGAGCCGGGCATCCTTATAAAAGGAATAACCGCCTCCGGTGTTGGAGATCAGCGAGAAGAAGTCCCGGTTTCCCAGATAGTTGATCCAGGGCAGGGGCGTCCTGGGTGTCGTGATCACATATTCCCGACTGTCGTCGTCGTAACGGCCGTATTTCATTTTATATCTCCCTTTCCTGCGGAAGAGCCTGCGGAACCTATGATGCGAATATAGCTTTCTTCGAGTATAAAGCCCCCGGCCATATCCAACAATAGATAAGATGCATAAAAAACGTAAACGTTTTAGTAAAAAAGTGCTTTCGAAGTCATTTTCGCTGTAAAAATACATAAAACGGGGCTTGTATAATTGTGAAAAACCGCCAATTATGTAGGAAATAACCAAAAAATACGAAAATCATCTTGAAATTATCGAAAAACAGCTGTATAGTGAAATCACAAAAACGTTTAAGTAAGCAAAAACGTTATCTGTCCTACAGGAACTGAGCTTCGAAGGGAGGCAAGCGAATGGTATCCATGAAGGAACTCGCAGCCGCCTGTAATGTTTCGATCGCGACGGTCAGCAAGGCGCTCAACGACCAGAAGGACGTGAGCCGCAAGACCAAGGAGCTGGTACGCAGCAAGGCGAGAGAGATGGGGTATTTTCCCAATTCCGCGGCCAAGGCGCTGAAAACGAACCGCACCTACAACATCGGCGTGCTCTTTGTGGACGAGGCCCAGAGCGGCCTGACCCATGACTTCTTCTCACACGTACTGGACAGCTTCAAGAAGACCATCGAGCATTACGATTATGATATGACCATGGTCAACTGCTCTAAGGATCACAGCCGGTCCATGACCTACCTGGAGCGCAGCCGGTCGAGGGGATTCGACGGTGTGGTCATCGCCTGCATCGACTTCAAGGATCCCCAGGTCCTGGAGCTGGTGGAGAGCGACATCCCGGTGGTGACCATCGACTATATCTTCAATGACAGGATCGCGGTCATGTCCGACAACGTGGGAGGCATGAAGGAGCTGCTCACCTACGTGTACGGGAAGGGACACAGAAAGATCGCCTACATCCACGGCGCGGATTCCTCCGTCACCCAGGCGAGACTTTCTTCCTTCTATACCACGGCAGCTGAGCTGGGACTGAAGATCCCCGATACCTACCTGCGGGAAGGCGCTTATCGGAGCACCGCGGACGCCTACCGGATCACCAAAGAGCTTCTGGCCCTTCCGGATCCGCCCACCTGCATCCTCTACCCGGATGATTTTGCCTGCTTCGGCGGCATAAACGCCATCCGCGAGCTGGACATGAAGATCCCGGAGGACATCTCCATAGCCGGCTATGACGGCATCCGGATCGCACGCCACATTGAGCCCAAGCTCACGACCATACGGCAGGATACAGAGAAGATCGGCACAATGGCGGCCGAACAGCTGATCAGCCTGATCGAGAGACCCAGGGCCACCATTATCCGTCCCATCGTTGTGGAAGGGACACTTTACGAGGGCAACACTGTGCGGGAACTGCCCGCACATGCGCAATAAAAACCACGTGAGAGGTCTGAAAGGAGACCTAAATCAAAGGGAGGTATACGATGAAAAAAAGAATGCTGAGTATTCTGCTCTCCTCTGTACTGGCAGCTTCTGTGCTGGCAGGCTGCGGCGGCGGTTCCGGATCGCAGCAGGCGGCTGAGCCCGCCAAGGAAGAGGAAGCCGCGGAAGAGGAAGCCGCGGAAGAGCCCGCCGCGGATGCCGAAGGCGGTGAGGGCAAGGTCTTCAACATCTACTGCTGGAACGAGGAGTTCAAGAGCAGACTGACCGATCACTATCCGGGCTATCAGGAAGTGGACGCCACACACGGCAAGATCGGCGATGTGGACGTGGTCTGGAACATCACTCCGAACCAGGACAACGCCTACCAGAACAACCTCGACCAGAAGCTGCTCGCACAGGCGGACGCTCCGGCCGATGAGAAGATCGACCTCTTCCTGGTCGAAGCCGACTACGCCATCAAGTATGTGGACACCGACTACACACTGCCCATCGCGGACCTCGGCATCACGGATGCGGATCTGTCCAAGCAGTTCCAGTACACCAAGGATACCGTGACCGATTCCAACGGCGTCCTGAAGGGTGTTTCGTGGCAGGGCTGCCCCGGCGTCCTGATCTATAACCGCGAAGCGGCCAAGGAGATCTTCGGCACCGATGATCAGGCTGCTATCCAGGAGAAGGTCAAAGACTGGGATACCTTCATCGCGACCGCCAAGGAAGTCGCGGCGGCAGGCTACAAGATGACCGCCGGCCCCGATGACTACTATCGTGTCTTCGATTTCAACAAGGAAGGCAGAAGCGTACAGGACGGCAAGATCGTCATCGATCCTTCCATCGAGAAGTGGATCGAGGTCTCCAAGGAACTTTATGATGCCAAGGCCATCGGCAGCGCTTCCCTCTGGGATGAGGACTGGAACAAGGGCTTCTATCCGGAAGGCAAGGTGTTCTGCTACTTCGGACCCGCCTGGCTCATCGACTTCAGCATGAAGGCTGAGGACGAGAAGTCCATCGCCGCACAGGGCGGCTGGGCTGCGACCGCAGGCCCCCAGGGCTTCGCATGGGGCGGCACATGGATCACGGCTGCGGCCGGCACCGACAACCCGAGCCTGATCAAGGACATCATCCTGAAGCTCACCACCGATGACGAGATCATGAAGGATATCGTTGTCAAGGACAATGACTTCGTCAACAACAAGCCCGTCATGGAAGCCATGGCCCAGGATCAGAGCTACAGCAACAAGGTCCTCGGCGGCCAGAACCCTCTCGGCATGTTCTGCGAAGGCGCGGAGAACATCGCGGAGCTGAAGATCACGGCTTATGACCAGACCTTCACGGAGCAGATCCAGGCAGCCATGAAGAACTACTTCGAAGGCAATGCCACTCTGGACGAGGCCAAGGAAGCATTCTTCAAGGCCGTCGTCGAGAAGCACCCTGAGCTGAGCTACTGATGAACATCTGACACCCGTCTGCGGATCCCTCCGGGATCACGCCGCGGAACGTCACAGGCAGCAGGACATTTTGGACAGGCGCCCGCCCGGTAAGCCGGGCAGGCGCCTGCAGTATATCCGCAATCCGTCCCGACCCATTCCATCCAACCCATTCCATCCAAAGGGGGCTTCATCTTCATGAACGGAAAGAAGAGCAAAGTCGTCGAATACAACAAGTGGGGCTATATCTTCCTGATCCCCTTTATCGTGGTCTACCTGGTATTCTCCTTCATCCCGCTGGTGACCACGATCTACAACAGCTTCTTTGAAAACTATCGCGCGGGCCTGACCCAGATCGGCCCCAACTTCATCGGACTCGAAAATTATAAGATCCTGCTGAGCAATCCGGACCTCTGGAAATATCTGAAGAACACCATGATCATGTGGGTCCTGGGGTTCGTGCCGCAGATCTTTTTCTCCCTGCTGCTGAGCGCCTGGTTCACTGATCCGAGCCTGCGCCTGAAGGCCCAGGGATTCTTCAAGACCGTGATCTACCTGCCGAACCTGATCATGGCCTCCGCATTCTCCATGCTGTTCTTCACCCTGTTCTCCAACTCGGGACCGGTCAACTCGATCCTGGTGAGCCTGGGGATCCTGAAGGAACCCTTCAAGTTCATGACCAACGTGTGGTCGGTGCGAGGGCTGGTGGCCTTCATGAACTTCATCATGTGGTTCGGCAACACCACGATCCTGCTGATGGCCGGCATGATGGGCATCGATCCCAACCTCTTCGAGGCAGCTTCCGTGGACGGCGCCACAGCGACGCAGATCTTCTGGAAGATCACCCTGCCCCTCCTCCGGCCGATCCTGATCTACGTGATGATCACCTCCCTGATCGGCGGCCTGCAGATGTTCGATGTGCCCCAGATCCTGACCAACGGCAACGGCGACCCCAACCGGTGCGCCATGACCCTGATCATGTATCTGAACCGTCACCTGTTCAGCAAGAACTTCGGAATCGGCGGCGCTCTGTCCGTCATCCTGTTCGTGATCACCGGTCTCCTGAGCCTGCTGGTGTTCCGGCTCCAGTACGCGGGGACCGATTCGAAACCGAGGAGGCGAGCTCATGACTGATAAGAGAGAAAAAGGTATCGGCGTCGGCGCCCGCAGAGTGATCGCTTATGTGGTCCTCATCCTCCTGTCCTTCCTGTGCCTGGTCTGGTTCTACATCCTTTTCATCAACGCGACCAGATCCAACGCGGAACTCGGCAGAGGCTTCACGCCCTTCCCCAGCACCTACCTGGGCAAAAACTGGAACAGCATGATCCACGGCACCCAGCCCATCCTGCTGGGTCTGCGCAACAGCGTCTTCATCTCGGTGACCAGCGCGGTCCTCTCGACCTACTTCTCGACCATGACCGCCTACGCCATCCACACCTACGAGTTCAAACTCAAAAAGTTCATCTCCACCTTCATCCTCATGATCATGATGATCCCCTCGCAGGTCACCGCCCTCGGCTTCCTGCAGCTGGTCACGAAAATGAAGCTGGAAAACAACTACATCCCGCTGATCGTCCCGACGATCGCGGCCCCGGTCACCTACTTCTACATGAAGCAGTACATGGACAGCACCCTGTCCATCTCCCTGGTCGAAGCGGCCCGCATCGACGGCGCAGGCGAATTCCGGATCTTCAACACCATCGTCCTGCCCCTCATGAAGCCGGCCATCGCCGTGCAGGCCATCTTCACCTTCGTGTCCAGCTGGAACAACTACTTCATGCCGGCCCTGATCCTGCACAAGGACAACCTCAAGACCCTGCCCATCCTGATCGCTCAGCTGCGGTCCGCCGACTTCCTCAAATTCGACATGGGCACCGTCTACATGACCATCGCCTTCTCCATCCTGCCGGTCATCGTCGTCTACCTGCTGCTGTCCAGGTACATCGTCAGCGGCGTGCAGCTCGGAGGTGTGAAGGAATAAACCTGTTGGCGCACCCTGCGGCCGTTGGACCGCAGGGTGTCACTATGTTGTGTCTTGAATGAAATCCGCCGCTCAAGTGGTCGTGAGAATGTCTTCACGACCGCAAGAGCGGCGGATCATAAGTTACTGCACAATCTGTAATCTTCCGGGCAGTACCCTGACAGAAATATGAGAGGAGCGGCAGGAGACTTCTCCGTCGGTCTGGACCCAGAGAGGGCGGTCGGCACAGAGGGTGAAGGCTGCGCCGCGTTCTTCGGTGACGCCGGGATAGCGGATATGTCCTCCCTTATAGGCGTGGGGGAAGATCCGGAAGAACTGGGGACGGTGGATGTCGGAGGCCGTACAGAGGTCGAGGCGGCCGTCGTCGGCGCTGGCGTGAGGGCAGAACTGGAAGCCGCCGCCCTGGTACTGGTGATTCATGAAGGCAGCGAACAGAAGCCGATTGTAGTGAAGGACAGTGCCGACCGGTCTGGAGGTGTTGTCGACATTATCCCCGCCGGTGTTAGCTCCGTCACCATCAAGTCCGGAAGACATGTCTCTGTCATCCTCCCCCTCAAACGTCACATCACAATCAGCCATCTGGCTGGTGAAGATCAGGCGGATGGCGGAGGCGATGTAGATGAGCTTGCCGAGGCGGAGGAGGTTGAGGACGGATTTGAAGCGGGAGGCAGCGGCGGCGTGGCAGCATTCGGCGTCGAAGCCGATCCCGCAGCCGACGTTGAAGAGGCGGCGGGCGTATTGGGGGTCTTCCATGCCGGGCAGGATGTCGGTGCGGTCGTGGAAGAGGACTTCGCCAACGTCCAGGCGGCGGAGGACCCGGCCCTCAAGGACGGCGTCGATGATGCGGTCGCGGTCGCGGGGCAGCTGCATGTCGCGGCCCATGTCGTTGCCGGAGCCCACCTGGAGGAAGCCGACGCGGGTCTTTTCGAAGTCGCGGATGCCGTTGACGGCCTCGTTGAGGGAGCCGTCGCCGCCCAGAAGGAAGAGGGTATTGTCGCTGCCGTCGGAGGTGATCTCCGCGCAGATCTGTTCGATGCTCCGGTCGAGGGTGGACATGTGGACCTTGTAGGGGCGTCCGGAGGACGCGAAACGGGGCTCGATTTTATGCCACACCTTCAGGCTCTGGCCGCCGCTGGAGGTGGGGTTGATAATGATATGCAGCATAGTGGATGCCTCCCTTCTCTGACCATTATACAGGGAGGGGCAAAAATTGACTATAACAATGCCGGCGGATGGAGTATAATATTTCTGAATGCAGCGTACTGCATATACTACAAGGGAGGAAATCGAATGATTAAAAACACAAAGATCTGGCTGAGTATTCTTATGGCTTCTGTGATGGTTCTGTCCATGGCGGCTTGCGGTAAGGCACCGGAGGAGAAGCCGGCCGAGGAGGCACAGGCAGAAGCAACAGAAGAGGCACAGGCAGAGGAACCGGCGGAAGAGCCGGCGGAAACGCAGGAAGCCGCGGCGGAAACACAGGAAGCTGAGGCGGAAACACAGGAAGCTGAGGCAGCGCCCCTTGCGCCGGTGGTGACCTACAGGGATGCTTTTGACACCGTGACGCTGTCGGTGCCGGAGTCCATCAATGACAAGGTCACGGTGCAGATGCCGGAAGCCGATGAGGACGGGATTATCTTCTATGTCTTCGAGAATGCTTCCGCCGAGGCGGCTGCCAAGCTCGGCAACGATGACGGCGGCGCGGGCTACCTTTTCAGCATCGGCGTGACGGATCAGGCTTATGCCGAGGATCTCATCGCCCACGACTATCCCGGCGTGGAAGTTTTTGCCAAGGATGATACAGGCAACTACTATGTCTTCAACCATGCGACGGATGTCCGGCTGGTCCGCGAGGACGGCGGCTACACGGACGAGGCGCTGGCGGACTGGGAGAAGCTCAACACCTGGGCATGGTCGATCCAGGGCACCTTCATCGCCGACAACGGCCTGTCTTATGAAGGCGTGGAAGGCAGTGAGCTGACGGCGGATACTTTTGCCAACGGATATTTCCGCATGATCGGCGGCCTGGAAGAGGGAACAGCCGGTTCTTCCCTGGAGCTGGCGCAGGCGGCCTGCGATGCCATGACCTTCGCGGCGGTCAACAATCTGGGCGCCAGAGACAACGACAAGGCCCGCGATCTCATGCTGGAAGCCTGGGACAGCCTGACCCAGGAAGAGCAGGCGGCCTTCGACGCGCACTTCATGGACGTGGTGATGCTGATGGACAGCACCGTGGCGGACTGGGAGGCCAACAAGGGCCAGTTTGAGGACGCCGGATGCGGCGACAAGATGGAAATGCTGGTAGGAATGGAAAGCGCACGGACTGCCTGGGACAGGCTCAAGAGCAACACCCTGACCCTGGGCAATTCTGACGGCGAGTAAGGCATTGCCATTTGGATGGTTTGTGTCTATAATGGGCATGCAAACAGAAGCAGAGTAGGAACAGGCGCGTCAAGTGCCGGCTGAACAGGGAGTTGACAGCCGGACGAAGGATCCTGTCAGGACGGGACCCCTCACAGGGGGACGTCGAGAGATCCGCGGTGCCTGTACCGCATCCCGCTGCTACATATCTGGATCTGACCGCCAGTCCGCGGAGCGGACGGCCCCGGAAGGGGCGGCTGCCCTGACGGAGCGGAGCGAGAGACCTCCTCTTATGTAGTATGGGATTCTACATGAGAGGAGGTTTTTTCATGGAGAAGACCAGGAGGAACATCTGGACAGCGTCGCTTTCGGAGATGAAGAAACTGAAGGTACTGACGGTCTGCGGCATGATGTGCGCGCTGGCTCTGGTCCTGAATATGACCACGACCTTCAACATCGGACCCTACATCCGGATCGGGGTGTCGGGCATACCGGCCCAGATCGTGGACTATCTGTTCGGACCGGTGGCGGGCGGCATCTTCGGCGGCGTGCTGGACGTGGTCAAATACTTCCTGCGGCCGGACGGGAACTTTTTCCCCGGTTTTACCATAAGCGGGATAGTCGGGGGCGTTCTGTACGGCCTTGTCCTCTATGGGCACAGGCCGACGGTTCCCAGGATCCTGGCCGCCCAGGCCCTGGTCAAGACGGTGGTCAACATCGGGCTCAACAGTATCTGGCTCCACATGCTCTACGGCCAGGCCCTGGTGGTCCTGCTGCCGTCCCGCTGTGTCTCCAACCTGGTCATGCTCCCCATCGATACGGCCCTGCTCTATCTGATGCTGCGGATCCTGGACGGCCCCATGAAGAGAGTGCTGGCCGACTGAGGGGGGCCAGGAGCACCGGCGTACGGAGGAGAGAGACTGCGGACTGCCGTTAGGGGAAAAAGGCCTTGACTTTTGCACGTTGAAGCGCTATCATTCAAATAATTTCATTACATTAAACCGTTGATGCGGAGATAAAGCAGGAGGGGCACTCCCAGAGAGTCCGGGAAGGTGAGAGCCGGACAGAACGCTGACCTGCAAATGGACCGCTGAGGGCGCGATGAAAAGGGCAGCACTGCAGGCGAGCCCCGCAGCTTCCGTAAGGGAAGCCGGGAAGGCGCGGCAGGGTGTTCCCCCAGTATCCCGCGACGTGAGGCATACGTCAGTTGCCGGGAGTTTGTCGGAACTCCGCAGAGAGTGTGGTTGACACAAAGCAGGGTGGCACCGCGGATCATAAACATAGGAAGAGGAACCTGGCGGCAGGCGCGGAATCAGGAGCGCGGCGCGGTTCCCTGAGCATGGAAGATTCGTCCCTGACAGAGTTATTGGCTCTGTCAGGGACTTTTTCATTTTATGGGTTCCCTCTCAGAAGCCCGGACCTCCCCGGCGGGCTGTACAGCCGGGAGAAAGAAGGCATGCGATGATCAAAGAAGCCATTATCAAGA
>DGGX01000247.1:0-3580 GCA_002392385.1 Lachnospiraceae bacterium UBA3863
CCGGCAGGTTGGTGTAGGCCAGAGGGCCGAGTTCGCTGCCGTTCAGGGTCGCCGCCTCCCGGTCGAAGCCTTCCAGCTGGCAGGAGACCATGGGGTCGGTGAGGGCGTAGTTGATGACATAGCTGTAAACGGTGAGCTTGTGGACGTCAGACCTGATGCGGAAGGTCCCGGAGGCATCCGGCAGGATCCGCTCCCCGTCCGCGTCCAGCCAGGGGACCGTCACCTTGAGGTCCATGATATCTTCCATGGGCCGGTCGATGTTGACCCGCACGACGCCCCGGTTGCCGGAGATGTAGAGGTCTCCGTCCGGTGTCAGCTCACTGTAGGAGTTGCTGGTGGTAATGCAGGGCAGGCCGTTGGCGATGCCGTAGTGGACAGGCCTGACCGCCTCCCCGGACAGAAGCTCCTCCGCGGACAGGGCGTAGATACCGTTGCTGCTGAGGATCCACATCTCTCCGCGGCTGTTCTCGTAAAGGTCAAAATTATTGGAATAAGGGAACTCCCGGATGGTGGTGACCTCATAGTCGAAGGTCATATAGGCCAGTGAATTGCTGGTCACGATCCAGAAGAGATTCCTTTTATCATCGCGCTTGATCCGCATGATGATACCGGAGGAAAGGCCGTCCTCCGTGCCGATGCAGCGCGTGCCGTCCTTACCGATGACATAGATACCGCCGCCGTTGGAGCCCAGGAGGATGTCCCCGTTGGTATTCTCCGCCACCGTCAGGCTCTCGGGATTGCGGATCCCGTCCGCCTCCGTGTAGGTCGCGGTCACCTTGCCGTCGTCGATGATATTGACGCCGCCGGAATTGACTACCAGCATGGATCCGTCGCTGCGCTCGCTGACAGCCCGGATGTGGGTGGAGATGAGGCCGTCCGCGTCTGTATAGGCGGTCAGCCTGTCCCCGTCAAGGCACAGAAGTCCGCTGGACCGCCAGGTGGAGATCCACAGGCGGTTCTTACTGTCCCTGATGATCGAGCGGATGCGCGACCGGTCCAGGAACGTGAGCAGGTCATCCGCTCCCAGATCCTCGCCCGAAGCGCTTACAGCGCTGCTGAGCGGGAATTCCGTCATCCTCTCCTCCGGATTCAGGATGATCAGCCCCCGGTCGGTGCCGATGAAGAGGAGGTCGTCCCGCAGGCAGGTGGTATTGACCACGCGGACGGGCAGGTCATATTTGGCCGAAACGTCCTCGAAACGGCTGCGCACCACCTTCATCACGCCCTGTCGTGTGGAAGTGAACCAGAGATTGCCCTGATAATCCTTCATGACATGGCCGATGGAGTTATACATAAGAAGATCGCCCTGATAGGTGACGGTGTCCCCGTCCAGGGCGCCGATCCCGTTCAGGCCGGTGATCCAGACACGGCCGTCGATGATCTCAATGTCCATGACACCGGCCAGCGGCGCGATGTCCCAGGTCTTTTCGATATTGATCCTGTCCGTGATGGTGCCGTAATAGAAACGGGAATCCTCCGTACCCATATAGACCTTGCCCGGATGGGCCGGATCCGGCTTGATATGGATGATTCCGTGGACCTCATTGTCAGCATCCCGAAGATAGCTCCTCACCTTCCCGTCCTGCAGGATAAAGATATCGTCCTCGCTGTTGATCCCGTAGATCCTTCCCTGGCCGTCAGCCTCAATGCCTTCCACGTACAGGCCCTTGATCCGTGTATCCTCAATATCCGTCAGGGTGAGATCCTCCCCGATGGTCTGGATGCCGGCCACGGTACTGATATAGATGACACCGTCCGGTGTCTCCGCGATGCCGGTGACCTTGCTGGAGTGGAGACCGTCCTCCTCTCCCCACATTCTGTAGGTGCCGTTTTCCCGCATGGCGAGACCGCTGTCGTTGGTACCGATCCACAGGCGGTCGCGGCTGTCCACGAAGAGGCATCCCACGTTGCCGATGCCCGTGGTGGAGCTGACTCTCTCGAAGGTGTGGCCGTCATGCCGGACCAAACCGCTGTAGCTGCCGATCCAGATAAAACCGTCCGCCGTCTCGGCGATATCGTTGGCCTCCGAGGTGGGCAGACCGTTCCGGTTGTCATAGAGCACAAAGGCACAGTCCTCGCTCTGCCCCACGGGATCGACGGCAGCGACCTGGTCTCCCTCATCCGAGATGCCGCCGGTCTTCGCAGCTTCCGCAGCTGTCTCATCCGCTGCAGGATCAGCTGTGCCTGCCTCGGTCGCGGCCGGACCAGCCGTGCCAGTCTTGGCAGCCGCTGGCTGCGCCGGTAGTGTGATCAAGCAAATGGCTGCCATAAGATACGGCAGAATATGAAAAGGGGCGTGTCTCTTAATACCCATCTGTCTCCTCACCCTGTGCCGGACGCCTGGCAGGGCTCCGGCAGAATAAAATCAGTCTATTTTATATCATACCATAAGATCGCCAGAATTCCATCATGCCAATGCGGCTTGCGATAAAAGACCACATGTGTTATAAGAGCATCAGGTTAATTTGAAAGTTAACGTTCATTCAGGAAAGGCATCTGGCGTGGGCACATTCTTACATTCGGTTTCAGCGGTTTTTCTCATTTTCAGCATGATCCTGGTGGGCTATGTCCTGGGCAGGATCGGATGGCTGACCGGGGCTGAGAAGAAATTCATCAGCCGTTTTGTCGTAAATATCGCCGTTCCCATGAACTGTATCAACGGGGTGCTGAACAATCTCAGCCGCGAGGAACTGCAGGGAACCGGCCGCATGCTCCTGGTCCCCCTTCTCTGCATCCTCCTGACCCTGGCCGTCAGCGCGGCGGTGCTGCCCGTCCTGCACCTGCCCAGGGAGCGCAGGGGCGTTTTCTGCGCCATGTGCATGCTCTCCAATTCGCTTTTCATCGGGCTTCCCATGGGCACCCAGCTCTTCGGGGAGGTCAGTGTACCCTATATCATGATGTACTACATGGTCAGCACCATCTTCACCCAGACCGTCATGGTCCTGCTGATCGAGTCCTCAGGCACCGGCAGCGGGGTCTCCTTCTCTCCTGTCGGTCTTGTCAGGGAGCTCCTCACCAAGCCGCCGGTCCTGGGCGTCATCTTCGCCTTCTCCTTCCTGCTTCTGGGCATACGCCCGCCGGAGCTCTTCATGAGCTTTGCCAGGTATATGAGCGGCACGGTAACGCCGCTGGCCCTCATGTACTGCGGTTTCATCGTCTATGAGCTGGGCCTCGGCAATATGCGTTTCGAGAAGGGCATTCCGACCATGATGGTCATCCGCCTGATCTTCGCCCCTCTCCTCTGTGCGGGACTCTGCCACGTCTTCCGTGTCACAGGCCTGGCCGCGAATGTTTTTATCATAGAGGCGGCCCTGCCTGTGGTCAGCCAGATCCCCGTCCTGGCCGGCGCCTACGGTGCCGACGAGCGGTACGCTGCCATCGGGGCCTGCCTGTCCATGCTGGGCGTATTCGTCACCATCCCCGTCATCATGATGCTGCTGTGAGGTGAGCGTTGTCGTGGCTGGTCAACCCACATGACTGCAAGTTGGACTTTGGGATGAGCATTGTCGCGGCTGGTCAACCCACATGACTACAAGTTGGACTTTGAGATGAGTCTTGTTGCGGCTGGTCAACCCACATG
>DGGX01000247.1:3691-7274 GCA_002392385.1 Lachnospiraceae bacterium UBA3863
ACTGCAAGTTGGACTTTGGGATGAGTCTTGTCTTATGTAGTCACCCCGCCCAGCTGCAGTAAGCTTCCTGGGTTGACAGTCAGTCCCATCAAGTCACCCCGCCAGGCAAGCTGAGAGCTTCCTGGGTTGACTATCAGCCCTATCAAGTCACCCCGTCAGGCAAGCTGAGAGCTTCCTGGGGTTACAGTCAGTCCTATCGAGTCACCCCGCCTGTGAGCAGAGAACTTCCCGGGGTGACTACCATCCCATCAAGTCACCCCGTCAGGCAAGCTGAGAGCTTCCCGGGTTTACACCCAACCTTGCATACTCACCCCACCAGGCAAGCTGAGAGCTTCCCGGGTTGACACCCAGCCTTGCATACTCACCCCACCAGGCAAGCTGAGAGCCTCCTGGGGTTACAGTCAGTCCTATCGAGTCACCCCGCCTGTGAGCAGAGAACTTCCCGGGGTGACTACCATCCCATCAACTCACCCCACCTGTGTATCCCGGGAATCTTCAGTCGTGTCTTGTTTAATGCGAAATCCCCGGTTTTATAATATAATTCTTCTATAACGATATTCTTTCAGAAAGGAGCCACGCATATGAGCACCACCAAGGATCCCATGCATTTCAAGGACTATCGGAGCGGCATCCTGACCAACGGCATCGAGCGGGCTGCCCACCGTTCCCTCCTCTACAGCACAGGTCTGGATACCGAAGATCTGCACAAGCCCATGATCGCCGTGGTGAATTCCTTCACCGACATGGTTCCCGGCCACATGCACCTGCGCCAGCTGGCGGAGTATGTCAAGCAGGGCATCTATGAGGCCGGCGGCATTCCGCGTGAATTCAATACCATCGCCGTCTGCGACGGCATCTGCCAGGGCCACAAGGGAATGAAATACTCCCTCATGAGCCGCGAGATCATCGCGGATTCCATTGAATGTATGATCGAGGCCCACCAGTTCGACGCCATGGTCATGATGCCCGGCTGCGACAAGATCGTCCCCGGCATGCTCATGGCCGCCATGCGCCTGAATATCCCCGCGATCTTCGTCCCCGGCGGTCCCATGATGCCCGGCAAGTACAAGGATATGACCCTGACCCTGACCGACATGCGTGAGCTCATCGGCCGCACCCAGACCGGCCGCATGACCGTCGAGGAGCTCATGGAAGCCGAGAAATGCGCCCTGCCCGGCGCCGGCACCTGTTCCATGCTGGGCACAGCCAACACCATGAGCTGCTTCACCGAGATCCTGGGCATGGCCCTGCCCGGCTGCGGCCTGGCCCACGCCGTCAGCGCTAAGAAAGCTCGCATCGCCAAGCAGTCCGGCAAAAGGATCGTCCAGATGATCGAAGAGGACCTGACACCCCGCAAGATCATGACCCGCGAGTGTCTCCGCAACGCCATCGCCGTCGGCATGGCCATGGGCGCCTCCACCAACTCCACTCTCCACATCCCGGCCATCGCCCACGAGGCCGACCTGGACGTGACCCTGGCCGATTTCGACGAGATCAGCCGTGAAGTCCCCTACATCTGCAACATCAAGCCCTCCGGCGCCCATCCCCTCCTCGACCTGGAGGAATGCGGCGGCATCCCGGCTGTCATGAAGGCCATTGAATCCAAGCTGGATACCAGCGTTCTCACTGTGACTGGCAGGACCGTCGCCGAGAACCTGGCCGATACCGAACTCGTAGAGAACGACGTGATCTTCCCTCTCTCCGCTCCCAAGAAAGCCGAGGGCGGCCTCTGCATCCTCCACGGCAACCTGGCCCCCGACGGCGCCGTCATCAAGAAGAGCGGCGTCAAGGAGTCCATGTACTACTTCGAAGGCCGCGCCCGTGTCTTCCACTCCATGGAGGAGGCCTGCGCCGCCGTCTCCGGCGACCAGATCAAACAGGGCGACATCCTCGTCCTCACCTATGAAGGCCCCAAGGGCGGTCCCGGCATGCGCGAGATGCACATGGTCACCAGCCTCATCGTCGGCCGCGGCATGGATGAAATGTGTGCCCTCGTCACCGACGGCCGCTTCTCCGGCTCCTCCCGCGGCCCCTGCATCGGCCACGTCTCGCCCGAAGCAGCCGCAGGCGGCCCCATCGCCGCCGTCCAGGAGGGCGACAAGATCATCATCGATATCCAGAACCGCACCCTCACCCTCTGCGTCCCCGACGACGAGATAGCGCGCCGCCTCGCCGCCGTAGAGCACATCCGCAAGGAACGTACCTCCGCCCTCGACCGCTACTCCGCCCTCGTCACCTCGGCTGACAAGGGAGCTGTACTCAAGAGACCGGAGGAGATGTGAGAAGAAGGTCATAAGACTCTTGTAAGGCAATGATCTCAAAAAAGAACTGTTGTATTAAGTAGTTAAAAGCATAAAAGATCCCTCGGAGGCACGCTCCTCCGAGGGATCTTTATGCTTATAGATACAATGAGACGGCTCTTTCTTCCGGATATTTCCTCGTCAATAATCAAGCATTCAGCTCGCCATCTCCTTCTCCATCGCCCTCTCAATATCTCCCACAGTGCGCATATGCCCCACATCCTCCTCAGAAAAGGTGAAGTCATAGGCATCCTCAAGGTCCATCAGAATATAGATATAGTCCAGAGAATTCAGACACAGGTCCTCCTGCAGACGGGTATCTTCCGTTATGAAAACATCTCCGACTTCAATATAGCGAAGGAGAACTCTGCGGATGGATTCAAACATGACTTGCCTCTTTCTGATCCGGATTGCCGGGATCATACTTAATGATATGCTTACAGTCCCTTTGCAAAGGCCTTGATCTCGGCCAGCCGATGGCGTAGACTCTCTGGATGGCCGCGGACAGCTGGGCGGTCACATCGAAGTAGTAGATCGGGGAAGCCGGATTCTCTCACCCTTTCACCGGCAGAGGTCTCCTCCCTGCCGCCACGCGCTGGGCGTTGAAGTCCCGCAGATCCGGTGTGGATTCGAAGGCTTCCTCTTCCGCACTCTCAGAATCATCACCGCCGGCCGCCGCGTGGTCCATCCGGATGGCCGCCCGGTCGTAGGCGCCGTAGTTCTCGACCTTCATGAAGAGGAAGAGGCCGGCGATGACGGCGAATCCGATCACCTCCCCGCCGATGAAGATCCAGGGCATGGCCGCCCGGATGGCCGGGGAAGAGATGTTGGAGGACGAATAGTTCATCACGCTGAGGACCCCGTTCATAAGGCCGGTGGCGATGCCGATCATGCCCGAGAAGATGGCGCCGTAGACGGTCATGGTCAGGCCGTCGGTGCGCTTGCCGTGCAGGGCCTCCTGGTGGTCCAGAATGTCCGCCATCAGGGCCAGGGACAGGTACATGGCCGGTGTGGAGCCCAGGGCCTTGAGGACGAAGGAGGCGATGACGATGGGCAGGTTATCCGCGAACAGGAGTCCCGGGATGCCGCCCAGAGAGGCCAGGACAGCCCCCAGCTGGATGGCTCGTCCCTTGCCGATCCTGTTGGACAGGGGCACGGCAATGAACATGCCCAGGGCTGTCGGGATGGCGCCGATGATGGCCAGCATGCCCTGGATGGTGCCGCCGTTGGCGACGGTATAGTTGCCCTGGGCGTCCTTGAACATGGCCTGGCAGAAGTAGAGC
>DGGX01000084.1 GCA_002392385.1 Lachnospiraceae bacterium UBA3863
CCGTCAGAATGGTGCCCTCCTTGGGTTTCATGACTGCCTTGTAGGCCGTCTCGGTAGCTCTCTCAAAAGCGCTGGCCAGCAGCGGGACATCGACCTGGGTCTCGCCCCTGGTCACCTTACCGTATCCCCGGATCAGCTGTGAGAGAATGACGCCGGAATTGCCTCTGGCGCCGCGAAGAGATCCCGAGGACATGGCCTTGCAGATGTCCTTCATATTATCGGTATCCCCCAGAAGCACCACTTCTCTGGCGGCCGACCGGATGGTCAGGGTCATGTTCGTGCCCGTGTCTCCGTCCGGAACAGGAAAAACGTTCAGTTCGTTGATCCAGTCCTTGTGTGCCTCCAGTTCCGCCGCGCCTGCCAGGAAGATCTTCGTGATCTCTCTTGCGTTCAGTGTTTCTCTGCTCACCGTGTTACTCCTTTTCAGATCTGTGCCGGTCCCTGTCAGTCCCTGCACGAAATATTTCCGGCCGTACATGACCGCCGGCTCTCTCCCGCTGTCTGCAGGCAGGACTCAGTCGATGAGCCTCACACCTTCCACATAGATATTGATCTTCTCCACTTCCATGCCCGTGAAATCCTCGACGCGATAACGCACACTCTGGATGAGATTATCGCATACTGTGCGGATATTGACGCCATAAGAAACGATCACATGGAAATCGATGTTCAGCTTGCCGTCCTTGCTGACGGTGACATTGATCCCCTTGGTCATGGCGTCCTTGCGCAGGAGCTTCACGATCCCTTCGGAAATATTTACGCCGGCCATGCCCACGATCCCAAAGCACTCATAGGCCACGGTACCGGCAAAACGAGCGATCACATCATTATCAATAGATATCTTGCCGATGTGCGTATTCATATTGGATGCCTTCATCATATCTCCTCTGCGCTTCTACATTGCTCATTGCGTTCAAGAGCCCGGGGTGAGAAGTTTCCCGCCCCGGTATCAAATAGATTATACCCGACAGCGATAGAAAAGAAAAGAGGCAATGGACAATCGCATTTTCGGCTTGCAATTCTTCATTTCCTCTGCTAATATACTAATGTTGTGATCCTGAAGAGGTTAGGAGGTGAGTATTATGGCCAAATGTGATATCTGCGGCAAGGGCGCTCATTTTGGAAATAACGTCAGCCATTCTCATAGAAGATCCAACAGGATCTGGAATTCCAATGTCCAGAAGGTTGCTGTCAAGGTTAACGGCGGCAGCAAGAGAATGCATGTCTGCACCAGCTGCCTGCGCAGCGGCAAGGTCGAGCGCGCGTAATTGACCGCCATCCGGAGAATGGATATGTTCTCAATTAAAAAGCACCGCATGACCGCGGTGCTTTTTTTTCGTGTCTTCAGAAGTTTCTGAAATAGTTTCTTAAGAAGTCTCTTCAGGAGTCATCCCTGTCTCCTGTCTCTTCTCATGCCTCCGGGGCAGTCTCCGCCTCCTCGGGGAAGGCCGCCTTGGCGGCTTCCTCATCGGAAAGGATGCCGCTCTTCTCTCCCTTGATCTTGTCCACCACCTCGGGGACCATGTCCATGATCTTCAGGAAGGTGTTGGAGTCGCGGATATTGACGACCTTGGTGACACCGTCATGAATGACGAGGACTGCCGTGGGGGACATCTTGGCACTGAAGCCGCCCATGCCCGAATCCTTGGCATTGCCGCCGTTGTTGGAGCCGGCGCCGCAGCCGATGGTCACATCCGACAGGGGGATGATCACCTGATCTCCCACGTGCACGGGTGCGCCGACGACCGTCTTGGAGGTAAGGACGCCCTCCGCGTTGTCCATCATAGCGTTGACGATCGCTCTGAAGCTGTTGTTATGCTGCGACATGTTCCGCTCCTTTCTTTCTGAGACTGCCGATCAGACGTCTGACATTACTGTTTAAAATGATGAGGACCGCGGCCGCCGCCAGATGGAACAGCCGGATGTGTCCCTTGCCTTCCGTATCCAGGTCAAAACGATAGTTCATGAAATCTGTATCCAGCCTCAGCCTTCCGTCTGTCACCGGATAGAGATAGCCGCATACCTGCAGGACGCCGGCCCCGGCGGCCGGATCGCCCAGGCCCAGCACGCCTTTAAGATGCCAGTCCTTGGGAATGTAATGCTGAAGAGCCCCGAAGAGCCGGGCCAGGACATAACGGATGGCCTCCTGTGTGGAGGGCCTGTCCAGTATCGCCAGATAGTGTTCTGCGCGGCGCCGGATCTTGCCGACCTTGTCCGGTATCTCCTCCAGCTTCTGCCGGAGTGTCCGCTCATCCTTTTTCTCTTCTTCTTCGGAAGCCTCCCTGGGAGGCTCTTCCTCCTCCTTCTTGCCGGAAAGGAAACGCTCCAGCGGCAGCCTGAAGCCCAGGATGCGCACGGACAGGAGGTCTCCCGACGGCCAGGCGGCCCGGGCGCTGATCAGGTGCAGGAGCCAGCTGATCTCCACACTGCCGGCCAGTTCGTCGATCAGGGCCGGCGCGTCGATCTCTTCCCTGGCCAGGGGATCATCGATCCGCCCCCTCCACCGGTATCGCACGGGTACGAAGAGCACCAGGACAAGTACGATCACCACAAGGGCCAATACCACCAGGAGGATCGTACCGATCACTTTTAGAATTGTCAGAAGTATGCCCATGGACTCCTCCGGTCAACCCTGTTTCTTCTGTATACCGCGGGTAAACAGATACTTGTGCACGTCTGCCTCGCCCACTGCCAGCATGGCCTCCTCCAGGATCTGCTGTACGAGAGCCACTGCGTCGTCACGCCCGTTCGCCAGTCCCAGGATCATGGGCGGGTGCTGCCTGTACCAGGGCTGCTTGAGGTTGGCACTGTGCATGATCTCCATCTGGTCGCCCCCGCGGTCGGCGGGATTCTCCACCAGGGTGACCAGCCAGATCGAGAGCTGTCCCTGCCCCCGCACCAGCTTTCTGCGCACCTGGTCGGGATCCGTGATCTGCGGACTGACATAGAGTCTTTTGTAGAAATACATCGTGTCCTCACAATCTGTCTGCCGCGCGCAGGGTGTAGGCGCCCTGCCTCAGCCTCTTGCCGATGCGGCGGGCATTGCTGCACATCTCGGCATACTCTTCCTCTGTGACGGCGGACATGGCCTGTCTGAGCTCAGTAAGGGAGGACACCGTGAGTCCGCACCTGTTTCTCTCCACGAAGGCAGCCAGAGCCGCTTCCTTCCAGATGATCACCGGCAGACCGGAAGCCAGATAGAGGGAGGTCTTGTGGGGGTTGTTGATCCGCAGATAGGCCCCGTAGACCCCGCTGCAGCCGTCGGCGCTGTCGCCGTCCCAGACGAGACCATAACTCCCCCGCATGGCGCCGGGCAGGTCCTCGGGCGGGAAGGAACCCATATAGCGGATCCTCTCCGTCTCTTCTCCTTCGAAGCCCACGCCGTAGAGGGCCCAGTCCACATCCTCCGGCAGCGCGTATACATAACCGGCCTTGTGCCTGCGCAGGGTCCCGGCAATGACCACGGGAAGGTCACGTCCTGTCTCCGCCTGCAGCTTCTCGTCGCCGATCAGATAATCAAAGATCCCCAGGGTGATCATGCGTCCCGCGGGAATGCCCATGGAGACCAGCTTCTCCTTCATGCCCCGGTTATGGACGATAATGGCATCGCAGACCCGCAGGCAGTCCTTCTCCTCGATCTGCAGACGCAGGCGCTCTCCGGCCGACAGATCCGACCGCAGGGCAGCCCTGAGCATGTCCAGATCGTGGATCAGGAGGACGATCTTCACGCCCCGTCTCCTGACCTCTCTGAGCACCAGAGAGTCCGTGATGAAATGGTTGACCAGGGGGAACTGGACCAGGAGCGTGTCCCCGCTGCCCAGGTCAGCCAGCGCCTTGCTCCAGATGCGGCGGAGCTTCTCATGGTAGAGGAGCTTCTGCGCCTTGTTCTGGGCGGCCCTGTCCTCCGCGGGAACATCGATCAGGATCCCCTCCCAGCCGGCGCCCGTCAGAATGGCGTCCACGTCGTCTCTGGCCTTGATGCCGGCCGTCCTGGCGTAGCCGTCCTCCGTGCGGATCTCCCGGGTGAAGAATCGTCGGCCGCCGCTCTGCGCGCCTTCCTCTTCCACCCAGACGTCCATATCGTGAGTCCGCCTCTTGTCCTCGGGGGGCAGCTGCATATAATCGCCGTAGAGGGACCGCAGATAGAGGTCCCAGCAGGAGGGCGCGTTGCAGGAGATCCCCTCGAAGTCCACCTTCACCGTCTCCAGGAAGGCGTCCCGGGGCATGCGCTCCTGGGGCCCGTAGCCGAAATTGATGCAGCCGATATACTCTGTATCCTCCACCCGGTAGGTGCGGCAGAGCTTATCGATCATGGCACAGACACGTTCCTTGCCGATAGGCCTGGCAAGGACCTTGAAGACCGGCTTGATCGCGGCCTTGAGACGGGTCTTGCCCTCGCCCAGACGGGCATACTGGATCTTGAGGACCTTGCGCAGGAAGAGGCTCTTCTTAAACATCCTCTCCAGCTCCCTGTCATCCGCCGGCAGTCCGTCGGAGGGCATGACGTCGATCCAGAGACTGCGCTCCGTCTCATCGTCGTCATAGAGCTTGCGGATGGAGGTCCTGGTGTCGTAGATCTTGGCAAAAGGATAGGCCAGATTGTGCAGCTCATAGGCCGCGGCGCGGTAGGGACCGTAATTCTCCACCTCGTGGGCCACCTTGATGAAGGCATCATAGTCCGGCCGGGGCATGAGAAGATCCACGTCATCGTCCCAGGGTATGAAGCCCTTGTGACGGATGGCGCCGAGCAGGGAGCCGCCGGCAAGACACCAGCGCAGTCCGTGGGCCTCACACACGTTGATGTAGGCCTTCAGGATCCCCAGTTCATATTCATGTATTTCCTGTAAAGTGAGTTTTTTCTTCATAATTCAAAGTATAATCCATCTGAAAAAGTATGTCCACCATCCCGCGCACAGGAATGACCGGCTTTGATCCGCCGATTTCACGATCTCTGTACCCATGAATTGGAAAAAAGAGTTGACAGGCGCCGACTTTTTCACTAAGATACACATGTATGCGCGGAGAGCACCGTGTCTTCTCTTTGTGCGTATATGTCGGTTATCACTCGCGCGGCTGCAACGATACCGGCGCAGGAACAGAACAATAATATATCAGATCAAAGTATATGTCACGGAGGTATCCACATTATGGCAAATATCAAATCTGCCAAGAAGAGAATTCTCACCAGCGCCAAGAAGGCTGCGCGCAATAAGTCTGTGAAGTCCGAGATCAAGACAGCCGTCAAGAAGGTCCGTACCGCGATCGAAGCCAGCGACAAGGCTGCCGCTGCTGCCGCTCTGACCAAGGCTGCTTCCACCATCGACAGTGCTGCCGGCAAGGGCGTTCTTCACAAGAACACCGCTGCCCGCAAGGTCTCCCGTCTCGCGGATGCCGTCAACAAGATCGAGGGCTGATCACGATTTATCTTAAAAGCATTTAAACAGGGCCGACGCATTGCTGCGCCGGCCCTGTTTTTTTATGTCTGCCGTTTTACCGGCAGGCCCCCTTTTTAAAAGCTCCGGATCAGCCGGCAAAATTGATCACCGGCTCCTTGGGCTGGGCGGCCGGCTCTACGCTCTCGGCCACCAGCACGATGCCTTCACCGTTGTAGGCAGGGAAGCTCTCCTTGCTGATCCTGGCGACGATCCTGACCCACTCCTTCTCCCGAAGGGCCGAGACATCGGCGCCGCGGCAGGCATAGCCCAGGAACTGCATGTCATTGGCACAGCAGGTCATGGCCATGCGGCCGGGCACGAAGCATCCCTTGGGGAAGTCCTTCCCGTCCGGGATCATGACCATGCCGGTGTAGGCCACTCTCTTGCCGTTGTAGCGGTCCGGATGCTCCATGGCATCGATGTACCAGAGGCCGTAATCGAGGCCTTCCAGCTCGATGGGATCCGCGTTGATATCGTAGGGCAGATCCTCTTCCGTGGTCATGTCGATCTCGCCGTCCGCGTTCTCGAAGACGAGCTCCGCCTGCTGGTTGATGGCCTTCACGTTTCTCTTGTAGCCGACCAGGGTCTTCTCGTCGATCCCGTCGCAGCGGTTGAACATGATCAGCTCAGACCGCCGCAGCTGCTCCGCCAGAAGCGAACGCATATTGGTGAAATACATGGAGAAGGTCGACGCGTCGATGGTCGTGATCTGCTGCTCCAGCCGCCATGCGTGGGGGATCTTGAACTGGCGGTAATCCCACATACCGTTGTATTCGATGAGGATACGCTCCGGGTCGTACTTTTTCTCCAGGCGCATGAGGGCGGAGGGTGTCATCTCCTCCTGACTCTCAAACTCCACCTTGACGGTGCGGGTCTGCTCCAGCATTTTCTCATCATACTCCACCTCTCCCTGCTCACAGACAATCAGAAGGGTCGTCCCGGAGGTCTGGAAGTAAGGCTGTGAGATGGTGTAGGAGAAAAAGGAGGATTTCCCGCTGTCAAGAAAGCCGTTGATCACATAGACAGGCTTCAGTTTCTTACCAAACATAGTTTGCTGCTCCCTTCAGGACCGCGTCAGATCTTCTTCTTGAAAAGCAGGGCCAGGGCGTCCTCCTTGAGCTGGGCGCCGATCACGCAGATCTTGCCGGTGACGGCCGGCGCGCCTGTGCGGATCTCCGCCTCTCCGGGGACATAATCGAAGTGCAGCCATGTTCCTTCCGGTGTCATGAGCATGCCCTTGCTGCGCAGGATATCGCCATAGCTGTCCGCGTCCTGCAGCCTGTCCAGAATGCCGCGAAGCTCTTCTTCCGTATAGCGGACAGGGGTCTCCATGCCCCAGCTGCCGAAGATCTCATCCGCGTCATGGCCGTGATGATGGTGGTGGTGAT
>DGGX01000236.1 GCA_002392385.1 Lachnospiraceae bacterium UBA3863
AGACCCTAAAAAACTTTGAATACCCATAAGTTCATACAGTAAGTTTACGTACAGCGCCTGAGGGGCGGCCGGGAGTATCCGGCCGCTCCTTTAGTATTGAATTCAAGAAGGGCAACGTTATTTCCGCTGTGATATTTGAGAAAAATCACAGTGAGGATAACCATAAGGCTGTCGGACGTTATTTTTACTGTGATATTTGGGAAAAATCACAGCAAGTATAACGATAAGGCTGCCGAACGTTATTTCCACTGTGATATTTGAGAAAAATCACAGTGAGGATAACGATAAGGCTGTCGGACGTTATTTCCGCTGTGATATTTAGGGAAAATCACAGCGAGTATAACGATAAGGCTGCCGAACGTTATTTCCGCTGTGATATTTGGGAAAAATCACGGCGAGTATAACGATGAGGCTGTCGGACGTTATTCCCACCGTGATATAGGACGAAAATCACAGCGAGTATAACGGCAAGAACATATTAATAGTCAAAAAGACTATAAAAACTCTTGACATAGCCGCATAGAGGGCTTATCCTTAATATAGTCAAAGTGACTATTAAAGAAAGGAGGTTCTCAATGGGCGGAGGTTATTGGAGAAGGAGTGATTTTGAAGCTTATTCGTTCAGCGCGGGCAGGCGGGTCACCGTAGACGGGCGTGTGGATACTTCCGGAATGCGGGGAGCCCAGGATATGTACAAGGCCAGGAGGCTGGATCCGGCGTTGGATCCCTACAAAGTCATGCGGGAGTGCTGCGACAGTGAGGAGCATCCGAACACGGTGCCGGTGATCCTGGGACTGGATGTCACCGGATCCATGGGCGGCGCGCTGCTGAGGACAGCTTCGGCCCTGAATGTGATCATGACGGATGTTTTTGCCGGGTTCAGGGATGTGGAGTTTATGGTGATGGGTATCGGGGATCTGGTCTATGACCGGGCACCGATCCAGATCTCGCAGTTCGAGTCGGATATCCGGGTCGCCGAGCACCTGGACAGGATCTGGTTCGAGCGGGGCGGCGGCGGAAATGCCTTTGAGTCCTACACGGCAGCCTGGTACATGGGTCTGCACCATACGAAGCTGGACTGCCATAAGCGGGGCAGGAAGGGGCTGATCATCACCCTGGGCGACGAGCCGCTCAATCCCTATCTGCCGGGGAAGAGGCTGCGGGAGCTGACGGGCGACCCGCTGCAGGAAGACGTGGAAACGAGGCGGCTGTACGCGGAAGCGGCGGAGAAGTTTGATATCTATCACATTGCCATCGATGACCGGGAGGACTGCTACGCACGCTATCGGGAAGGGATCGAGAACAGCTTCGGCCAGCTCCTGGGGAGAGGGCTCAGGACGGCAACGCTGGATGCCCTTCCGCGGACCATCATCGATTGCCTGCGGGAGAGCGGAGCCGGCGCGGACACGGCCAAAAGAGCCGACGCAGAGACGGCAAAAGAAGCAGACTGAAAGAGCCGACGCAGAGACGGCAAAAGAAAGCGCCGGAGAAGTCGGCTGAAGGAACCGCCGGAGAAGCAGGCTGAAGCAGCAGCGTAGAAAAAGGTTTAAGGACCCGGCGACCGGGGGCGGAAAGGAGGACGTCATGAAGAAGGTCTTTGTGATCATCGGGGCTTCTTACGGAGATGAGGGTAAGGGGCTGGCGACGGATTATCTGGCCTCGCAGGCCGCCGGGGACAAGATGGTGACGGTCCTGACCAACGGCGGGCCCCAGAGAGGGCATACGGTGGAGCTGCCGGACGGGCGGCGGCACGTGTTCAAGCATTTCGGCGCAGCCACCCTGCGCGGGGCGGAGAGCTATTTTGGGCCCATGTATATGGTGAATCCCATGCAGTTCGCCCGTGAGTACGCGGAGCTGACGGGCCTGGACAGGGCGCCGGCCGCCTACATGCACCCCCAGTGCCGTTTTACCACGCCTTATGATGTGCTGGTGAACCAGATGCAGCAGGAGAAAAGGGGCAGTCACAACAGCTGCGGCTATGGGATCTGGGAGACGGTCCTGCGGTACCGGAGAGGGGAGGGCATGGCCTTCAGCGCCTTTCTGGCCATGGACCGGGAGGGAAGGGCCGGTTATCTGCGCCGGCTCCGGGACGGCTACTTCAGGAAGCGGTGCCGGGAGTGCGGCATCGGGCCCGGGGAGGTCTGGGAGGTCTTCCACGAGGAGGGGCTTCTGCAGCACTATCTGGACGACTGTGAGATGATGCGGCTGGTCTGCCCGGTCCTGGCGGAGGAGGAACTGGGACGGTGGGACAGGGTGCTGTTCGAGAATGCCCAGGGCCTGCTGCTGGACGGAAACCGGGAGGGCGAGGAGGATTTCACGACCCCCTCCACCACGGGCATGGGCCGGGTCCTGCCCATGATCGAGCGCAGCTTTAAAGGGGCGGAGGTGGAGGTCTGCTATGTCACCCGCTCTTACCTGACCCGGCACGGGGACGGGCCCATGGAGGACGAGATCGGGCCCGGCGCGGAGCAGGCCCCCGCCGGCCTGGGCAGGGACCTCACCAACCCTACAAATCGTTTTCAGGGGGCCCTCCGATATGGTATGATTAAGGACATCGGAAAGCTGGCGGACAGGATCGGGAAGGACTTCGGGATCTGTGCCGGCAGCAGGAACAATGACTACCGGCCGGCGGTGATGGTGACCCATCTGAATGAGTACGCCGGGATCGACACGGAGGGCCTCAGGGACCTGTACGGCCGTGTCTATCTGTCGGACGGGCGGACGAACAGGGATGTTGAGAGACTATGAACGAGACTGGGGTCAATCTTGAAGCCATCACGGAGGAGCAGGACTTTCTGCGCAGCTACGACCCTTCTGCCTACGAGCGCCCCTCTGTGACCGTGGATATCCTGATCTTCACCGTGCAGGCCCGCAGGCTCCGCCTGCTCCTGGTCAAACGCGCCTCCCTCCCCTTCCGGGACCGGTGGGCTGTACCCGGCGGTTTTCTCCGGATGGACGAGTCGGCGGAGGAGGCGGCCGTCCGCAGGATCCGGGAGGAGGCCGGCGTGGAGGGCGTCCATCTGGAGCAGCTCTACACCTTTTCCGCCGTGGACAGGGATCCGCGGACCCGCGTGATCTCCATCGCCTACCTGGCGGCGGTGCCCGCCGGCAGGCTCAGCTTCGGGGCGGGGGAGGAGACCGCGGAGGCGGCTCTTTTCACAGTCTCCGGGGAGACGGAGGAGGCCCTGGTGCTGACGGCGGACGACGGCACCCTCCTGCGCCCGGAGGACCTGGCCTTCGACCACGGACAGATCGTGCGCACAGCGGTGCAGAGGATGCGGGGCAAGCTCGATTATACGGACCTGGCCTTCGGCTTTCTCGGGGACCTGCAGCAGTTCACCCTGGCGGAGCTGCGCTACGTGCACGAGGCGATCCTGGACAGGAAGCTGGACGTGGGGAACTTCCGCCGGACCATCAAGCGCGATTACGAGGCTGCCGGCAGGATCGAGGAGACGGAGATCGAGCGGGGCGTCGTCGGAAGACCCGCCATGCACTACCGGGTCACCGGCAGGAACGTCAGGTGACCGGCAGGAACGGCAGGTGACAGCGGGAGCGTCGCGGGTCCGGCGGCCGGCCCGCGGCAGAGGGACACAGAATGTTTGATTTTGTTATACATACGGAGCAGGATCTGGAGCGGGCTGTGCGGGAGGCCGGTATCCTGCCGCTCTTCCGGAACGCGGTCCCTGGCTGGTCCGTGGAGGAGCACGCCGCGCCTGAGACCTGGTTCACCGACCAGGAGGGCGTCTGGGAGTGGAAGGGCCCGGTGATCCGGGGGACCGGCTGCGCCTACGGCAAGTTCCTGGGCGGCAAGGCGGTCTTCATCAGCAGGGAGTGGTTTCCCGATTTCGCCAACTGGCGGCGGGACGGGTATGATTTCGACGCGCGGTTCGAGGACGAGCTGGCCTCCTATCAGGACAAGTACCTCTTCGAGCTGACGGATTCCATGGCCCCCGTCCTCTCCAGGGACCTGAAGAAGGCCGGCGGTTATGGCAAAAACGGCCGCAAAGGCTTTGACACCTGTATGAACCGTCTGCAGGCTCAGGGCTACCTGCTGATCAGCGATTTTGTCTACGCCCGGGACCGGTTCGGGCAGAAATACGGCTGGGGGATCGCCCAGTACTCGACGCCGGAGCGCTTCATGGGACAGGCTTTTACGGACCATGTCTATGAGCGGCAGCCGGCGGCTTCCTATGCCCGGATCCTGGCCCATGTGCAGAGCCTGGCCCCGGACTGCGACCGGCAGACCATCGAGCGGTATCTGCAGCGCGGCACGGAGAGCGCCCGGGGGACCGGGACCGCCCAGAACTGGCTGGTGCCGTCCAATCCAAAGTACTACGACGTGGTCAGGGCCTTCGAAGAGGAGGAGGTCATCCTGTGGAAACAGGGGAGCGACCGCATGCAGGTCGGCGACATCGTCTACCTCTACGTCGGCGCGCCCTACTCGGCGATCCTCTACCGCTGCGAGATCCTGGAGACGGACATCCCTTACTACGGGCGCGAAGCCCACGTCAACATCCGGAAAATGATCCGGATCCGGCGCCTCCGGGTCTATCCCAGGGACCGCTGGACCCTGCAGGAAATGAAAAAATACGACGTCGTCTCTGTCCGCAGTGCGCGCAGCTGCCCGCTGAAGCTGGCGGAGGCGCTGACGGTGTGAAAAGAGGCCGGAGCACGGAAAGATGCAAAACAGCTCACGGAATGATGCAAGCCGGCTCATGGCATGACGGCCGGCACAGCCAGCCCCACGGAACAGGCAATGCGTAATGCAAGGAGGAATCACATGAAGGTACTGCTGATCAACGGAAGCCCCCACGCGAAGGGATGTACAGCGCGCGCGCTGGAAGAAATGGTGAAGACCTTCCACGAGGAAGGCGTGGAGACGGAGGTCCTCCACATCGGCAACAAGGACGTTCGCGGCTGCATCGCCTGCGGCCGCTGCGGCGAGCTGGGGCACTGCGTCTTCAACGACATCGTCGCCGAGGCCCAGAAGAAACTGGAGGAGGCGGACGGCCTGGTGGTCGGCTCTCCGGTCTACTACGGGTCTGCCAACGGGACCCTGATCTCTTTCCTCGACAGACTCTTCTACAGCAAGCAGAAGTCCCTGCGCATGAAGGTCGGCGCCGCGGTCGTGTCCGCAAGGCGCGGCGGTAACACGGCGACTTTTGACGAGCTGAACAAATACTTCACCATTTCCGAGATGCCCGTGGCCTCCTCCCGCTACTGGAACCAGGTCCACGGCTTCACCGCGGAGGATGTGGAGAAGGACCTGGAAGGCCTGCAATGTATGCGCGTCCTGGCCCGCAACATGGCCTTCCTCATGAAGAGCATCGCCCTCGGCAGGGACCAGCTGGGCCTGCCGGCGCAGGAGGAGATCACATTCACGAGCTTTCCGGACGGGCTGTGATTTCCGAGGGGCAGCATATCCGGAGACTAAACGCGAAGGAGCGGCACTCAGTGCCGCTCCTCTTTGTTGGTATAGAGTTCACAGAATCTGGCATAGAAGGATGGCTCCAGCCCGGCCATCGTGAGATGGGAGATGTCCCCGATCCGCAGCGCCCGGAAGACGGCGATGCCCTCCTGCCGCTCCTCGGTGACCAGCTCCGTGACGGAGGACGGTGCCATGCACAGCGCCTGCATGGGCATGAAGGGAGACATGCCCCACAGCCGTGCCAGAAAAACGGACGTGATCGCGAAATGGCAGAAGAAGGCGAGGGTCTCATCGTTGGGGCGCTCAGCCCGGTAGATCCCCGCCCCGGCCTTTTCGTCGCGGACATAGCCGTGCCGCGCCAGCAGACCATCGAATCCCTTCCAGACGCGCTCCAGCGTCTCGACCTGGTCCGAGTGCCGGGTGATGGCGCTCTGCCGCCAGTCCACCGGATCACGATACTCCGGATGACCGCAGTAATAGGCGGGATAGATGTCCCAGATCCCCCTTTTTCTCGGCTTCCCGTCCACCGTGTAGTAGGGATGGAAGGAGCCCTGCAGCTCCGGCAGCCCGGTCTCCGGCGCCACGAGCGCCGAGTCGATCCTGGCGGTGAACTCCTCCAGCCAGTCCAGCGTCTCAGCGGTCATACCCAGCTTGTCCAGGGTATAGGCGGCCGTCGCCTGCGCCCGGCCGAGCGGGGACACATAGGCGTGATCGATGTGCAGCGACGGCGCGATCTCCGCCAGCGCGGCGGCCTCCAGCTTCCCGCGGGGCGTCAGACTGTCGTGCTCGTAATCGGGTTCTCCATGACGGATAAACAATAAACGCATATAAAACCTCCTGTGGTGTGTACGCCCTATACTAACATATCCGGGAGGATATGGTAAAATGATACCTGCAGAAGGGACTGCCGTTTTTTACCTTGATTATCTGCAGGCAGGGCGATCACGGGGCGGTCTATTAAACAAAAAAGGAGAACAGCATGGCAATCACAAAAGGTATCCAAGGTCAGAAAGAACTGCTTGTCACAGAAGAAGTGACGGCCGCCCGCGTTGGCAGCGGCCTGCTGGAAGTACTGGCGACGCCGGCGATGATCGCGCTGGCGGAGGGCACGGCGATGGAGAGCGTGCAGCCGCTCCTCGAAGAGGGCCAGGGCACTGTCGGCACCAGGATCGACATCGCCCATCTTGCCGCCACGCCCGTCGGCATGACCGTCCGCTGCGAGACCGAACTCATCGAGGTCGACCGCCGCAGGCTCGTCTTCTCAGTCAGAGTTTACGACGACAGGGAACTGGTGGGCGAGGGCACCCACGAACGCTTCATCATCGACAATGCCCGTTTCCTCCAGAAGGCGCAGGCGAAGCGATAGGCAGACGGCGGCAGAGAATCCTCCCTGTTTACGAAATACACCTGCAGGTGTATACTCGAAGAATAAAGGGAGGTGACTGCGTGAAAACGATCTGGCACGGATCGGAGATCCAGCTCCGGCAGCCTTTCTATCACGGGGGCAAGCCATATAATGATTACGGGTATGGATTCTACTGCACGGAGCAGAGAGAGATGGCCATGGAATGGGCGGTCAGCAGAGAACATGACGGATATGCCAACCGGTATCTGTTGGAGGAAGACGGGCTGAAGATCCTGGATCTGAGCAGAGACTTTACGGTGCTTACATGGATCGCGACGCTGCTGCAGTACCGGACTTTTTCCATAGACACGCCGCTGGGCAGGGAGGCGAAGGCGTACCTGATCGATACTTTTGCTGTGGATGTGGAAACGTATGATCTGGTCTGCGGCTGGCGGGCAGATGACAGTTATTTTGCGTATGCGCAGGATTTTCTCAGCGGGGCGATCTCGTGCGAACAGCTGCGGGGGGCCATGGAGCTCGGGCAGATGGGCATGCAGATCGTCCTGAAGAGCCGCCGAGCTTATGAGAGACTGCACTATCAAGGGGCGGAGAGGGCATTGCGCGAGGAATGGCTGGAGAGGAAGCTGAGACGGGACAGGCAGGCGCGGACAGCCTATCTGAAGTCGGACCGTTTCCGCTATCACAGAGGGGAACTGTATGTGACGCAGATTCTGGACGAGGAGGTGAAACCGGATGACGCGCGCCTACGATGAGGTCTATGTGTCCAGAGCACAGACGGCGATGGGAGCAATGTTCCGCTACGCGGAGGAGGACGTGGGATATACCCCGGACACCTTCGCGGAAATGTTCGTGCACTCCGGCGTGGCTGACCTGTTCGGCAGCGGGGATTTCCGGTTTCTTGTGGGTATGTCGGGGATCGAGATCGCCAGAGAGGTGCTGCTGCGCACGAGCGGGCAGTATACCCTGACAGAGCCCTCTTTTCATATGGAGAAAAGCGCGACCTACTGGGCCGGCTGGGCGATCGCCTATTATCAGTGGGATACAGCCCGCTCTTTCCGGGCCATTTTTGAGGTCCTTCCCATGGAGGAGATCCGGGAGATGTACAGTCCTTATCATGAGATGGACCTGCGGAAGTTCGTGGAGGAGGCAGACCGGCGGATTCTGGAGAGACGCCGCGGGACACGTCTGAAACAGTACCGGAAGAAGCTGGGACTCAGCCAGAGTGAACTTGCGGCAGCCAGCGGTACCTCTGTGCGGATGATCCAGTATTACGAACAGAGGCGCAAGGATATCGACAAAGCACAGGCCGACACGGTGTGCCGGCTGGCCAGGGCCCTTCACTGCCGGGCGGAGGATCTGATGGAGGGCTGATCCGGCGGTGCGCTCACACAGGGGACGGTTCTGTGTGAGAACTGCAGCTTATCTCACAAGAAAAAACGGCCTCCCGTCTGATCTGCAGGCCCCTCACACAGAGAACCGTCCCCTGTGTGAGCTCTGACGTCTTCCAGGTAGGCGATGCACTTCCTGTATTTTTCCACACGACGCAGGTCCTTTTCGGTCACAGACGTCAGGCGGGTGAGGTCGGCGTTGTGGCGCAGGTCGGACAGCTTGACCTGCAGGGCCAGCGGGTTTTCCGCGATGTGGCGGACATAGTCGTAGTAATCCACGCTGTCCTCATGGGTGAGATAGCGCAGGGCATCGACGACCCGCTCGCTGAAGCCCATGGACCGGAGCTCTTCAAAGGTCATGCCGGTGTCCTCCACGATATCGTGCAGGAGGGCGGCGCAGGTGGAGTCCTCGTCGGTCATGGACTCGGCCACGTGCAGGGGATGGGTGACGTAGGGGAGGCCGGATTTGTCCTTCTGGCCGGCGTGTTTTTCGAAGATCAGGCAGATGGCCTTGCGGGTCATGTCGGTATAGATCATGGGGCGTCCTTTCTGAGGTCTTTTCTGAAAGCCATTCTGAAAAAATCATTTACTATTCATAACGATAACACGCAGGGGCTGAGGAGGGCGGAGGTGCTTATTCCTCACAGGAGAAGACCATGCCCCAGTCCTTCCGGATATTTTCAAGCAGGCGCATCAGGGCGATGCTCTGGTCCGGAGTGTAGCGGGCGCTGGCGCACCGGCCGGCGGCGACGCAGCGGGACGCCTCCCGGATCTGGTACTCAAAGCCGTTGATGTCAAAAGGCGCGTTGATCACTTCCGGCTCCTGACCGGTCAGGCGCAGCTCCATGGTCTCGGCGGCCTGGAAATCGGGCAGGAAGATCTCGCCTTTTGTGCCGCGGATGTGGGCGTGCCGCGGGAGCTCCCGGCCGATCGTCTGGACGCAGACGGCGGACCTTCCGCCGGGATACTGCAGGCAGATCCGGCTGTCGTCGTCGGTCCCGTACTCGCTGAAGTGGACCGTCGACGTGAAGCTGTCGGGGGCGTCCTTCATGACCAGGTCCGCGAACCCGATCGTGTAGATCCCGATATCCAGCAGGGCGCCGCCGCCCAGCCGGGAGACGAACTTGCGCTCGCGCCGCGCGCCGTTGGCGATGAAACCGTAGTCGCAGGTGATATCGGTGACTTTTCCGAGAATTCCTTCGGCCAGAAGGGCATCCAGCTTCTCATAGAGCGGCAGGTGGCGGATCCAGAGCGCTTCCATCAGGAAGAGGCCCTTCTCGCGGGCGAGCGCATACAGCGCCTCCGCCTGCGCCGCCGTCAGCGTGAAGGGCTTCTCGCACAGAACGTGCTTGCCCGCTTCCAGCGCGGCGCGTGTATTTTCATAGTGCAGACTGTTGGGCGTCGCGATATAGACGGCTTCCGTGTCCGGGTCCGCGAACAGCTCCTCATAAGAACCGTATGCGCGGGGAATCCCGAATTCAGCGGCAAAGGCCTCCGCGCCCTGCGCGCTCCTCGAGCCGACAGAGACGAGCTGCTCCCCTTCCGCGGCCATCTCCCGGATGGTAGAGGCAAATTTGCGCGCGATGGTGCCTGTGGCACAGATTCCCCATTTCATCTTTCTGATCTCCTTCTGGGCAGGCGAAGCGTTGACACCACAAGAATACAATAGAAAGAGGAGAGGGACAAGAGCGCACAGGGGACGGTTCTCCGCGCGGAATGTATACACACCGCGCGGAAGGTCGTCCCCTGCGCAGTCTTGCTCAGTCGTATGGTGCATCATACGGAAATCATATGACTCTGTCTGTGTTCTGTGAAGTATAGTAGCATCAGTACAGAAAGGAGGAGAGCAGAGTGCGCAGGAAGGAGCAGAAGACAGGAACATACCGTCAGACGCCGACAAGCCTCAGAGATCTGACCGCTGTCACTGTCTGCAAAGCTGTGCGCGCAGGACTCAGGCTTCTGGGCCGGGGCGGGACGGCTCTGCCCGGGAAAGCAGCCCTGTTTCTCTCCCCGAAAGTCCTGGAAACCGTGTCGGATGGCATGGAGATCTTTGTGGTGACCGGGACCAACGGCAAAACGACCACGGCAGGCATCCTGTCACAGGCGCTTGCGGAGAGCGGCAGGGACGTCCTCACCAACCGTTCCGGGGCCAATCTTCTGAGCGGGATCACAGCGGAGTTCGCCTGCGATACAGACCTGTACGGAAGACCGCGGCGGCGCTGGGCAGTGGTGGAGTGCGACGAAGGCGCTCTGCGGCAGGCGGTGCCGCTCCTGCATCCGAGGGTGATTCTGGTGACCAACCTGTTCAGAGACCAGCTCGACCGGTACGGGGAAGTCATGCAGACGCTGGACAGGATCCGGGCCGGCATTCCGGCGGCGGATTCCGGAGACAGATGCACGGTCTGCCTGAATGCGGATGATTCTCTTGTATCCTCTTTGGCGGAATCGCCGGCGGCGTCCTCAACAGGGCCTGTGCCGCAGGGGAAAAGGTTTCGGATCCGCCGCTTCGGGCTCGGTCCCCTGACAGCACAGGACCGGATCAGTGAGAACGCCGACGCCCAATACTGTATCCGCTGCGGCGCACGATACGAATACAGGTATCATACTTTTGCGCATCTGGGAGGTTTTTTCTGTCCGGAGTGCGGATATGAGAGAGTACGTCCGGAAACGGAGGTCACGGAGGTACTGGCTGCGGATGCGGACAGTGTGACAGTACGGATGCGGACAGCGGACGCGGAGCAGAAGGCGGGAAATACGAAGCGGCAGGAGGTCCGGATCAGCCTTCCGGCGCTCTATAACGTCTATAATGCCGCGGGAGCAGTATGCGCCTGGCAGGCTGCAGGGCTGCCGGTGGAAGAGATCCTGCAGACGCTGCCGCTGGCGGAAGGAAGTTTCGGACGCATGGAGCGCTTTGACGTATCCGGTAGGCAGGTGCGGATGATCCTGGCCAAGAATCCGGCCGGCTGCGATCAGGCGCTTTCCTATCTGGAGGGCTATGCGGAATCATATCGGCTGGTGCTCGGACTCAATGACCGCACGGCGGACGGGCATGATATCTCCTGGATCTGGGATGCGGACTTCGAGAGGATCGCGGCGGATCCGAAGATCAAGGAGTGTCTGGTGACCGGGGACAGGGCGGAGGACATGTGTCTGCGTATGGTCTATGCGGGGATGCCGGCGGGAAAGATCCGCATGGTCAGAGGGGAGAAGGAGCTTCTGGAACAGATAGAGCGGGGCGGAGAACAGAGAGAACGCAGGGAGCCGGGAGAGGCCGGCGAGCCGGAGGAACCGGTCCTGATCCTGGTCAATTATACGGTCATGCTGCAGCTGCGCGAGGCGCTGAGCAGACGCAGCGGGAAAAGGGCGTTCTGGCAGAACGGCGGCAGACCGGAAGAAGGAAAGGCCGGGCGGGATTCCGTGAGGCGGTCCGGGAAAGGAGGAACAGAATGAAACTCAGGATCTGTCATCTCTATCCGGATGTATTGAACCTCTACGGCGACCGCGGCAATATTCTGTGCATGAAGAAAAGGCTTGAAGACAGGGGCATTGCGTGTGAGATCATGCCGCTCCGCATCGGAGAGACGGCGGATCTCACACGGTATGATCTTTTTTTCATCGGAGGGGGGCAGGATTTTGAGCAGGAAGTGCTGCTGGAAGACCTTCGGAAGGGAAAAAAGGAGGAACTGAAAGCCGCCGTGGAGGATGGACGGACCTTCCTCTGTATCTGCGGCGGCTATCAGATGATGGGACATTATTATGAGACAGCAGAAGGTGAGAAATGCGAGTTTCTGGGAGCAATTGATTTCTACACGGTCGGGGGGAAGAAGAGGATGATCGGGAACTATGCTTTCCGGCTGGGAGACCATTCCGGAAACAGCATAGTTGTCGGTTTTGAAAACCACAG
>DGGX01000158.1:0-3717 GCA_002392385.1 Lachnospiraceae bacterium UBA3863
GCGCCAGCATCTACAATGCCATGCCGGAAGAGGGCGTCGTCAAGCTCGTCGATTTCATGAGACGCTTTGAAGAGGCTCACAGCTGAACCATCATCGTTCAAAAACGGAAGGAAGACACGAATCCATGACCACCTACAAATTTCACTGCCTGAATAACATTTCCAGGATCGGCCTCAAGAGATTCAACGGTCTCTATGAGCAGGTTGACAATATCGACGAGGCGGACGGCATCCTGGTCCGCAGCGCTTCCATGCACGAGATGGAGTTCTCCGACCGTCTTCTCTGCATCGCCAGAGCCGGCGCCGGCGTCAACAACATCCCGTTGGATGAGTGCGCCAAGAAGGGCATCGTCGTTTTCAACTCTCCGGGCGCCAACGCCAACGGCGTGAAGGAACTGGTCTTTGCCGGCATGCTGCTGGCTTCCCGCGATATCGTCGAGGGAATCGACTGGGTCCGCGACAACGCGGAGCTTCCGGATCTCGCCAAGGTGGCGGAGAAGGAGAAGAAGAAATTCGCGGGCTTTGAGCTCCAGGGCAAGAAGCTGGGCATCATCGGCCTGGGCGCCATCGGTGTGCGCGTCGCCAACGCGGCCGTGAATCTGGGCATGGATGTCTATGGTTATGACCCCTATGTGTCTGTGGACAGCGCATGGCACCTGAGCCGCAAGATCAACCATGTCATGAACGTGGACGATATCTACACGAACTGCGATTATATCACCATCCATGTGCCGCTCCTTGACTCCACCAGGCAGATGATCAACAAGAAGGCCATCGACCTCATGAAGAAGGGCGTCGTCATCATCAACATGGCCAGAGATCTGCTCGTGGATGAGGAGGCTGTGGTCAAGGCCATCCGCGCCGGCAAGGTCCGCCGCTATGTGTCCGATTTCCCCAACAGCACGGTGGCCGGTGTTGCCGGCTGCATCACCACCCCTCATCTGGGCGCCTCCACGGAGGAGTCCGAGATCAACTGCGCCAAGATGGCCGTGGATGAGATGCGGGATTATCTGGAGAACGGCAACATCAAGAACAGTGTCAACTATCCGGCCTGCGACCTGGGTGTCTGCACCTCCGGCGGCAGGATCGCGGTCTTCCATGCCAACAAGGCCAACATGATCACACAGTTCACCCGCGTGATGGGCGATGCCGGCGTCAACATCTCCGGTATGGCCAACCAGTCCCGCGGCGAATATGCCTACACGCTTCTGGATATCGACAGCCCTGCCCCGGCAGAGGTCATCAAGGGTCTCCGCGAGGCGATCGGCGTATACCGTGTGCGTGTCGTGAAATAAAGGATAAGGTATTATGGCAGACATCAGACCCTTTTCAGCATTGCGTCCCGCACCGGGACTGGAACCTGAGATCGCGTCGCTGCCCTATGATGTATATTCAAGAGCGGAGGCGCGTCTGGAAGCGGAAAGGCGCCCCCGCTCTTTTCTCTGCATCGACAGGGCCGAGACCCAGCTCCCCCCTTCCGCCGACATGTACGGCGATGAGTGCTACCGTAAAGCCGGCGAACTCTTCGAGGACGCTATAAGCCGGGGCGACTTCCTGCGGGATGAAAAGCCCTGCTTCTATCTCTATGAGCAGACCTTCCAGGGCAGGACCCAGACCGGCATCGTCGCCTGTGCCAGCGTGGATGAATATGAGAGCGGTGTCATCCGCAGACATGAGAACACGCGGCCGGAGAAGGAGATGGACAGGATCCGTCACGTGGACGCCCTCAGCGCCCAGACAGGCCCCATCTTCCTATGCTACAGGGACAGTCAGGTCCTTCACAGCCTTGTCAACGGCATTAAGGAAGAAGAGCCCTACTGCGATTTCGTGACGGAGGACGGCGTCCGCAGCCGCTGCTGGAAGATCGGGGATCCCGATCTCACAGCGGCGATCTCAGAAGCCTTCCGTGCGATCCCGACCCTCTATATCGCCGACGGACATCATCGCTGCGCCTCCGCGGCCAGGGCCGCCCTCATGCGCAGACAGCAGCACCCTGACTGGACAGGAGAGGAGGAGTTCAACCGTTTCCTCTGCGTCCTGTTTCCGGCCGGTGACCTCATGATCATGGACTACAACCGGGTCGTATCGGACCTGAACGGCTTGACGGAGGAGGACTTCCTTGCCGCCCTGGGCAGGAAAGGCACGGTGGAGGCCCTGCCCTCTGAAGAAGGCAATCCCCTTCCCGACCATCGCGGCCAGGTCGTATTCTATCTGCCCGGCGGCCGGTATCGGTTCACCTTCCGCGAAGACCTGCGTCCTCAGGACCCGGTGCACAGCCTGGATGTGTCCCTCCTGCAGGATCAGATCCTGGCTCCCGTCCTGGGCATTGAGGATCCCGCTTCGGATCCCCGCCTCAGCTTCGTGGGCGGCATCCGGGGTCCGCAGGAGCTGAAAAGGAGAGTGGAAGAGGGCGCCGCTGCCGCCATGGCCATGTATCCGACCTCCATGGAAGAGCTGATGCGGGTGGCCGACGCCCGCCTTCTGATGCCGCCCAAATCCACCTGGTTCGAGCCCAAGCTCCTCAGCGGACTCTTCATTCATACCTTCGAGAGATAGGGACCTGCCTAAAAAAGGGCTTGCCAAATGACTTTGTTGTCTATATAATGAAATAGCTTCTCAGGAAGCGCCGTCTTAGGACGGGAATGCTGGAATAGCGCAGTCGGTAGCGCAACTGATTCGTAATCAGTAGGTCGAGGGTTCGAGTCCCTTTTCCAGCTCTGAGCGGCCAGGGTAGTCCGTGGCACGCGCCAGTTTGCAAAGTGCAGGAATCCCGGTTTATGGAAATTGGGACTTCCTGTATTTTTTTATTCAGACCGGCAGGTCTGCACAAGGATCTTACCGCAAAGAGGTCCGGTTTTATCAAAGGAGGATGACCATGGGTCAGCTGTGGGGTGGCAGGTTCACCGGGGAGACCGACGCGGCCGTGAAGGCCTTCAACGACTCGCTCCCTTATGACAGGCGATTATGGAAACAGGATATCCGGGGCAGCCGTGTCCATGCGCAGATGCTGGGACGGCAGGGGATCCTGACACAGGAAGAGGCGGACCGGATCATTGCCGGCCTGGACGCCATCGAGGCCGATATCGAGAGCGGCGCCCTGGCGATCGAGGGCGGCTATGAGGACATCCACAGCTTCGTGGAGTCCGTGCTCACGGACCGGATCGGCGAGGCCGGCAAGAAGCTCCATACGGGGCGGAGCCGCAACGACCAGGTGGCGCTGGACATGCGCATGTATATCCGGGAAGAGTGCACCCTGGTCAGGACCGACCTTCTGGGCCTTCTGGATGTGATCCTGGGGCTCATGAAGGACAATACCAGGACCTGGATGCCGGGCTTCACCCACCTGCAGAAGGCCCAGCCCGTGACCCTGGCCCACCATCTGGGCGCTTATTTCGAGATGTTCCGCAGGGATACGGAAAGGCTGGAGGACTGCCGGAAGAGGCTCAACCTCTGCCCGCTGGGCGCCGGCGCGCTGGCAGGGACCACTTATCCTCTGGACCGGGCCTACACCGCGGAGGCGCTTGGCTTCGACGGGCCCACCAGAAACAGCATGGATTCCGTCTCCGACCGGGATTATCTGATCGAGTTCCTCTCGGATCTGTCACTGGTGATGATGCATCTGAGCCGCTTCAGCGAGGAGCTGATCATCTGGAACAGCAACGAGTACGGCTTCGTGGAGATGGACGACGCCTTCTCCACCGGCAGCAGCATCATGCCC
>DGGX01000158.1:3765-4658 GCA_002392385.1 Lachnospiraceae bacterium UBA3863
CATCATGCCCCAGAAGAAGAATCCCGATATCTGCGAGCTGGTGCGTGGAAAGACCGGCAGGGTCTACGGATCGCTCATGGCCATGCTGACCGTCATGAAGGGCCTGCCCCTGGCTTACAATAAGGACATGCAGGAGGACAAGGAGGGCGCCTTCGACGCCATAGACACAGTCAGGCAGTCCCTGCAGCTCTTCACGGGCATGCTGTCCACCCTGTCCTTCCGCAAGGACACCATGCGGCTGAGCGCCTCCAGAGGCTTCACCAACGCCACGGACGCGGCGGATTACCTGGTCCGCAAGGGCGTGCCCTTCCGGGATGCCCACGGGATCATCGGCAGACTGGTCCTCTACTGCATCGACGCGGGAAAGGCCATCGAGGAGCTGAATCTGGGAGAACTGCAGCAGTTCTCGCCGGCTTTTGACAGCGATATCTATGAAGATGTATCGGTCATGGCCTGCGTGGACAGAAGATGCACGACGGGAGCCCCCGGCAGCCAGGCCATGGCCGAACAGATCGGCCTGGAGGAGGCATGGCTGGCCCAGGCACAGAATATGATCGGTTAACCATCATTACAGATTTTACAAGATATAGGAGATTTCAGAGTTATGAGCAGGAAGCTTAAAGCAGCCATTCTGGGCGGTACGGGTATGGTAGGACAGCGTTTCATCACGCTCCTTGCGGATCATCCCTGGTTTGAAGTGACGACCATCGCGGCCAGCCCCCGCAGCGCCGGCAAGACCTATGCGGAGTGCGTGGAAGGCCGCTGGAAGATGGATACCCCTGTGCCTGAGGCGGTCAGGGATATCGTTGTCAAGAACGTGCAGGACGTGGAGGCTGTGGCGGCTGATGTGGATCTGTGCTTCAGCGCCGTGGATATGTCCAAGGACGAGATCC
>DGGX01000053.1:0-8617 GCA_002392385.1 Lachnospiraceae bacterium UBA3863
CCGCCGAAGTCGATGTAGGCCTCGTCCACGATAACGACGCTGTCGGGGTTGCCCGCGATGATCCGCTCGACGTCGGACAGAGGCAGGGCGATGCCGGTCGGGGCGTTGGGGTTGGGGAAGATCACGCCGCCGTTGGGACGTCCTGTGCAGGCGGGGATGTAGTCCTCCGGACGGATCCGGAAGTCCTCCGTCAGCGGGACGGTCTCGAAGGGGATCCTGTGGACATCCGCCCACACGCTGTAGAAGGAGTAGGTGATGTCAGGGAATAGGATCTTGTCCTCTCCGCGGAAGAAGGTCATGAAGGCCATGGAGATCACGTCATCCGAACCGACGCCGACGAAGACCTGGGAAGGCTTCACGCCCTCTCTCGCCGCGAGGGCTTCCACCAGCAGGGTGCTGTCCATGTCGGGGTAGAGCCGCATCTTCGCGGGCTCCTTCTTCATCTCCTCCAGGACCTGCACGACGCCCGGGGCCGGGGGATAGGGGTTCTCGTTGGTATTGAGCTTGATGATCTCCGGGTCTTTGGGCTGTTCACCGGCCGTATAGGGGGTGACCCGCAGGACGTTTCTCTCCCAGTTCATATTTGCCTCCTTGTGCGGCGCGATCGTCGCTACCATAGGCAGATCGCCGCTTTCGTCAGCGCAATCGCCGCTTCTATACGCAGATGACCGCTTTCGTCAGCAGTTCGCCGCTTCCATACGCAGATCGCCTGCGAGAAAGTATCGCAGGCGATCCCGGTTTTTGCAATGCTTTTTTGGGGAAGGGCCGTGTCACAGCACCTTCGACAGGAAGTCCTGCAGGCGGGGATTCTGCGGATGATCGAAGAATTCCGCCGGCGTGTTCTCTTCCTTGATCACGCCCTCGTCGACGAAAACCACGCGGGTGCCGACTTCTCTGGCGAATCCCATCTCGTGGGTTACCACGACCATGGTCATGCCCTCTTCCGCCAGTTCCTTCATGACCTCGAGCACTTCGCCGACCATCTCGGGGTCGAGAGCGCTGGTGGGCTCGTCGAAGAGCATCACCTTGGGGTTCATGGCAAGGGCGCGCACGATGGCGATACGCTGCTTCTGGCCGCCGCTGATCTGGGACGGATAGCTCTCGATCTTGTCCAGAAGGCCGATGCGGGTGAGCAGGCGCTCCGCGTTGGCATTGGCCTCCTCTTTGGTCTGGAGCTTTAAGAGGGTGGGCGCCAGCGTGATGTTCTCCCTCACGGTCAGGTGGGGGAAGAGGTTGAAGTGCTGGAAGACCATGCCCATGTGGCTGCGGACCTTGTCGATGTCCACGCCGGGCACGTTGATCTGCTGGCCGTCGAACCAGATCTCACCCGAAGTGGGTGTCTCCAGCAGGTTCAGGCAGCGCAGGAAGGTGCTCTTGCCGGATCCGGAGGGTCCGATCACGACGACCTTCTCGCCTTGGTCGATCTCGATATCGATGCCCTTGAGGACTTCGACCGGTCCCGCAAGGTTGTTGAATGTCTTATGCAGGTTCTTAACGGAGATCACTCTTGGCCATCCTCCTTTCGATCACGCCGAGTATGGACGTCAGGCCGATGACCATGACGAGATAGATCAGCGCCACCGCGATGAGCGGCGGGAACGCGTCGTAAGTCTGCGAGCGGATGATGTCACCGCCCTTGGTCAGGTCCTGGATGCCCACGTAACCGGCGACGGAAGTCTCCTTCAGCAGGGCAATGAACTCATTGAAGATGGCGGGTGCCACGTTCTTGAAGGCCTGGGGCAGAATGATGCGGATCATCGTATCTTTGGCAGAAAGACCCAGCGACCGGCCGGCTTCCGTCTGGCCGCGGTCCACGGACTGGATGCCGCTGCGGATGACCTCCGCCACATAGGCGCCTGAGTTGATACCGAAGGACACGATAGCCACCGGGACCGGCCTGCCGCTCTTCCATATGGCAAAATACATGATCATCAGCTGCACGACCATGGGCGTGCCGCGGATCACCGTCAGGTAGAGACCGCAGAAGGCGTTGAGGACGCGCATCACAGGACTCTTGACGCCATTGTTATAGGCGATGCGCACGAGTGCGATCAGGACGCCCAGCAGCACGCCGATGAGCAGCGCGCCGACGGTGATGAGCAGGGTATTCCCGAGACCCTTGACCAGGTACATGTACCGGTCCTTCAGGATAAAATCATCATAGATATGCTGCGACAGATAATCCCACATAGAACAGTTTTCCTTCTTTGTGAACATGCGCAGGACGGCATTTCCGCCCTGCGCATGAGACTGATCCTTCTTGACGGGCCTGTGCCCGCATGCCTGTCAGCCGGAAACGGCTGCCTTCAGATCACTGATTGTACTGTGCGAGGATCTCGTCCAGTTCGCCGCTCTCCTTGAGCTCACCAAGGACCTCATTGATGACCTCGAGGAGGTTGGATCCCTTGGGCACCGCGATGGCGTACTCTTCCGCTTCCTCTTCGGTGGTCAGGGTCTCGTCAAGGATCTTGATCTTGTCGGGATTCTGGGCGACCAGCTTCTCAGCGGGGAACTTGTCGATGACGACCGCGTCCACACGGCCGGTCAGAAGATCGGAGACAGCATCCACGCCCTTGGGATAGCGGGAAACATCGCCGACGGTCAGATCATGCTCGCCGTCCTCATTGGTCACATAGATGTCACCGGTGGTGCCGAGCTGGACGCCGACGTTCTTGCCGTTCAGGTCCGCGCGGGCAGCGATCTCGCTGTCCATGGGCACGATGATGACCTGCTGGGTGGTGAAATAAGGCACGGAGAAATCCATGTTCTTAAGTCTGTCCTCAGTGACGCTCACGCCCGCGGCCCAGAAATCAGCCTTGCCGGCCTGCAGGGCGGAGGGGCAGGAATCGAATGCGATGTCCTGGATCTCCAGATCGACGCCGAGCTTCTCAGCGATCTTCTCGGCGATCGTAGGGTCGATACCGACGATGGCGTCGCCATCCTTGTACTCGAAAGGCTCGAACTCGGCGTTGGTGACCATGATCACCTTGCCGTTGGCCTTGATCTGGGCGACAGCGTCAGCGGCTTCAGCAGTTTCTTCAGCGGTCTCTTCGGCAGCGGGCTCTTCCGCGGCAGTCTCTGCAGCGGGTTCCTGAGAAGCAGAAGAAGAACCTCCGCAGGCAGCCAGGGACAGGGCCATGGCACCGGCCAGAAGGGCAGCAATCCATTTTTTCATAACTCTTTCCTCCTTGTATGAATATGAACTTCAAACAGAGCCTATTATATGTATTTTTATGCAAAGGTGCAAGATTAAAAAGTAACAGAATCTCTTAAGGAAGTCCCTTTATTTCTGTCCGATCATCTCTTCCGGGTGGAAAACCTCGTCAAAACGCTCCGGGCTCAGGTAGCCCAGTCCCACACAGGCCTCCTTGAGGGAGATGTTCTCCTTATGGGCCTTTTTGGCGCAGCGGGCCGCGTTTTCATAGCCGATATAGGGGTTGAGGGCCGTCACCAGCATGAGTGAGCGGTGGAGGTTCTCGTGCATCTTATCCCGGTCGGCCCGGATGCCGGAGGCGCAGTTGTCGTTGAAGGACCGCATGGCATCCGCCAGAAGTCTCACCGACTGCAGGTAGTTGTAGATGATCACGGGCATGAAGACATTGAGCTCGAAATTTCCCTGGGAGGCCGCTATGCCCACGGCCGCGTCGTTGCCCATGACCTGCACGGCCACCATGGTGACCGCCTCGCACTGGGTGGGATTGACCTTGCCGGGCATGATGGAGCTGCCGGGCTCGTTCTCGGGGATCCGGATCTCGCCGAGGCCGCAGCGGGGGCCGCTGGCCAGCCAGCGCACGTCGTTGGCGATCTTCATGAGGTCCGCCGCCAGGGCCTTGAGGGCTCCGTGGGAGAATACCAGGGCGTCCTTGGCCGTCAGCGCGTGGTATTTGTTCTCTTCTGTGACGAAGGGCCTGCCGGTCAGGGAGGCCACCGCCTCCGCCACGCCCTCCGCGAAGCCGGCCGGCGCGTTCAGGCCGGTGCCCACCGCCGTGCCGCCCAGGGCCAGGCGATAGAGGGCCTTCTCGCTGTCCGTGATCATCTCGCGGCAGACCTCCAGCATGTTCCGCCAGCCGGAGATCTCCTGGGAGAATCCGATGGGCACGGCGTCCTGCAGGTGGGTGCGGCCGCTCTTGACGATCCCCTCGTTCTCCCGCTCCAGTCTGCGCAGGGTGTCGGTCAGGGCGTCCAGGGACGGCAGCAGCTGGTCTTCGAGGGCCGTCACCGCCGCTATGTGCATGGCCGTGGGAAAAGTATCGTTGGAGCTCTGGGACATATTGACGCTGTCATTGGGATGCAGGAGCTTCTCTCCCGCCAGCTCATTGCCCCGTCCCGCGATCACCTCGTTGACGTTCATATTGGACTGGGTGCCGCTCCCGGTCTGCCAGACAGCCAGGGGGAAATTGCCCTCCAGACGGTCCTCCAGGATCTCGTCGCAGACCCGGGCGATCAGGGCTGCCCGGCGCCCGTCCATCCTGCCCAGACGCTCATTGGTCATGGCCGCTGCTTTTTTCAGGACGGCAAAGGCGCGGATCACCTCCCGCGGCATCTTCTCGGTGCCGATCTTAAAGTTCTGAAAGCTTCTCTGGGTCTGTGCTCCCCAGTATCTGTCCGCGGGCACCCTCATCTCGCCCATGGAATCATGTTCGATCCTGAAGCTGGTGTTTGCCTCCATTGTTCCCTCCTGTCTGAATCTGCTGACGGGCCGACGTTTTATTTATGATAGGTCGCTTCCGGGCTCTGCGCAAGCGTAATGCGTGTTTCGTCATAGCAGCTGCCCTTGCGGAGCATCCTGCGCACAGACATGTCGTAGAAGGGCGATCCTGTGTGTCCCTGCACAGGCAGCGTCTCGTCGGGCAGCTCCAGGATATAGGTCTCCCAGGCATTGATCAGGATCGTGCCGCAGGCATGCTCGCGCTGCCTCTGGAAATGGCCGTAGGACTTGTGCACATGGCCGTGGAGCATATAGGCCGGCCGGAAATGTTCCAGCAGCCGGTTGAAGCAGTCGAACCCCCTGTGGGGTAGGTCCTCCATGTCTCCGTAGCCGGCGGCCGGCGCGTGGGTGACCAGGAGGTCGATGCCGCCGTGATAGAGGACGGTGGGGACGGCCCGCAGGACCCGCAGAGACATCTGCTCCTCTGTATACATGCATTTCCCGGGCTTGTAGCGCATGCTGCCGCCCAGTCCCAGAATACGCAGCCCCTTGAAATCATAGATCCGGTCTTCGATACAGACACAGCCGTCCGGCGGCGTCTGCTCATATACCCTGTCATGGTTGCCTCTGACATAGAGAAGCGGGCAATGGGCCATCGTCACCAGGAACTGCAGATAATGCGGACTCAGGTCCCCGCAGGATATGATCAGGTCTATGTCCCTGAGCTTGGATGGATCATAGAAATCCCACAGAGAGCGGGATTCCTGATCCGCAGCCACCAATATCTTCATACTCCCCCCGATCGGCCGCATCCGGCCGGCCGCACCCTTACAGTGCTCTTGTCTCCCCTACGCCGCTGACCTGCACGGTCTCGCGGACGCTCTTTTTAAAGGCCGATGCCTCCGGGATCTCACCGATCACATTCTCGCAGAGCCAGTCCATGGTGATGATCTCCTGCTGGGTCAGCCTGCCCTTCTCTCCTGTCGGCACCTCCCCGTTCTGTGAGAAGAGGGGCCCGGAGAAAGGCATAAAGCTCCGTTCCTTAATATTGCGCCTGAGCAGGTCCATGAGCCTGTGGGTCGGCGCGCCGAACTGGTCGGAAAGGATGATGTCCACCACACCGGCGTCCATGCCCCACCAGTAATTCAGGGCCCGTCCGGTCCTGGCAGCGGCCGCGTCATAGCTTCCGTCCAGGATCTTCCGGACGAGAAGGGTGTAATAACGGCCCCAGCGGTTCACCGGCATGGCCAGCCGCGTGAGTTCCCCCTTCTCTTCCTTGAACAGGCCGTAGCGGCGCTTATTGTCCGAGGGGGTGATCATATCTGTGCCGGAAATGAAGCGGATCCCCATCTCCTGCAGTTCTTTCAGGCAGTCCCCGCCCTCCAGAGTCTGCCACATGAGCCGGACCTTGCAGGCCGGGTCGACCATGGAGGCGCCCAGGGCAAAAGCGTTGATATTGGCGATATTCCCGTAAATGGGATAATCCGCCAGATACCCCAGCATATGGTCCTCCGACAGGCTGGCTGCCAGCGCGCCCATGAGGAACTTGGCCTCGTACATGCGCGTATAGTAGGTGCGCACGGAATTGACCGAGAGGTTGATGGAGCAGTTCATGATCCGCAGGCCGGGATGACGGATGGCGGCACGGCGGGAGGCATCCATGAGGGCCGGCGAGGTGGACAGGATCAGCCCGGCCTCATCGGCCGCGGCCGCTTCCAGTGCGTGGTCGGCCTTCTCCGGCGTGCTGAGGCCGTCGAAGGTGATCGTCTCCACGATACCGCCGAAATGATCCTCCAGCTCCTGTCTGCCCAGCTCGTGCCCATAGATCCAGCTGGACTGGTCCGCCGTCCTGTCGTGCAGGAAATAGACCCGCAGGGGATTGTCCCGGCTGTAAACGGGCTGCAGGTTCAGAATGCTCTTGATCGTATTGACCTGGGCTGCCGCGGGGCCGATCCTGACAGAATCCGGCTCCTCCACCAGCTCCACGCTCTTTTCGGCCGTTTCGGTCCGGAACTCTCTCCAGAGCCTGTCCACGTTCCCGTTCACGGTGGCGCGGCTGTCCTGCAGAAGGCTCTGCAGGCTGAAGACCTTCAGATAGAGCAGGAAGGCGTCGCCGAAGGTGCAGGGCAGTCTCTCCCCGCCCTTGGCGTGCATGACCTCCTGAAAGAGGTCGAAGGCCGCCCGCAGCTCATCCGTGTGCTCTGTCTGCCACTCCTTGTCCAGGTCCTCCCCGAAGTAGTCCGCAAGCTGCTGATAGCTTCCCTCTCTGGAGAAGGTGACGGCATAGATCCCGGTCGCCTCGTGGAAGCGCAGGAATTCATGATAGATCCGTACCGCCGGCGATCCGTCGTCGGGCGGCAGGATGCGGGTCACGTCCGCCGCCACCAGGGGCGCCCCCACATATTTAAGGACAGACACCCTCTTGTTGCCCTCGAGCACATAGAAATAATTCATGAACTCGTAGACCTTCACAGGATCACGGATCCCGTCGGTGACCTGGGCGTCATAGAGAGTCGACCATTTCAGGGCGAATTCCGATCTGTCGGGCAGAAGGGGCATGAAATTCGCGGCGAAGGCATTCTGTCTGCCGGCCGTACGGGTGCCCACCACCATGGACAGGGGGATCTCCGTGATGCCGACGTACTCCTCCTTCATACGGCCTATGCCTTCCACCATATCTTCCAGGGCCGGCAGAAACGGATACCGTCCCGCCATGACCTGGCGGCGGTAATGCCTCTCGCCCATTTTTCTGGCTTTTAAGTAATCTTCCTGCATATAATGCACTCCTTATCTGTCTACAGGTTTCGCATTATCTTAACAGAAAGCGCAGGGTGCATCCATGCGCAGAGTGTCACTGCTTGAGCCCGGAATCCCGGAAAAAGTGTACAAACTGTCATATACACACATAAGAGGCTGCCTCCCCGATACGGCATGGGGCGGCAGCCTCCCGGCATTCTGCGGACTGACAGGGCATCAGAGCTCGAAGCTCTTCACTGTGCCAAATTTGGTCGTCTGTGTGACATTGGTCAGATGGAAATCGTTCTCCTTGAGAATCCGGATCATGTTCTCCACAGGGATCTCTCCCGTGGCCTTGACAACGACCTCCGTTCCCCTCTCACGGGTCCTGTAGACAGCCATGGCCTCGATATTGGCATCGTTCTCGGCAAAAAGCCGGGTGATACCCGCGAAATATCCGGGCGTGTCATTACAGGAGAAGACAAAGCGGGTACCCTGGTGACGGTATCCCAGAAGCTCCGTAAAGGTCTGGAAGATGTCCTTCTCCGTGATGATGCCCACCACGTGATTGTCCTCATCCACTACCGGGAGGACGGAGATGCCCTCATCCAGCATTTTCTGGGCTGCCTCCTCGATGAATACGTCCGCGGAGATGGTCTTGACATCTGTCAGCATGATGTCGGAGACCCGGGTCTTGCTGAGCAGATAATTGAGCTCAAAGATCGACAGGGAGGTGGCGCGGGCGCCGCTCTTCTCCTCCACCAGACCGCCGGTGACAAGGCCGATCAGCCTGCCCTCCTCGTCCACGACAGGGAGGCGGTGGAAGCCGTTCTTGGACATCAGATCCACTGCCTTGGAGATCTTGACGTCGCTGGTGATGGTCATGGGGTTTTTGGTCATATGGTCTTTTACGTACATGATTACCTCCTTTGCGGCCGGCCGTCAGCCGCCCAGATAAGCCTTCCGTACTCTCTCGTCCCTGGCGAGCTCCTGTCCGGTCCCCTCCAGGGTGATCCTTCCTGTTTCCAGCACATAGGCCCGGTCAGCGATGGCCAGTGCCCTTTTAGCGTTCTGCTCCACCAGCAGGATGGTGGTTCCTTTCTTATTGATCTCCTCGATGATCTGGAAGATCTCCGAGACCAGGAGCGGCGACAGTCCCATGGAGGGCTCGTCCAGCAGGAGGATGGACGGCTTGCCCATCAGGGCCCGCCCCATGGCCAGCATCTGCTGCTC
>DGGX01000053.1:8659-9771 GCA_002392385.1 Lachnospiraceae bacterium UBA3863
GCTCGCCGCCGGACAGGGTGCCCGCAGGCTGGGTCTTTCTCTCTCCCAGTCTGGGGAAGGTCTCATAGACCTCGGCCAGATCCCGGGAGATCTCTCCCTGGTCTCTGCGCAGGTAGGCGCCGAGCATAAGGTTCTCCTCCACCGTCTGCTGGGCGAATACCCGCCGTCCCTCCGGCACCTGGGCCAGTCCCATGCCGACGATCTTGTGGCCGGGGATCCTGGTCAGCTCTGTATCATTCAGCATGATGCTGCCCTCGGAGGCCTTGATCAGGCCGGAGATGGCGTGCATGGTGGTCGTCTTGCCGGCCCCGTTGGCGCCGATCAGCGTGACGATCTCGCCGTCCCTGACCTCAAAGGATATGCCCTTGATGGCTTCGATCATTCCGTAACGGACCTTCAAATTCTCTACTTTTAACATCTCTCATTCTCCAATAACGGGCCGACAGCCTGCGCAGCAGGCTGCGACAGAGGGTTCACAATAAAGAACCGGACCTGGCACCCTCTTATATATTTACCAAAACCGGGCCGACAGCCTGCGCAGCAGGCTGCGACAGAGGGCTCACAATGAAGAACCGGACCTGGCACCCTCTGTTTTATTCTCCAAGATAAGCTTTGATGACCGCGGGATTGGCCTGGATCTCCTCCGGTGTTCCCTCCGCCAGCATCATGCCGTAGTTGAGAACGGTGATGCGTTCGCAGATACCCATGACCAGCTGCATGTCATGCTCGATCAGAAGGATGGCGATGCCGAAGTGGTCGCGGATGAAGCGGATCATCCGCATCAGGTCTTCTGTCTCCTGCGGGTTCATGCCGGCTGCCGGCTCGTCCAGAAGCAGGAGCCTGGGACCGGTGGCCAGGGCGCGGGCGATCTCCAGACGTCTCTGGGCGCCGTAAGGCAGATTGCCGGCCGTCACATTTGTATACTGGTCCAGTTCCATGATCTTGAGCAGTTCTCTGGACTTGCCCTCGATCTCCCGCTCCCTGGCGTAATAGGTGGGCAGGCGCAGGATGGCCGTGAAGGGGGAATAGCGGACGCTGTTGTGGTAAGCTGTCTGCACGTTCTCCAGCACCGTCAGTCCGTTGAAGAGACGGATATTCTGGAAGGTGCGGGC
>DGGX01000071.1:0-768 GCA_002392385.1 Lachnospiraceae bacterium UBA3863
ATTCTTTGTTGACATTGTTGCACCTATTGGAATTTCAACGATTTTTGAGCAACAAAGTCTGTTGCACATTGTTGACACTGTTGACATTTTCCAATTTCTGACTGTTGACACTGTTGCTCACCGCCGGAACATGTCCTCGAGCAGGACCGCCGTCACCAGGATCACACTGGCCAGGATCACACCTGCCGCGAATCCGTACATCCCGGACGCCAGATCAATCGTGATCATTCCTCACCGTCCTCTCCGTCACCTTCCTCGCCTCCTCGGCAAGTGTAGAAGTAAGCGGTTTTGTTCTTGCGGTCTTCGCTGTCCCGTACCGGCTGTGAATACTTCATAGACCATCCGTATACCGATGCTTCTAATAGCGATACCTGCTTGGCGATGTCCATGTACTTTTCGGCGACAGCCAACGCTTGTTCCTCTGAACCATACCTGTCTTCGATCTCGCTGTCCTTGGCGGTAAGTGTGAACCCAAAGATGTCCTCGATGTTTATCAATGCCAGTGCTTTTATGTCATCTCCCACGCTTAAATGTTTTTTGTTGTTGTTGTTCATCGTCCGTCCTCCTCCGGATTATCCATCAAGCTCCCGCAGTCCGGGCAGTATTTATGACAGGTCAGGTCGGCGTGGCCACATTTGGAGCAGTATGCAACATTCCAGTTACCATCGAAGAACCTCTCGCCAGTGGCGTCCGTCCAGTAGGCCGTCTCCCTGGCCTCCTCCGCGATCCTGCAGCGGATCTGCAGGTTGGCGACCTGTTCCTTCAATT
>DGGX01000071.1:892-3284 GCA_002392385.1 Lachnospiraceae bacterium UBA3863
TTAAACACGATCGGCTTCATCGTCTTCGACCTCCTCATCTCGCGCGTCCTGCCAGATGTTCTGGGACGGGTGGATGTTGATCTCACAGTTATGACAGTCCTGGACTATCACCTGAGGCGGCAGCATCTGGATGTGTCTGGCCAGATCCTCGACCTGTTCCCGTGCTTCGTCAGCCCCTTCAGTTTCAACTTTTATATTTAAAGTCATATCTTTCATCATATCCTCCACGGCCATCTGGCCTTGTTTATCCTTACCCTCGGCACCTTACCATCCCACGTTTCAAGAGCCAGACGTAACCACAGGCCTCTCATCGGATCAAGGTTTGTGATCTCGGCGACGAACTCCCGGTCGAAGTCCAGGATCTTCTCGTTACAGTACTTAGTCAGGGCCTCCTCCGCCAAGCTGATTTCGGCGATCCCGTTCAGCTCCAGCTGCTCACCGGTCTCGGCGTTATACAGTACGATCTTCTTCACGCTCTCCGGCATCACTCGTCCTCCTGTTCCTTCACGGCTTTGATTATCCGCTCCCAGTCACACGGTGGAGTATCCGTCCGCAGGAGACATCCGGGACGGTCGTCATCCCACAACTTACATCCGTCTTTGCAGTTGGTATGCTTGTTACAGTACCCGGTGATAAACTTCAGCGCCCGGGCCAGCGTCATGTTGAGATCTGGCACGATGATGCTGGGCATCAAATCACCCGCGTGGTCTTTCTTTACCATAAGCCACCTCCAGCCCCATGATTCTTTCGTAAAGGTTGAGATACTTATTCATCAGATCGAGTAGTTTATCCTCGCCACCCATGGCCTCGATGTGCTCGTCAGGATCCGCCAGAGCGATGTGCATCAGGCACTCCGCGTTTGCCAGTGCGAGAGCGCCCAGCACGTCGAACCTGCAGCTGTACTCACGCTCCGTTTCACCCGTGTGCTTATTCATCAGTGTTATCATCGGTCTGCTCCTCCTTCCTGGGTCTTCCGCGTCTTCTTGCCGGCCTCGCCGGCAGCTCCTCCGCCTCAGTCTGCTCCTGGACCCGTGTCAGAATGTCCAGCATAGTTTTTTTTATGACCACATCCAGCTCGTCTGTGATCCCCAGCGCGTCCACGCACGCCCTCAGTGCTTCGGTTGCTGTCATGCCTTGTCCTCCTTTTCTCCTGTGATCGCAGCGTACCATTTCGGATCCTTCTGCCGGATCTCGTTCAGACGGGACCGCTCACGGCCGAGCGCCCTCCGGTTAGCCCTCGCGATCCTGCGTCTCTCTTTTCTCCCTGGGTTCTTCTTCATGTTAATCCTCCTTATAACTCACTCCTCACATAACCACGCTGCCGGCCGTAGGGCTCACCCAGACGGACCGTCCCTGCGGACTTCCATCCCGGGGCTGATCTCAGGATGTTCCCGATCTCGACCCGCTGCATGTGACTGATCTGCCGTGGATCCCCGCCCAGGGCCTCACACCAGACCTCCATGATGCAGGTCTTGGTCCGGGGCTCCGTGACCGGATCCTCGTCCGGGAAGTAGTCGCCGGACCAGTAGGCCCGCCGCTGGTCCAGGGTCCAGCCATAGAACCCCTCAGGCACCTCCCGTTCAAGGAAGGCCAGGACCTGCCCGGTGTAAATCGATTCCTGTGTATGCTCGGCCTGTACCTGGCGGGCCAGATCCTCGTCCTCCGCGGACAGGTACCAGTGTTCACCTGACCGGTAGGCGCTCATCGCCTCCGCCCAGATCTGGTCAACGATCTCGTCGGTGAGCTTGTCCGCCTCGGTCCGTCCGGTGTCGTCCACCTCGACCGGCCAGAACCGACGTGCTCCGGTCTGATCGCGAAGAAACTCGAAGTCGTTGGTTGATCCGAAAAAAGCACACTGCCGCGGGTGATCCTGGGTCCTTCGCCCGTAGGCCGCCCGGTAGGAATCCATCCTTTTGCTCATGAATTGCTTCAGCTGCTCGACCTCACTCTTACGAGCCGCTGCCATTTCACCCATCTCGATGATCCAAACACCCTGGATCTGCTCGAAGGCATCTTTACCCGATACCGTATACAGAGAATCACTGAACCACTCCTTTCCCAGCTTCGCCAGCGTGGTCGACTTCCGGCAGCCCTGCGGGCCCACAAGGACCAGCATGTGGTCGTGTTTGCAGCCAGGCCGCTGGATCCTCGCCACAGCCCCGATCAGGGCGGCCCTCGTCACGGCCCTGGTGTAGCGGCAGTCCTCCGCCCCCAGATAGTCGGAGAAGACCGTCTCCATCCTCGGGATCCCGTCCCAGGAAAGCCCCTCCAGGTACTCCTGGACCGGGTGCCTGGACCGGGCCAGCATGGCGATGTCCACGGCGTCCTTGATCTTGGTCTGGGAGACGATCCTGTACTCGTCCTCAAGGAAAGACCGCAGGCCGGCGTCGTC
>DGGX01000071.1:3393-4453 GCA_002392385.1 Lachnospiraceae bacterium UBA3863
TCACCGGACACGATCGGCCGGCCCTTGAACCGGTCATAGTAGTAACTTCCGCAGAGCCGCGGATCATGCTGCAGGATCGCGGCCACGTTGCTGATGGTCGCGGCGATGTCGCCCTTGGACGTCAGCTCCAGATCTTTCAGCCAGGACGTGTCGACCGGATCCTCCCCGTCCTCCTCGTCGAAGGCTCCCTCGACCTGGTCCAGGGTCAGCTGGTAGGCCACGTCCGGATCGGACAGGGCGAAGCTGATCATGTGCTCATACGACGGGCGTTTATTGATCGGGGTGTCCGGCGGCAGGTCCTCGTCCTGCAGACCGAACTTGTGGATCCTGACCAGATCGAAGGCGTTCACCAGCTGCCCGCTGATCGGGTCCGTCCCGTGGTGGGAGAAGGCGAACAGGCCCTTCTCATACAGGACCAGGCCGGCCTCCGTTGATCCCTTGGTGTAGGTGTACCGGTTCTCGTCGACTTTCCGGTATACGTCCGGCAGGAACTTCTCGATCGCAGCTTGCACGTCGTAGGTCTTGCAGAAGGCGCCGATCGCTCCGGGCTTTTCCAGCGGGTTGCCCTGCTTCTGGGCCCTCCGGGTGATCGCATCCGTCTGGCGGGAGCTCGTCGGCCACTCCGCCGTGTCGGTCCAGTCGTGATAGGTCGCCAGCACGTCGTCCGGATCCAGGAAGGGTCCGTCGTTGTACTCGAAGACGTACTCCGCATCGATGCTGCAGCTGGCCCAGTACATGAGCCGGCAGGGGTCGTAGGTCGTATCATCGCAGAAGTCGATCCCCACGTCGGAGGCGATCCGGCGGGAGACCGCGCCGTATTCGTCCGGGCTCACAGGCCTCGACAGCGGAATGACCAGCCGGAGCCGGTTGCTCGTCTCGGTGTGGCTGTGGGTCGAATACATCGCTGCGGCGCAGTCGTAGATCCGGGAGATGATCGGCCAGATCTCGGTTCCCGTCGGGATCGTGTCCATATCAAGTGTCACGACCGAACGCTCCAGGACGTTCTCGATCTTACGCCGGCCGGCTTTCAATTTCCCGCCGACGAAGCCTCCCACGTCCT
>DGGX01000178.1 GCA_002392385.1 Lachnospiraceae bacterium UBA3863
GGCCGGTGATGACGTCCACGGAAGGTCTCTGGGTGGCTATGATCAGGTGAATGCCCGCGGCTCTGGCCAGCTGGGCCAGACGGCAGATGGACTTCTCCACGTCCTGCTTGGCGACCATCATCAGGTCTGCCAGCTCATCCACGATCACTACCAGACGGGGCATCAGTGTATATTCTGTCTCTTCCCCTCTCTTCTGCATCTCCCTGACCGCCGCGTTGTAGCCCTTGAGATTGCGGACCTGGAGCTTGGCGAACTTGTCATAACGGCTGGACATCTCCGCCACTGCCCAGCCCAGGGCGGCCGAAGCCTTCCTGGGGTCGGTCACCACGGGGATCATGAGGTGGGGAATGCCGTTGTAGACACTCAGTTCCACGACCTTGGGGTCGATCATGATCATCTTGACCTCCTCCGGGGAATACTTATAAAGGAGGCTGATGATGATGGTATTGATACAGACGGACTTGCCGCTGCCGGTGGCGCCGGCGATCAGCACATGGGGCATTCTGGCGATATCCGCCACCACGTTGCGGCCGGTGATATCCTTGCCGACGGCAAAAGCGAGATTGCCGTCGAAGTTCCTGAACTCCTTGCTCTCCAGAAGCTCCCTGAGACCGACCATGCTCTTCTCGGAATTGGAGACCTCGATGCCGATAGCCCTCTTGCCGGGGATCGGGGCTTCGATCCGGAGGAACTCCTTGGCGAGACGCATCTGGATGTCATCGGCCAGCGACACGATCTTCTTGACCTTGACGCCCTGTTCGGGCTGGAGCTCAAACCGGGTCACGGAAGGTCCCTGGCTGATATTGGTGATGGTCACGTCGATACCGAAGGTCTTCAGGGTCTCGCGAAGCTCCGCCGCAGTGTCACGCAGCTGACGGTCGCTCTCGGGATTCCTGCCGCCGGAGATCCTGGGCAGGAGCTCCGTGGAAGGGAAAACATACTTCCTGCCTTTGGACGCGGCCGGCTTCCTGACGGTACCCGTCTTGCCGGGGCCGCTCTCTCCGCGGTCTCTGTCCACGGGTACGCCGGCCAGGTCTGTCCCGCCGGGTCTGTTCTCCGGTGTCCTGACCGCAGACGCTGCGGCTTCTGTGCGCACAGCGGCCTGTACGGAGACAGCCGGAGCGGCCGGTACAGGCTGCGCCGCAGGCATTGGCGTCGGACGCGGGGCAGGCTCCGGGAAGTCCATATCCGGCAGATCTTCCTCCATGGCGGGAGTCACGCGCACAGGCGCGGGCGTCTCCGTCCTGCGGTGATCCGGTTGGAAAGCAGGTGCCTCCACGGGCATATCGGCCTCTTCCTCCGTCACCTCTCTGCCGCCCAGGAAATCGCCGCCCGCTCCGAAGCGCTTGACGACTCTTCCGGAGGAGGTGCTCCGGGGCTGAACAGAGATGCTCACTCGACGCACCGGTCCCTCCGCGGCATCCTTGCTGGCGCGGATCTCATGCAGTTCATCTGTGCCGGGACGCAGGGGATAAGTGTCCTCCTCAGCCGGTTCGTCCTCCTCATAGTCCTGCGCGGAAGGACCCGCGACAGGCTTGACCAGTTCTCTGGCGGAGCCTTCATAGCCGAGGCCGAAATCGTCCTCTTCCTCGGGGATCTCCTCTCCCGCGTAGGCATCGTAAGAAGCCTCCGCCTCGTCAGGCTCGCCCAGGGTCAGATCGTCCAGATTCATGGGATCGCGGGAAGCCCTGAGCATCTCCTGCTCCCGTCTGGCCTCCGCCGCTTCCCGGCGTCTGCGCCTCTCTTCCTTCCTGCGGGCCTCCTCGGCCTCTTCCACTTCCCGCCGGCGGATCCTTCTCTCCTCGCTGCGCTGGCGCTGCTCGGCGAGCAGCTGGCGGCCGCGCTCCAGGATACCGGTCTTTTCTTCCTCTATATAGGTCTCTCTCCGGTTCCGGAGGTAGGCCGTGATGGACCGCTGTGTGAGCAGGATCACGCAGATGGCGCAGATAACCAGGAGGATCAGGATGGTGCCGCCCATCTTCAGGGCATGGTAGAGCATCCAGGCAAGACCGCCGCCCACGATACCGCCGCCGGTATGCTCCTGGACAGACTGCATATAGACAGCGGATGCCTCAAAGATCTCCGCCCGCATCCTGGCCGTCATCAGCTCAGCCGCCACGGCCGCGCTGATGAAAAGGACCACCAGAGCGGAGGCCTTGATCCAGACCGTGCCGGAGGACCTGTTGGAAACGATGAAAAGGACCAGAAGGAAGATACAGAAAGGCAGCGGATAGGCCAGCGCGCCGAACAGGCCGAAGGCGATATCCGCGAAAACACGGCCCACAGGACCCGCCATGCCCAGCTCCGCAATAAAAAGAAACACCATGCCCGCGATCAGCAGTACGAGCAGGATGTCTCTGCGCAGCTCTGCCGCATGGATCTCTTCTTCGGTCACAGCCGAAGAAACGGCGGTCTTTCTCCCCGTCGTCCGTGTGCTTTTAACATTTCTGTTTCTTCCGGCGGAAGACGATCTGCTTCTGTTTGTCGTCTTCCTGCCCGCGCTCGTGCGCTTTCCAGCCATGTAACCGTGTTCCTTTCCTGATCACAGATCAAAATCGTCGTCTTCCGGGATCTCCAGATCGAAATCATCCTCCCCGTCACCGAAGATCTCGCTGTCAGGCAGATCGAATCCGATGGCGGTGTGCGCTCTCCTCTCCGGCATGGGCAGGGGAATATGCAAAGGACGGCCCCCCGCCGGTGAGGGGCCGCCGCTGCCCGGTATAAACGGGATCTGTTCCATATTGTCAGTCTTCGGGCTCATCCCAGTTGTGATAGACAGCCTGCACGTCGTCATCCTCGTCGAGGATGTCCAGGATCCTGCGGGCCTGCTTGATCTGGTTCTCGTCCGTGAGCTTCACATAGTTCTGAGGGATCATGGTCACTTCCGCGGAAGCGGTCTCGATCCCCTCTGCCTTCAGAGCTTCGGTAACGGCCTCGAAGTCTTCCTCGGCGGTGAGGATCTCAAAGCTGTCCTCCTCCTCCTTGAGGTCCTCGGCGCCGGCGTCCAGAACGATCATCATGAGATCGTCTGCCGACAGGTCGCACTCCTCGCGGTCGATAATGATCTGTCCCTTCTTGTCGAACATGAAGGAGACACAGCCCTGGGTGCCGATATTGCCGCTGCCCTTGGCAAAAGCCGCGCGGACGTTGGCGGCTGTCCGGTTCTGGTTGTCCGTCAGCGTGTCCACGATGATGGCCATGCCGGCAGGGCCGTAGCCTTCATAGGTGTTGTACTGATAATTGACGTTGCCCACGTCGCCGGCCGCCTTCTTGATGCCCCGGTCGATGGTATCGTTGGGCATATTGTTGGCGCGTGCCTTCTGGATCACCTGCGCGAGTTTGAAGTTGTTGGCCGGATCCGGTCCGCCTTCCTTGACAGCCACGGCGATCTCACGGCCGATGATGGTGAAGATCTTGCCCTTGGCGGCATCGTTCTTTTCCTTCTTGTGTTTGATATTTGCAAATTTCGAATGACCTGACATCCGGGTACCTCCTTCAGCGTTTCTTTCGCTTGCTACAATATATCATCTGCCGCCCCCAGGCGTCAAACATAAACGCGCGGCACGCGGCTTCCTATACAGCATACCAGTTCATAATTAAAGCGTCCCGAGAGCTCTCCCAGGGTCTCCGCCGTGATCAGTTCCGCGCCGTCCCTGCCCAGCAGGGTGACCGTGCTTCCCTCCTGTGCGTCGGGAATGTCCGTGACGTCCGCCATCAGCTGGTCCATGCAGACCCTGCCCAGGATCGGGGCCCTGCGCCCGGCGATCAGGACATAGCCCCTGCCGGACAGGGACCGGGGATAGCCGTCCCCGTATCCCACGGGAATGGTGGCGATCCTTGTCTCCGTCTCTGTGACGTAGGTGCCGCCGTAGCTGACGGCCGTGCCGGAGGGCACCTCCTTGATATAGACGATCCGGGACTTCCAGGACAGGACCGGCCGCAGGGACAGGCTGGCCGCCGCTTCCATGCGGGCCACCTCCGGGGAGGGCCACAGACCGTACTGGGTGATGCCTGCCCTCACGAGCTTCCGGTGGGTGCCGGGCCTCACCAGAATGCCGGCACTGTTGGCTATGTGGGAATGCGGGATATGGATCCCCTCCGCCTCCAGCTGCCGCAGGAAATTGTCAAAAAGAGCGTACTGTTCCCGGGTATACTGGTCCGTGTCCTCGTCCGCCCTGGCAAAATGACTGAAGATGCCTTCCACCGACAGGCCGGGCAGTGTGCTGACCCAGCGCACGAAGCGGAGTCCCCGGCTGTCCGGCGTGATGCCGATCCGGCTCATCCCTGTGTCGAGGGCGATGTGGATCTTGAGGGTCCTGCCCTCGCTGACGGCAGCCTCCGACAGCTGTCTGGCCATGTCCTCCCTGAAGACAGCGGGCCGGATCTCCAGTCTGACCAGGTCCCTGTAGCAGTTGGGGAACACATAGCCCAACAGGATCAGGGGCTTTCTGACCCCGGCCTTACGCAGCTCCCGGGCCTCCTCGTAGGTGGCCAGGGCCATGCCCTTTACATAGGGCAGCGTCTCCATAAGACGGGCCAGAGGAACGGCGCCGTGACCATAGGCGTCCGTCTTGAGGACGGAAATGATGCCGGCGTCCTCCGGCAGCAGGGTGTGCATGAGGTCCATGTTGTGCCGGACCGCGGACATGTCCACCTCCGCCCAGGTCCTGCGGGGCATGAAAGGCGCTGCAGCGTCGCGGATGTCCCCCGCCAGCATGGCCTGCTGACCGACTCTCGCCGCGGCGGCGTCGCCGGATCTGGCATGGTGGAGGACCGCTGCCGCGGCGGCCCGCACAGGATCCGGACAGACGGCCAGGAAGGCGCCGCAGATCCCTGCCAGCACATCGCCGCTGCCGGCCGTGGCCATGCCGCTGTTGCCCAGGGTATTGAGGAAGGCCGGCCCGCCGTTTCCGTCACAGACCAGGGTCCTTGCGTCCTTGCAGATGACCACACAGCGCGCGGCGGCAGCCAGGGCCCTTGCCTGGGCCTCCGTATCCTGCCGGCAGACGCTCACGCTGGTGTGCCGCAGGGCGGCGAATTCCGCCAGATGGGGGGTGAGGACCAGGGACAGGTCCTGACGCCTTGCGGCCAGCTTCTTCTCGTAACCGTCCCAGGAAGCGAGCAGGCGCAGGGCATCGGCGTCCATGACGATCCCCCGCAGTCCCGGCATCTCTTCCGCGCTCCTGAGAAGGGTCTCCAGAAGAGACATGGCCGCGGCGCTTCTTCCCAGACCGGGGCCGATCACAGCCGTATCCGCCCAGACAAGGGCCTCCCGCAGCTGCAGGGACGCCTGCATGGGATCCTCCTCGTCGTAGGTGGTCAGCAGCATCTCCGGCAGTCTCGTCTGTACGATGACACGGTTGCATTCAGGGGTGAAGAGCCGCACCATGCCCGCGCCGGCCCTGGCGCAGCTCTCCGCGCAGAGAAGAGCCGCTCCGCACATGTTGCGGCTGCCGGCGATCACCAGCACCTTGCCGAAGGTCCCCTTGTGACCGTCCGGCCTCCGGGGAGGCAGGAGGTCGGCGGCCTTCTCCGTATCATAGGTATACATGCCCGGCACTGTCTCCAGGGACCTCTCTGTGATCCCGATCTGGGCCAGGGTGAGGCGGCCGCAGTGGGAGGCGCCGGGATAGAGGTAGTGCCCTCTCTTACAGAAGGCGAAGGTCACCGTCTCGTCGCAGTGAGGGGCGCAGCCCAGGATGGCTCCCGTATCCGCGCTGACGCCGGAAGGAATATCCACCGCGATCAGACGGCTCCCCCGGCCGCGCAGTTCTTCCATACAGCGCACAGCCTCCGCCGCCATCCCTTCCAGAGGCCGGGCCAGGCCCGTCCCGAAGAGGGCGTCGATCACCACAGCGGGCGCTGACGCCTGCCGGTCCCTGAGCTCTGCCGTGTCCAGGATCTCCACCTGCCGGCCATACTCCGCAAGGATATTGCTCTGGACCTCGAAAAGAGATCCCTCGCGGATGCTGCCCGGCAGACGGATATAGCGGACCTTCCGGCCCCTGTCTTCCAGTATCCTTCCGGCGGCAAGTCCGTCGGCCCCGTTGTTGCCGGTGCCAGCCATGACCAGGACCTCTGTATCCGTCCCGCCCCCGCCTGTCTCCTTCAGCGCGGCGTCCGCGGCCTCCGCGACGGCCAGAGCCGCCCTCTCCATCAGAACGACAGCGGGTATTCCGATCACCTGTGAGGTATAGTCGTCACAGCGTTTCATTTCCCCGGCAGTCAGAAGATATCGCATGGGCCTTGTCTCCTCCCTTTCTTTCTGTCTGCGTCAGAAAAGCCCGCGGCGCGGGCTTTTCCTCTCCGTCGGGTCCTGTCGGGCCCTCTCAGTTGTCTCTCTCGTAGCTGTGGATCTTGTAGGACAGCTTCAGGAGGCTGTCCTGCAGGTGTACGTTCTCCACCAGCACATTGCCCGGGACCTTCAGATCCACATGGGCAAAATTCCAGATGGCCCGGATGCCGGCCGCGGCCAGTCTCTCCGCCGTGGCCTGTGCCTCGGTCTTGGGAAGTGTCAGTACGGCGATATCGATATGGTTGTCCCGGATAAACTCCTCCAGCTTCTCCGGAGGAAAAACGCGGATGTCACCGACCGTCCTGCCCCAGAGGGAGGCATCTGTATCAAAAGCACCCTTGAACAGGAACCCCCGGTTCCTGTACATCATATAGTTGATCAGGGCCTGTCCCAGCTTGCCGGCGCCCATGACGATCAGGTTGTGCTGCTTGTCCAGTCCGAGGATCTTGCCGATCTCCTCGTGGAGATACTCAACATTGTAGCCATAGCCCTGCTGACCGAAGCCGCCGAAATTGTTCAGGTCCTGCCGGATCTGCGACGCCGTAACGTTCATCAGACTGCTCAGCTCCTGGGAGGAGATCTTCTCGACACCATCTTCTTTTAAAACACCGAGATAGCGAAAATACCGCGGCAATCTGTCGATTACGGCAGGCGATATTTCTCTTTCGTCCATTGCCCTCATTCTATAACTCCACTTTCAGTCCACTGTACTATAGTTACAAAAAAAGTTCAGAAGTATATGCACATTATATAGATTTAACCTGTCCGTGTCAACGAAACAGGGCCCGTCCGGGCATTGTGCATCCCTATTTGACACGGCCCTGTACAGTCAGTACAATAACGATTGTCACTCGCAGGAAGTAACGGAGGATCCCCATGATCGCCGCATGTCATCACATTTCCAAGGGCTACCCCGAGGGGCAGGTCCTTTCCGATATCACATTCCATCTTGAAAAGGGCGACAAGGCCGCCATTGTCGGCATCAACGGTGCCGGCAAGACCACCCTGCTCCGCATTATGACCGGGGAGACCCAGCCCGATGAGGGCAGCGTCTCCTATGCCAGGGACTGCCGCTGGGGATATTTTGCCCAGAACCAGGACCTGGATTCCGATGCCACCATTTATGAGGAGCTGGAGAAGGTCAAGCAGCCCATCATTGATCTGGAGAGGCAGATCGCGGAGGACGAGAAGCGCATGGCCAGCCTCAGGGGCGAGGCCCTGAACGCCCTGATGACGGAATACACCTCTCTCCTGCACCGCTATGAGCTGGAGGAGGGCTATGCCTACAAGGGCGAGATCCTGGGCGTTCTCAGGGGTCTCGGCTTCACCGACGAGGACAGGGACAAGAAGATCTCCACTCTTTCCGGCGGTCTCAAGACCCGTGTGGCCCTGGGCCGTCTGCTCCTCAGCAAGCCCGACCTGCTCATGCTGGACGAGCCCACCAACCACCTGGATATCCGCAGCATCCGCTGGCTGGAGAACTACCTGCTCAACTACCGGGGCACCGTTCTCATCGTCTCCCACGACCGTTTCTTCCTGGACCGCACGGTCCGCAAGATCATCGAGCTGGAGAACACCCACTGCACCCTCTTCAACGGCAACTATACGGACTATGCCCGCCAGAAGCAGGCCCTGCGCGAACAGCAGCAGCGGGCTTATCTTAACAGCCAGGCCCAGATCCGTCACCAGGAGGAGGTCATCGAGAAGCTGCGCCGTTTCAACAGAGAGAAGTCTATCCGCAGGGCGGAAAGCCGCGAGAAGATGCTCTCCCGCCTGGAGCCGGCTGCCAAGCCCGTCCAGATCCGGGACGATATGCATCTGGTCTTCACCCCCTGCATCCGCAGCGGACGGGAGGTCCTCACGGTGGAGGGCCTGGCCAAATCCTACGGGGACAACCATCTTTTCAGCGACCTCTCCTTCCATATCCGCCGCGGCGAGCATGTGGCCCTGATCGGGGACAACGGGACCGGCAAGACCACCATCCTCAAGATCCTGGGCGACCTGGTCAGCCCCGACGACGGCGTGATCCGGCTGGGCACCAACGTGCACATCGGCTACTATGATCAGGAGCAGCAGGTCCTCAACGACGAGAACACGGTCTTCGAAGAGATCTCGGATGATTTTCCCGCCATGAACAACACCGAGATCCGGAGTCTTCTGGCCGCCTTCCTCTTCACCGGCGAGGAGGTCTTCAAGAGGGTCGGCGACCTGTCCGGCGGCGAGAAGGGACGGCTCTCTCTGGCCAAGCTCATGCTCTCCAAGGCCAATTTCCTCATCCTGGACGAGCCCACCAACCACCTGGACATCATCTCCCGGGAGATCCTGGAAAATGCCCTGAACAGCTACGAGGGAACCGTCCTGTGCGTCTCCCACGACCGTTATTTCATCAATCACACGGCCAGCCGGATCCTGCGGCTCAAGGACCACAAACTGGAGAGCTTCCACGGCAACAACAGCGATGCCGTGCCGGACAAGTTTCTGGGCAATTACGATTACTATCTGGAGAAAACGGCCGAGGCCGAGGAAGCTGCCCAGCGGGAAGCCTCCCGCACGGTCTTCACCGCCGGCGAGGCAGATCGCAAAGCCTCCGCCGATGTCCCCCAGAAGGCCGGCGGCTCACAGGGCCAGCAGGACTACAAGGCCTTCAAGGAGGAGCAGGCCCGCCGGCGCAAGGCTGAGAACGCTCTTAAACGCACAGAAGACGCGATCGCTGCCATGGAGGAAGAGATCGCTGCTCTGGAGGCAGAGATGGTCCGCCCGGAAGTCTCCGTCGATGTTCCCCGCCTCACCGCTCTTGCCGATGAAAAGGCCGCCAGGGAAGACGAGCTCGCCCTCCTTTATGAAAAGTGGGAGGCGGCCGAAGCCGAACTGCAGGAATAAAGAGCTGCTGTCATTACATTTCTTAAGCATTAAATACTCCGCATGAGACCTGCTCTTGCCCGACAAGGTCCCATGCGGATTTTTTTATGCTTTCATAACTATTCTGATAAAAACGTTTCTTACAGTTCCCTTTCCAGCCTCTCACGGACAGCCTTGATGAATCCTTCCGTGTCCAGCTTCTCCACCTTGGGAAGGGTGGAGATCAGGGCCAGATCGCCGGTCATCTTACCGTCTTCGATGGTGCCGAGGACAGACCGGTCCAGAGCATCGGCGAAATGCACCAGCTCCGGCAGCTCGTCCAGCTCGCCCCTCTTTCTGAGGGCGCCTGTCCATGCATAGATGGTGGCCACCGAGTTCGTGCTGGTGGACTCTCCCTTCAGGTACTTATAATAATGACGCTGCACCGTGCCGTGGGCGGCTTCATACTCGTAGATGCCGTCCGGAGAGACAAGAATGGAGGTCATCATGGCCAGGGAGCCGAAGCTGGTCGCCATCATGTCGCTCATCACGTCGCCGTCATAGTTCTTGAGGGCCCAGACAAAACCTCCCTCGGACCGGATGACTCTGGCCACGGCGTCGTCGATCAGGGTGTAGAAATACTCCAGACCGGCGGCATCGAAGGCTTCCTTGAACTCCGTCTCATAGACTCTCTCGAAGATGTCCCGGAAGTTGGCGTCGTAGGTCTTGGAGATGGTGTCCTTGGTGGAGAACCACAGGTCCATCCTGGCATCCAGAGCGTAGGCGAAGCAGGACCTTGCGAATCCCTCTATGGAAGCATCCGTGTTGTGGATGCCCTGGATGATGCCGGCACCCTTGAAATCGTGGATGGTCTTCCTTGTGACCGTGCCGTCCTCGGCTGTGAAGATCAGTTCTGCCCTGCCGGGTCCCTCCGCACGGATCTCGGTGTTCTTATAGACATCTCCGTAGGCGTGACGGGCCATGACGATGGGCCTGGTCCAGGTCCGCACGTAGGGCTCGATGCCTCTGACCAGGATGGGGGCGCGGAAGACCGTGCCGTCCAGAGCGGCCCGGATGGTGCCGTTGGGGCTCTTGTACATTTTCTTCAGATGGTACTCTTCCACCCTCGCCTTGTTGGGCGTGATGGTGGCGCACTTGACGGCGACGCCGTATTTCCTGGTCGCCTCCGCGCTGTCCAGGGTGACCTGATCGTCAGTCTCATCCCTGTGGACCAGCCCCAGATCATAGTATTCCGTCTTCAGGTCGATGTAGGGGAGCAGGAGCTCGTCCTTGATCATCTTCCAGATCACTCTGGTCATCTCATCCCCGTCCATCTCCACAAGCGGTGTACGCATCTGAATTTTGCTCATGTCTCAGTTCTCCTTTTTCAAAAGCTCAAAAAGTCCGTTTCTGACCATGTTGTCATAAGCACTCTGCATGTGCTCCGTTGCCAGTCTCTCCGCCAGGTCAGCGTTCTCAGCCCTTATGGCTTCCATAATAGCCCTGTGCTCCTTGTTGGAAGCGGTGCTCCGCTCAACGGTGGACAGGGTCCTGCGGCGCACCCGCATCACATATTCGTGATAATCGATCAGCAGATGCTCCAGCATCTTGGAACCGCAGGCGTTGTAGAGAATGTGGTGGAACTGATTGTCCAGCTCGGCGATCTGGTCCATGTGTCCCTTGGCAGCGTGAAATTCGGAGAGATAGACATTCTCCTCCATCCGCTCCATCTGCTCGCGGCTGATCCGTTCGGTGGCCCAGCGGGCGCACAGGCCCTCCAGCCTTGACCGGATCATGTAGATATCCCGCACGTCATCAGCACTGATCCCGGTGACAAAAGCGCCCCGGTTAGGAATGATCTGCACCAGTCCTTCCAGCTCCAGCTGCCGCAGAGCTTCTCTGACTGGTGTTCTGGAGACCCCCATCTCCTTGCCGATCTTGATCTCCTTCAGTTCATCATGTTCGTGATAACGCCCGTTAAGGATGTCATCACGGATCTTGTGAAAGACCTGCCCGCGAAGAGAATATCTGTCCGATGCCTCATAGGCGTGTTCATAGTCACTCATGCAATCCCGCCCCCTTGTGATAGATCGAAAAGCATGTATAATTGTATACATTCAAAACAATTCTGTCAACCTTTTGGGCTTTTTCTCCTCTTTATGATATGCATTCTTATGCATGACAACGCGCCTCTCCCAGGGTAAAAAAACCCGCGGACAGCCGCTGCTGTCCACGGGATATGCATTCAATCTTTGTGTTTCTTATCCGGAGTCACTCTTCTGTCCCTGTCACCTGACGACGAAATTCAGGATCTTGCCGGGCACATAGATCTCCTTGACGATGGTCTTGCCCTCCAGGAAGGCCGCGACCTTCTCCTGTTTTCTCGCGATGTCGAGGGCCTCCTCCTTGGAGCAGCCCACGGGCAGGGAAGCCACGCCGCGCACCTTGCCGTTGACCTGCACGCCGACCTCGATGGTGGCATCCACGGTCTTGGCCTCGTCATAGACCGGCCACGCGGAAACGGTGAGGAATCCTTGTCCGCCGATCGCCTCGTAGATCTCCTCCGTGATGTGGGGCGCGAAGGGGGACAGGAGCTTGAGGTAAGTGACGAGCTCGTCCCGGCTGATGGTATCCGCCTTGTAGATCTCGTTGAGGAGGGTCATCAGGGCGGCAATGGCGGTGTTGAACTTCATCGCCTCGATATCCTCCGAGACCTTCTTGATGGTCTTGTGGAGGGAGGATTCAATGCCGGAAGGGCCGTTCTTCCTGTCGAGCAGGTCGGTGAGACCGGCTACTCTGTCGAGGAAGCGCTTGCAGCCCTTGACACTGCTGTCGTTCCAGGGAGAAGCACTGCCGTAATCGCCCATGAAGAGGACATACACGCGCAGGGTATCCGCGCCGTAGATATTCACGATATCCAGCGGATCCACCACGTTGCCTCTGGACTTGGACATCTTCTCTCCGTCCGGTCCCAGGATCAGGCCCTGGTAGGATCTCTTGGCGTAGGGCTCGGGCGTATTCACGACACCGATGTCATAGAGGAACTGATGCCAGAACCGGGAGTAGATCAGGTGTCTGGTCACGTGCTCCATGCCGCCGTTGTACCA
>DGGX01000089.1 GCA_002392385.1 Lachnospiraceae bacterium UBA3863
TGCTGCACGACTGCGCCAAGTGCATGGATCTGAAGAAGATGGTCCGCCTCTGCGAGAGTGAAGGCCTCGAGATCAGCGAACAGGAGAGACGGTCAGATGCCCTGCTCCATTCCAAGGCAGGCAGCATTCTCGCCAGGACCCGCTACGGTGTCCGTGACGCGGACATTCTCAACGCCATCCGCTACCACACCACCGGCAGACCCGGCATGTCCCTTCTGGAGAAGATCATCTTCATCGCCGATTACATCGAACCCGGCCGCAATGTGGCCGAGGACCTGCCGCAGGTCAGAGCCCTTGCCTTCGAGGACCTGGACGCCTGCCTGCTCCTGATCCTCAAGGACACCCTGGCCTACCTCGAGAGCCGCGGCGCCCAGACAGATCCCATGACACAGCGCACCTGGATGTATTACAACAACCGTATAGCCCAGTAAAAAGAAATGGAGACCCTTATGACTACACAGGAAAAGAAAGATTCCAACAGACTCGTGAAGATCGCCATTGAAGCTCTGGAAGACAAGAAGGCCGTAGATGTCCGTGTTATCGATATCAGTGAAGTCTCTGTCCTGGCCGATTACATGATCATTGCGGGCGGCAACAATGTCCCCCAGATCCAGGCGCTTGCCGACGCCGTCACAGAGGCCGTTGAGAAGGCCGGCTGCCCCATCCGCCAGACCGAGGGCTACGACGCCGCAGGCTGGGTCCTGCTGGATTTCGGCGACATCATCGTCCACGTCTTCGACGCCAAGAACAGACTTCTCTATGATCTGGAGAGGATCTGGAGAGACGGCAAGATGGTGGATGTGAAGGAATTCTGAATAGCAAGAAAAAGAGCGCCGCATATCATCATGCGACGCTCTTTCACTTAACACTCTTAAATCATCAACGCATATAGCGGAAGACAGCCCAGACCTTGCCGAGGATCACGCAGTTATCGACAATGATGGGATCCATGGTGTCATTTTCCGGCTGCAGACGGATGTGATCCTTCTCTTTATAGAAGGTCTTGACGGTGGCGGAATCATCGATGAGAGCCACGACGATGTCACCGTTGGAGGCGCTGTTGACGCTGTTGACCATGATCAGGTCGCCGTCCATAATGCCGGCATTGATCATGGACTCGCCCCTTACGCGCAGGGCATAGGACTCGCCCGAGGGTACCAGGTCAGCGGGGACCGGGAAATAATCCTCTATGTTCTCCTGGGCCAGGATAGGCTCGCCGGCGGCCACACGTCCCACCACCGGAAGAGAGGTCATTTCCGTGCGGACCATCTGGAAGCTGTCATCACAGATCTCGATGGCCCTGGGCTTGGTAGGGTCGCGGCGGATGAAGCCGTTGCGCTCGAGCGAGTTGAGGTGAGAGTGCACGGAGGATGTGGATTTCAGATGTACCGTCTCACAGATCTCGCGCACGGTGGGAGGATATCCCTTTTCAAGGATCTCTTTCTTGATATATTCCAGGATCTGTTCCTGCTTGGGCGTAATACGTGCCATATAGGATTCTCCTTCTTTACGGCAGAGTCTGCCGGTTAATATTATGTTGATCTGACTACATTATAACAGACCTGTTATAAAAAGCAAACATATATTCCGAAAATATGTTCGATTTTTGTTGACAAAAGAATGTATGTTCGATATACTGTGTCATGTAGCAAACATTTGTTCGCTGTTTTTGAATTCCGTAAGGAGGCACAATATGTACGCACAGAGCATTCAACTGATCAGCATCAGCAGAAACGATAGAGTAGGCAGACAGGCTGTCGCAGCAGGACGTGCGGCGGCAGAGCGCGTGAGAGCCGGAGCCGTGACAAGGACAAGGCAGGCCAGGAGAGAATTGAGCAGGACAAGGGCTGTCAGAAGCCGCTTCCTTCCCAGAACAGCCGTGACCAGGCTTGCCATACTGGGCATTCTGCTGTGCTGCTCCCTGTTCTCCGCAGGCCTCTATTCGCAGGCGGCTGCGGCTGAGGCAGCCGAGGACTACAAGTACTACACGGACATCACCCTGGCCTACGGAGAGGATTTCATGGACATTGCCTCCCGCTATGCCGACGAGGTCCACTATCCGAAGATGCAGGATTACCTGAGAGAGGTCTGCAGCATCAATAACCTGACCTATGAAGAGGACATGACCACCCTGCAGATCCATCCCGGTGACACCCTGATCGTGCCTTATTACTCGGATGTCAGACAGCCGTAAGCCAGCGCGCAGGTGTAAGAGCAAAGTCAGCCGCTTTTGCCTATATAAGCCCAGTCAGGCACATCTGCCAACATAAGCACTTGAACAGATTATACCTGAACTGTGGAGCCACAGACTGGAAGTGAAAACGCGGGGAGACAATTCTCCCCGCGTTTTGTATACTGATTACAGGGGCAGCTGACGCGGGAGCGTTCAGCTGGTGACCCGATCCCCGTTTTTTCAGAAGGAGGTACAAAAGAAAGATGGGACTTCTTATCGCGTATCTGTAATCGGTGCCTGTATATTGATAGGTATCCTGCGGGTCATACGATGACCGCTCCCGGACGCCGAGGAAGACAAGGAGGTATATGGAAATGGCAATTAAAGAATTCACCTATGTAGAACCGGCATCCTATTTCACTCCCAGTATGCTGGAAGCGGCCCGTAAATTCGACGAGGAGCAGGAAGCCAAAAAGCGGGCGGCCCAGGCAGCGGAGAGAGCGGCAGAAGAGGGAGAGCATCAGGAAAAAGAGCCTGAATAACGGCGACAGCCTGTTATTGAAAAGAAAAGGGAAATCAGTTGAGTTATTTAGTAAAAAGCTGTCACATTAATCTGCATAAATAATGTGACAGCTTTTTTAGTTTTTCTCGTCTTCCTGCTCTCGCAGCAGCACGGCATCGGCCGCGCTCTTGCGGCGGTCTTCGTCGATGGCCGCGTAATGCTTGCGGGTGGTATTTACGTCCTTATGACCGAGGACGGAGGCCACGAGGTAGATATCTCCGGTGGCCCGGTAGAGACTGGTGCCGTAGGTGCTGCGCAGCTTGTGTGGAGTAATGGTCTTGAGGGTAGTGACTTTGGAGGCATACTTCTTAACCAGATTCTCCACGGCCCGCACTGTGATGCGGCGGTTCTGGATGGAGAGAAAGAGAGCATTCTCATGGCCGCTCTGCGGGATGACGTGTTCTCTTTCTTTCATGTAAGCCTGCAGGGCTTCGCTCACCTCGTCGCCGAAATAGACGATGGCATCGTAGCCGCCCTTTCTGTGAACACGGATGCCGTTCTCACGGAAGTTGACGTCCTGAAGGTCCAGCCCCACGCATTCGCTGACGCGGATGCCGGTGCCCAGAAGGAGGGTGAGCATGGCCACGTCCCGCACACGGGTCTTCTTGTGGAAGGAGAGCTCCTTCTTGCTCAGCATGGTGCCGTCGTCCACCTGCTCGAGGAGCTGTCCGACCTCCTCGCCGTCCAGGCGGATGATGGGCTTCTCGTGCCGTTTGGGCAGGGGCACCAGGGCGGTGACATCTCGGTCCAGGAGCTCTGACTGGTAGAAATAGCGGAACAGGCTGCGGAGGGCGGAGAGTTTGCGGGCCTTGCCCCGCTCATCGTTGGTGTAGGTCTTGCCGTCCTTGGTGTAGTAGGAGAGGTACTCCATGTATTCTTCCACGTCTTCCTTGCCGATGGACCGGAGGATCTCCATGGTGAATTTCTGGACGGGAACGTCCCTGAGGGCCGGATTGACGCTGCCCAGGAACTCGAAGAAAATGCGGAGGTCGTAGGCGTAGCCCAGGCGGGTCCTGGCCGAGGTGGTATTCTCGATGCCGCGGAAATACTGGCGGCAGAAGGGCGGAAGGGTGCCCAGGATCTCTCGCATTTTGGCAGTATTTTTGATATCCTGTTCCTGAGAATATTTTTCTGTGCGCTGGCTGGCCATGAGGGACTCCTTATATCCGGCGGCGCCGGAATGGGACAGAGAAGGAGATAACAGTTTATGCGTTTTGTAATTCAGTGTGTGCGCGATGCAAAGGTGACCCTGTCAGAGGAGGAAGCTGCCGCGGCCGGGGTGTCCCCTGTAACAGGGGCCATTGATCACGGTATGCTGGTCCTGGTGGGCGTGACGCAGTCGGATACGAAGGAGACCGCGGACAGGATGGTCCGCAAGCTTCTCAAGCTCCGTATCTTTGAAGACGCGGAGGGCAAGACCAATCTGGACCTGGCCGCTGTGGGCGGCGACCTGCTGCTGGTATCCCAGTTCACCCTCTACGCGGATGTGCGCAAGGGAAACCGGCCCAGCTTCGTCAAGGCGGGCGATCCCGCACACGCACAGGCACTGTATCAGTATATCACAGATTCCTGCCGCGCGCAGGGGGTCCTCGTGGAGACGGGCGTCTTCGGCGCCTACATGCACGTCTCTATGACCAATGAAGGCCCCTTCACGCTGATCATGGATTCTGAAGAGCTCGGCTATTAAGGAGGACCCTATGTCTTTGCTGGCTGCCTATATGGTCCCGCATCCGCCGCTGATCATTCCCGCCGTGGGACGGGGAGGAGAGGCACAGATCCGCGAGACCGCGGATGCTTATGAGAGGGTGGCGGAGGAGATCGCAGATCTGGCGCCGGACACCCTGATCATCTCCAGTCCCCATACGATCATGTACAGCGACTATTTTCATATCTCGCCGGGACAGTCGGCGGGCGGATCCTTCGCGCGGTTCGGGGCGCCGGAGGTGTCTTTCCGGGAGATCTATGATACTGAGCTCGTGGAGGAGATCAGCCGTCGGGCGGAAGCGGAGAGTCTGCCGGCCGGGACCCTGGGAGAGCGGGATCCTGCCCTGGATCACGGGACCATGGTGCCCTTATATTTTGTCCGGAACAAATATAAGGGAGCCAGGATCGTCCGGATCGGTCTCTCTGGACTGCCGCTGACGGACCACTATCGTCTGGGGCAGTTGGTCAGGGAAGCCGCCGACGCCCTGGGACGCCGGGCTGTCTGGATCGCCAGCGGGGACCTGTCTCATAAGCTGCAGGACTACGGCCCCTACGGATATGCGCCGGAGGGACCGCGCTATGACGCCAGGATCATGGATGTCTGCGGCCGGGCGGCCTTCGGGGAGCTCCTGGATTTCGACGAGGCCTTCTGCGACAGGGCGGGAGAGTGCGGCCACAGGTCTTTTGTCATGATGGCGGGGGCCATGGACGGACACAAGGTTGAGGCCCGGGTCCTGTCGCATCAGGACGTGACAGGCGTAGGCTATGGGATCTGCTGTTTCCGTCCCTCCGGCGAGGACGTCTCGCGGCACTTCCTGGCGGCCTGGCTGGACAATAAGAAGACGGAGATGGAGGCACAGAGGGCCGCGGAGGATGCCTATGTACAGCTGGCCCGCCGGTCTCTGGAGTCCTATGTGCTTCATAAGAAGTACCTGCCTGTGCCGCAGGATCTGCCTTCTGACTTCACAGACAGGCGGGCAGGCACTTTCGTATCCCTGCACGAACACGGCCGTCTGCGCGGCTGTATAGGCACGATCCGGCCGGTCATGGGCTGTGTGGCCGAGGAGATCATCCAGAACGCGGTCAGCGCCTGCTCCCGGGATCCCCGTTTCGACGCCGTAAGGCCGGAGGAACTGCCCTGGCTGGAGATCAGCGTGGACGTCCTGGGGGACCCTGAGCCCGTCAGCGGACCCGAAGACCTGGATGTGAAGCGCTACGGGGTCATCGTCACCAGCAAGGGACGCAGGGGCCTTCTGCTCCCGGATCTGGAGGGCGTGGACACGGTGGAGGACCAGATCCGCATCGCCAGGCGCAAGGCAGGCATCGGAGAGGGAGAGGAGGTCTCCCTGGAACGATTTGAAGTCATCCGTCACCACTGAGAGAAGTGTCCCGTAGATGGTACATGCCATGGAAGAAAGGTGATCATCGCGGAGAGCCGGCATCTGTCTCCTCCTGTCCGCGCAGGATCTCCTGACGGACGAAACGGATGAGGAGAACTGCAGCGACGACGATCGAGACGATCTCCGCGAAGGGCGTGGCCCATACAACGCCGTAGAGGCCCATCTGACGCTTGAAGAGGACCATGGCCGGAATGTCCACGAGCCCCTTGCGCAGGATGGAGAGAAGCAGGGAGGACAGGCGCTTGCCGGAGGCCTGGAAGATGGTATTGGCCAGGTAGGAGAAGGCACAGAGAGGGGCAGCCAGGGCGATGACGCGCAGGAAGGCGGCTCCGAAGTCCACAGAAGCCTTCTCGTGGATGAAGAAGGAGACCAGCTGTACACTGAAGGTCCTGAAGAGGAGCGTACAGGAGATCGTGAATATGAGCGCGACGAGAGCGGTGAAGGAGATCGTCTCCTTCAGCCGCTTTCTGTTTCTGGCGCCGTAATTATAGCCGATCAGGGGCAGGACGCCCTGTGTCAATCCCATAGAGGTGTTGAAGGAGATCATGTTGACCTTCTTGGCGATGCCCATACCGGCGACGGCTGTGCTGCCGTATTCCGCCACCAGGACATTGGCGCAGATATTGGACACCATGGCCAGGGTGGTCTGGAGGGCGGCCGGGATGCCGATCATGAAGACCTCCGAGGCGAGCTTTCTGTCCGGCGACAACTCCCGGGGGGAGAGGGCCAGTACGGGGTGGTCCCTGTGACGCCACAGATAGATGACAAAATAGAGCAGGGCGGCGGTGTTGGACAGAAAGGTGGCGATGGCTGCGCCCCTGACCTCCTGGCCCGGCGGCAGGATCACAAACATGAAGAGCGGGTCCAGAAGGATATTGAGAACACCGCCCATGGACATCCCCAGGCCCGCCTCCCTGGCCGCGCCGATGGAGCGCACCAGATGGCCGCACAGCATGTTGCCGAGGGTGGGAATGGCCCCCAGGACCATGGTCCAGTACATATATTCATGGATATAGGCATAGGAATCCGCGCTGCCTCCGATCATGGGAATGATCTGCGGCCGCAGAAAGAGAATGATCAGGAGATAGAGGACAGCCGCCGCCAGTCCGCCGTAGATACAGAAGACGAAGACGCGCCGCGCGTGGCGGAGGTCCTGCCTGCCCAGAGCCCTGGAGATGGCGCTGGAGCCGCCGATGCCGAACAGATTGGCCAGGGCGGCCAGAAGGATGTAGACAGGGAGTGAGACGGACAGAGCCGCCACCATATGCGGGTTATTGGTGCGTCCCACATACCAGGCGTCGGCAAAATTATAAACGATATTGATGAGCTGGGTGATGACGGTGGGGACCGCCAGTGCAAACACGGCCCGGGGGATCGGCGCGGAGGAGAAGAGCGCCAGGCGTTCGGAGGATTCATTCATGGGTCTGCCTCATGGGTGCTCTATGTAAAGAATTAAATGGCGTCAATTACTATACCGTTAATTATAATTGCTGCCGCTGCTTTCCACAACGGGACGGCTGAGAGATGCGACGTTAACCCCGAACAAATACGAAGGTTGACATTCTCGGCGTAACTCCTTATAATTCGATATTGTCAACATGTTAACCGCGGCGGGTTAACAATATCATAAACAGAAACAAGGAGAAGCTCTATGGACACGATACAGCTGGCGGAGGAGATCATCGCCGGAAGGCGCCTGACCCGGGAGGACGATCTGCACTTTCTGATCGACACGGATCTGGACCGGCTCAAAAGAGGAGCGGACAGGATCCGCGCCGCCCTGTCGGGAGACAAGGTCAATCTCTGTACCATCATCAGCGGGATCAGCGGCCGCTGTTCGGAAAATTGCCGTTTCTGCGCCCAGTCAGGCTTTCATCATACAGACTGTGAGGAACACGGGCTCCTGCCCGAGGATGTGATCTTTGAGGCGGCCAGAGCCAGTGAAGAAGAGGGCGTGGACCGTTTCTCCATCGTAAATTCCGGACGTAAGCCCCGGAAGCATGACTTTGAGGAGATCCTGCGTATCGTGGACCGCATGCACAGGGAACTGAAGATCGAACTGTGCTGTTCCCTGGGCTTTCTGGACGCGGACCAGCTCCACCGTCTCCATGAGGCCGGCATCACCTCCATCCACTGCAATATTGAGACCTCCAGGCGCAATTTCCCCAATATCTGCACCACACACACCTTTGAGGACAAGCTGGAGAACATCCGGATGGCCCAGGCGGAGGGCCTGCGGGTATGTTCCGGCGGCATCATAGGCCTGGGGGAGACCTGGGAGGACCGCATCGATATGGCCCTGACACTGGCAGACCTGAGGATCACTTCCATCCCTATCAACAGCCTGATGCCCATCCCCGGGACGCCGCTGGAGCACCAGCCCCGCCTGACAGAAGAGGAGATCATTCGGACCATCGCCATCTTCCGCTATATCAACCCGGAAGCCGACATCCGTCTGGCAGGCGGAAGGGCCCTGATGAAAGACAACGGGATCGAGACCTTCCGGTCCGGTGCCAGCGCCAGTATCACAGGCAACATGTTGACCACCTCCGGTTCTACAGTCATGCAGGACCGTCAGATGCTTGCCTCCCTCGGGAGGGATATCACACCGGAATGGAGCAGAAAATGAAAAACGACCAGATCAGAAACCTCACTGTCACCGCACTCATGACCGCCGTTTTATGTATTATGGGACCGGCCTCCCTGCCCATCGGGCCTATTCCCGTATCCCTGACGAACCTGGCTCTCTATTTTATGATCTATATCGTCGGCACCCGGACCAGCGCAATGGCCTTCGTGCTCTATATGCTGCTGGGCCTGGCCGGCCTGCCCGTCTTCTCCGGCTACGCCGGCGGCCCTCAGAAGCTGTTCGGCCCCACAGGCGGCTATATCATCGGCTTCCTGCCAATGATCATTCTCATAGGCCTCTTTATCCGGAAACACAGCCACAACCGCATCGCCTGCATCCTTGTCATGGAAGCGGCCACCTGGATCCCCTATATCCTGGGCACGGGATGGCTGGCCTGGTCCACAGGCATGGGCTTTCAGGCGGCCCTGGCGGCGGGCGTGCTGCCTTTCATCCTGCTGGATCTGGTGAAAATGTGCGCGGCGGCCATCGTGGCGCCGGAGATCTGTTCACGTCTTGCCAGAGCCGGCGTACTGGCGGCATGACCGGCATCGCATAAGAAATACTTCAGAAAGGACTGCCGTACCGGGCAGTCCTTTTTCAATCTCCTTTATGGATTATGGGGCAATGTGTGGTATGATTATACATGGTACGGTTAGCCATAAGATCTTTCAAACAGGAATTGCACAGACATAAACAGGAGCCAGGCAGACATGTATACAAAAGCAGAGGAGATCAGGATTCCGTGGGAAGGCTGGAAGCAGGGCCGCAGGCTGGGAAGCGGAAGCTTCGGCATGGTCTATGAGATATCGAGAACCGTAGGCCGGGCGACGGAAGAGGCCGCTTTAAAGGTCATTTCTTTTCCCAAGGAGGGGATGATCGAAGAGCTTCAGAGCGACGGCTATCCCGTCTCCAGCATCCGGGAAATGTGCGACAGCTGCAGGGAAGACCTGCTCCGTGAATATGGCATGATGATGCGGCTGAAGGGCCACTCCAACATCGTCAGCTGCGAGGATTTCACCACCGAAGAGCGCGAAGACGGCCTGGGATTCCGTATGTATATCCGCATGGAACTGCTGCAGCCCCTGCGGGACGTGCTGCGGGAACGGAATCTTTCCGAAAAGGAAGTGATCCGCCTGGGCAGGGACCTCTGCAGAGCGCTGGTCATCTGCCACGGAAGGGATATCATCCACAGGGACATCAAGCCCCAGAATATCTTCCGGTCCGAATTCGGAGACTATAAGCTGGGAGATTTCGGTATCGCCAGGAGAATGGAGGGCACCGAGAGAGCGACAGTGGCGGGCACCACCAACTATATGGCTCCCGAGGTCTATCACCACCAGCCCTACGGCAAGGATGCCGACCTCTATTCCCTGGGCATGGTCCTCTATTACCTCCTCAATGAGCGCAGGATGCCCTTCATTCCTGTCAGCGAGAAAATCCCTTCCATGCAGGAGGAGGCGCGGGCCCTTCTGCGGCGTGTGGGCGGAGAGAAGATCCCGGCCCCGGCCGGCGGCAGCAGGGCCCTCCAGGAGGTCGTCCTGCGGGCGGTAGCCTACGACCGAAAGGACAGATACACTTCCGCCGAGGAAATGTTGGCCGCCCTCCGGAGCGTCCCGGAACCCGCGGATGACAAGGTGCCTGCAGCGCCGGTAACACCTGTCACGGAGGCCCCTTACTATGAAGAGTCCGGCAATGAGACCGTGTCGGCCTTCGCTGCCCTGCGGAATATGCAGAAGCCCGTGGATACCGCTGCAGAAGAAGCTGCTGAAGAAGTTTCCGCGCCGGTATATGACGGTGATGAAACCGTCCGGACCATCGGAATTACGGGAATGAAGGAGGAAACGGAGCAGAAGAGGACAACGGAGATACCTGCCTCCCCTACGCCCGCGTCTCCCGCGCCGGCAATCTCTCCGAAACCGGAAGCAGCGCCTGTACAGGCTGCCGTGCAGGAGAAACCGGTCCCTGAGACCGGCCGTAAGCCGCGTGAGAGAAAAGCTCGCAGTAAAGCACCTTCTGTCGGCAGCAGCCGGATTCCCGGGATCTGGATCATCGCCGCCGCGGTGACCGGCATGATCAACTGCCTGCTGGCTGTCATTATGGCGGTCAATAAGGAGGTCTGGTATGAAAGGAACGGTATAGGTGAACTTTTAGGCTGGCTGCTCTTTGATCATAACCTGAGTTCCAGCATTGAGAGACATGAATGGCAGCGCGCGGCAGGCATGTCAGCAGTCATTCTGTTGATGACCATACTCTTGATGGTCGGTCTGGTCCTGCTCACACGGAGAAAGAACAAGAACGGCAGAATAATGCTCGCCGCAGGCGGCATCTTCAATGCTGTGTTCCTCCTGCTCAATATAGGTTCCTTCCAGTTCCTGCTCAATAATTACGGGTTCTTCGGCGCGGCGCCTCTGTTTGTCAGGATTCATACAGTCTACACCATACTGTCTCTGATCCTGAGCGCCGGCGTGATCTACTGGGCCGGACAGTACCTGAAAGAGTGAGAGACCCTGTAAACAGGATATAAAAAGATCGCCCTCCAACTCTTCGCAAAAGGCAGCTTTTACGAAGAGTTGAAGGGCTTTTTTCAGGGGAAGCGGTCAATTCCATATCCGGACCGCCTCCCCTTAACAATTAGCTTATTTACAGGCTCATGCCTTCTTTTTGTTGGCTTCGAACTGACGGATGACTTCGAGGATCATGTCGACGGTTCCGTCTGTTCCCAGAAGTTCCGAATTGATGCAGAGGTCGTAGCTTTCTGCCTGGCCCCATTTCTTCATGGAATAATAATTGTAATAGCTCTGTCTCTGACGGTCCTTCTGCTGCATGTAATCGCGGATCTTGCCTTCTTCCTCAGGAAGCTCGCCGTTTTTGTAGCCGCCGATGGTATGGAGCCTGTGCAGACGGTATTCCTCGCTGGCATGGATAAAGAGGTTGATCACATTGTCACGGTCCTCCAGGGCGCAGTCGGCGCACCGGCCGATGATCACGCAGGGGCCCTCGTCGGCGACCTTCTTAATGGTGTTGAACTGAGCCAGAAAGACCTTCTGGCTGATGGGCATGGTATCGCCGCCGATGGCGTTGTGGCCGAAGGCATAGGTGTCCATGACCAGATTGTAGAGGAAGGAGGAAGTGGGCCTTTCGTCTTCTTTGTCCAGAAACTCTTCGCAAAAACCACTTTCTTTAGCAACGCGGCTCAGGAGCTCCCTGTCATAGAAAGGGATCCCGCAGCGTTCCGCCAGCTGTCTGCCGATATAACGTCCGCCGCTTCCGAATTGTCTGCCGATGGTTACGATCGTGTTCATGTATTGCCTCCTTGTTGAACTCTGAGTGTGGATAAAACGGTTTCAAAATAGGCCGGAAGCGGCGCCCGGGTCTCCACCAGTTCGCCGGTCCGCGGGTGCTTAAAGGCCAGGTAGCCGGCATGCAGGCACTGGCCCTGTGTGTGAAAAGGTGCTTTTTTCTTGGGTCCGTAGACCTCGTCGCCGATGACCGGATGACGGATCCAGGCGGTGTGTACGCGGATCTGGTGGGTCCTGCCGGTCTCCAGGACACATTCCACATAGGTGTAGTCGCGGAATAGCTCCAGGGGCCTGCAGTGGGTCACTGCCCTCTTCCCGTCCGGTCTGACGGCCATACGGAGCCTGTTGGCGGGGTCCCTGCCGATGGGCTGGTCGATGACACGCTCCTCCGGCAGGCGGCCGTGGAGGACGGCGCTGTATACACGGCGGATGCTGTGTTCCTTGAGCTGTTCAGCGATGCTCCTGTGGGCCAGATCGTTCTTGCATACGATCAGACTCCCGCTGGTATCCCGGTCGATCCTGTGGACGATACCGGGCCGCAGGACACCGTTGATCCCGGACAGATGGTCGCCGCAGTGATAGAGGACCGCATTGACCAGAGTGCCCGTATAGTGGCCGGGAGCGGGATGGACGACCATGCCCTTGGGCTTGTTGACGACAAGCAGATCCTCATCCTCATAGAGAATATCCAGAGGGATGTCCTCCGGCTCCGCGGTCGGAAGGATCTTGTCGGGGAGACGCAGGCAGATCCTGTCGCCGGCCGCAACGGCGGTGCTGGGCTTGACGGGCTTATCGTTCACCGTCACCAGGCCGTCTCTGATCAGGGTCTTCAAATAGGAACGGGACTGGTCTTCCAGCATGAGGGCCAGCCAGCGGTCTATGCGTTCTCCTTCATTGTCTTCCGTGACAACGAACAGATTATCGGTCATTTCGCTCTCCTGTCGGTAAATTGGAGATCCTCTTCACTATAATAGAAAAACAGGAGGATCACCAGCAGAAAGACAGAAACCGTGACATAAATATCCGCCACATTGAAGATCGGAAAATCGATCAGCGAGAAATAGATAAAATCTCTGACATAGGACAGCTGCAAGCGGTCGATCAAATTGCCGATGGCGCCGGAAATCAGCATGATCAGGCAGATCTGCAGGGGCAGATAGGACCTGCCGCTGGCCGCGCGCTCCCGGGGGATCTTGAAAAACACCCAGGTCAGGCCCGCCACAGCGATCGTGGCGACGATAATGAAGAACAAACGGCTGTTCTGCAGGACACCGAAGGCGGCGCCGCGGTTCTCCAGATACTGGAGCTGGAGCACTCCCCGCAGGAGGATCAGGTCTTCCTGTCCCTTCAGGCCGGCGACCGCCATGGCCTTGGTGATCTGATCCGCCAGGACCAGGACAGCGACGCTGCACAGCGCAACGATACCATATAAAGCGGAAGAACGGGCATGCACCTTCATTCTCCATCCTCCACATAGCTGATCTCATGGACAGCCTTGATGATCTCCTCCTTGGTGACATCCGTCCGGATGACAGCCTTTCCGATCCCCTCTAGGAGGATGAAACGGCACAGATCACCCTGCATCTTCTTGTCCGACCGGGTCAGTTCATAGATGATATCGGGATTGACCGCATCGATCGTGATCGGCAGGCCGAAGGGAACGAACATGTCGCGGATCTCGTAATATTCCTCCATGGAAAGCATGCCCCGGTCATAGGAAATGCGGGCCGCCGCTACGCATCCCAGGGCGACGCATTCGCCGTGCAGCATGGTGAAATTGCTGTTTTTCTCCAGGGCGTGACCGATGGTGTGGCCGTAGTTCAGGAGCATGCGCTCATTCTTCTCGTAGGGATCGGCCTCCACCACTTCCTTCTTGATACGGTTGCTCCTGAACAGCATCTCCTGCATGACGGCGGGGTCTCTGTCCGTGATCTCGTAGAGATTGTCGATAAGCCACACATAGTAGCCCTCGTCGCGGATGAGGCCGTGCTTCATCACCTCGGCAAAGCCGGCCGCATACTGGCGGCCGTCCAGGGTCTTGAGGACGGAAACGTTCTCCCAGACAAGGACAGGCATCTTGAAGGCGCCGACCATATTCTTGTAGCCGCCCAGATCCACGCCGGTCTTGCCGCCGATGCTGGAATCAGCCTGGGCCAGAAGCGTTGTGGGGATCTGGACATAATCGATGCTCCGCATCCATATGGAAGCTGTGAAGCCGGCCATATCGCCCACGACGCCGCCGCCGAGGGCGATGAGGAGGGAGGAACGGTCGAAATGCTTGTCACAGAGCTCTTCCAGGACCTGCCGGATGGTGTCCAGATTCTTGTGCTCCTCGCCGGGACTGATGGTGATGGTGTGGACGGGAAGCTTGAGGGCCTCCAGCTCTTCCCGCACAGCCTCGGCATAGAGGGGGCCCACATGCCGGTCTGTCAGGATGCCGATCCTGGAGTAGCTGCGCGGCAGGGTCTCGATCTCACGGGCCAGACCGGCGAAGGAATCGGTATAGATGATCTCGTAGCCTGCGGGCGTTCCTGTGCCCATATCTGTGCGGACTGTCAGCCTGCGGTTTTTCATAAAAGGTTTACCTCTTTATAATTTTCGCACCAAACTGAACACAGTCCGGTGCGAAATAAATGGATCTGTATAGGATTTATAGATGACCGCGTGTCCGGATCAGCGGCCGAAAGGCGCATTGATCGACGCGGAGGAGCCTTCGGTATCCCGGGTGGAAATGTCTCCGGACACGCCGATATTGGCCGGTGTGATCACAAAGATATAGTGGGAGATCTTCATAACGTTTCCGTCCACGGCGTAGCAGGAACCGGAGGTGAAATCGATGATACGCTGGGCGACGTCCACATCCAGGCCTTCAAGGTTCAGAACGACGGTGCAGTTGGCCAGCAGGGTGTCGGTGACTTCGCGGGCGTCATTGACGGAGGTGGGCTTGATGATGCAGACCTCTCCGTTCTGCTGGGCGGCGACACGCTGGATGGCACGGCGGCGGGAAGCGGCGCTTGTCTCCTTGTCGCGTTCTCTCTCCCTCTCTCTGTCTCTCTCCGCTGCTCTGCGTCTGGGACGCGCGGGCTGGGCGGGGATGTCCTCCTCGTCATAATCCGGTTCCGGGGCGGCGGGGGCGGCGGCTCTTGCGGAAGCGGGTTCCCTGGCGGGCTCTTCCTCTTCTCCGTAGTAGTCGTCCTCCTCGTCCATCTCTTCGGTATCCAGATAGTCGTCGTCCTCGTTATACTTCATCGCATTGATCAGCTTGTCCATAACACTCATGGCGGTATATTCTCCATTCTCTCGTCATAAAGACCATATGGTCCGCGCAGGCAGGCCCAAATAATATTATCGATCCATTTATCGGTGCTGTCAACACTTTTGCGGACTGACGGTCATCGTCCGCCCTGATCGAAATCGATGGAATCCGCGTGCAGGACGATGTAGTCATACTCCTGCAGACCGAAGACCGCGTCGGGCTTCACTATGGCGAATTCTTCGTTCTGGTAGACGATCTCGACCTGACGGAAATCGGGGTAGCCCTTATTGATGTAATAGACGCCCACGAGCTCCGCCTGCTCACCCAGGGTGAACTGCTCCAGAGAGTCCCTCTTGTCCAGGATCTCACCGGCCCGCAGCACGTTGTCGCTCAGGTAAACCACGTCGCCCACTTCGCTGTAGGCAGCCGCGGGAACGAAACGGGTCGTCTTGCCGCCGTTGTCGTCGTAGACCTCCAGCAGGACGCCGGTCTGTCCGCCTGTCCCGGTGGTCATGTAGTCCGCCGGCACCAGGAAGAAACTGCCCCGGGTGATGGCTGTGTTGGGGACCTTAAGGCCCGTCTCCTCTTCTGTCACGATCTCGATATCCAGATATCTCTCCGTGATAAACTCTTCCATTCCCTGGGAGAAGGAAAGAAGTACAAAATGATTGCCTTCCTCGTCGCTGCGGCTTGTGACGGATCCCCAGATCTCTGTGCCGCTTCTGAGAAAGCGGACCTTGACGTAATTGTCCTTGACAAGTCTTTCGGCCGTCTCCTGGGAATCGACCAGGATGGCGATCTGCCAGTTCTCGCTGGTGACGATCCTGCATACGGCCTCGTCCTTCTCCACCCGTCGGCCGTTCTCCAGAGTGACGCGTTTGTAGCCCGTGGCATCCAGATCCTCTGCCGTCAGGTCTTCAAAGGTCTTGCCCTCGAAACCGTCCACGGTATAGGCCACCTCGCCGGTCGCCTTGGACCGGTGACGGTGAACGGACTCCTTGTCTGCCTTGTCCAGCTTATTCAGGATCTTCTCGTTAGCGATCTTCTGCGCCGCGGTCATGACCGTGCTGCGGAAAGAATAGACAGTGGAAAAATAGGCGGGGTCAAAAGATCCGGCAAAAGACGCCGCCTCCGCGCGCAGAGCGGCCAGG
>DGGX01000210.1 GCA_002392385.1 Lachnospiraceae bacterium UBA3863
GTATCGAAGGTGGAGGGGAAGAGGAAGAGGTCAGCCCGGGTATTCCAGGCCCGCAGGGTATCTCTCTCATAGACAGGCCCCGTAAAGAAGCACTTTCCGCTCTTCCCGTCGGCGCCCATAAGGCCCAGCTCCCGGGCCCGGGCCTGCAGTATCTCCGCGTCCGGTCCCTTGCCGATGAAGACCATGCGGAAGTCCCTGCCCTTCTCATCGAGGAGCTTCAAGGCGTCCAGGATCAGGGGCAGATTCTTATAGTTGATCAGACGACCTACATACAGAAACAGGGGCACGCCCTCCGGCAGATCATAGCCGGCCGTCACCTCCGCCACCCGGGCGTCGTCCACCCGGCCGCGGTCGAAGTCCACGCCGTTGTTCATGACCCGGTACTTGCCCTCGAAGCCCAGGGCCCGCAGACTCTCGCCGGCGCCCCGGCTGACCACCCAGATATCGTCGCAGGCCTCGATATTGCTCACCATGGCCTTGATCAGCTCCTCTGCCACAGGCCTGACCTTGAACTCCCTGCGCAGGTCGATATCATACTTGGTGTGATAGGTGAATATTACCGGCGCCCCGGTCTGTTCCCGCAGCAGTCTGGCCACCACCGTCGCCGAGGCCGGTCCGTGGGCATGAATGATATCCGGGGCGAAACGGGCCAGCTCCGACACCGCCTTGCCCTCGAAGGGATCGCCCGTCCGGTAGCCGTTGGTCACCGCGGCTGTCGGCAGACTCCGGTAGGGCACCACCTTGTAGGGATACTGTGAATAATCCGCATCCGGATACTCCGGTGTTCCCACGATTATTTCAGCGCCGTGATCTTTGATCAAATGATCCGCGTAGTTGAGGACCACATTGACAACACCGTCGATCACCGGCGGAAAAGACTCATTGAGCAGACATACTTTCATGTATTCCTCCTCCTGCTGGACTGAATTGTCGTTCCTATAATTTTAGCAGTGCACCCCGAATCAGGCAACCTTGCCCTCCGCTTGACACCCCTGCGGCAAAAGCGCAGAATACAGAAGAGCGGTCATTCACGTTCTATGTACATTCCAAGGAGGATTTTTATGGATTTTGACAATCAGCACTATAAAATGGAAAGACTGCAGCATGTAGGCGGTCTCGCCCTGTCTGAAACAGCCTTCAACCTGGCCATCGGCCTTGTCCTGCTGTGGGGATTTCTCCTGAACGGCTTCATGGCCATGTTCCTGTCCTACCCCATCCTGCACATGAGCTATATTCTCATTCTTGTGCTCTACTTCGCGGGCAGTATCATCGGCACCATGACCGTCTACCGGTCCGATAATGCCATCGTGAGCTTTGTCGGATTCACGCTCCTCTCCGTCTCCATGGGCCTGCTCCTGACCTACTTCATGAGCTACTTCACACTGTCGTCCATCTCCACGGCCTTCTTCCTCAGCGGCGTCGTGACAGTCTGCATGATCGCTCTGTCCTGCGTCTTCCCGGCCTTCTTCCGCGGGATAGGACGCACCCTGGGCACCTCGCTCCTGATCGCTATCGTCGCGGACCTGGTCGCCCTCTTCGTGTTCCGGGCCGCCCTCAGCGTCATCGATCTGGCCGTAGTCCTCATTTTCTGCGGCTATGTCGGCTACGACTGGTCCAAGGCCCAGATGTATCCCAAGACCCTGGACAATGCCGTCGACTGCGCCGCCGATATCTACGTGGACGTGGTCAACCTCTTCATCCGGATCCTCTCCATCATCGGAAGGAGGAAGGACTGATCCGATAAGGACAGAGATCCCGTCAGAGATCCCGTCGTAAAAAAGGCTGCCGCCCTGAGATCACTTCCCGGGGCGGCAGCCTCTTATTGTTTATGGTGCTTATTCTGTGGGGCCCGTAGGGCCTTCTGTCGGAGCGAGATTACTTCACGCCCATCCAGCCGGAGATGACCATTCTCTGCACTTCGCTGGTGCCCTCATAGATCTCGGTGATCTTGGCATCACGCATGTAGCGCTCGAAAGGATACTCGCGGGTGTAGCCGTAGCCGCCGACCAGCTGCAGCGCGCGGCGGGTGACATCGCTGGCTGCCTCAGAGGCATACAGCTTGCCCATAGCGGCGAGGTGGCTGTAAGGCTCGTGGTCCTGCTTGGCCTGCGCGGCGCGATAGATCAGAAGCCTTGCGGCATCGACCTTGGCCTGCATGTCGGCCAGCTGGAACTGGGTGTTCTGGAACTGGCTGATCCTTTTGCCGAACTGGATGCGCTGCTTGGTGTACTTCACGCACTCATCGATGGCAGCCTGGGCAATGCCGAGAGCCTGTGCGCCGATGCCGATACGGCCGCCGTCCAGGGTCATCATGGCGATCTTGAAGCCCTTGTTCAGCTCGCCCAGCAGGTTCTCCTTCGGGACCTTGCAGTCTTCGAAGACCAGCTCGCAGGTGCTCGATCCGCGGATACCCATCTTCTTCTCATGGGCGCCGACGGAGAAGCCGGGGAAGTCTCTCTCAACGATGAAAGCGGAGATGCCGTGGTTGCCCTTCTCCTTGTCGGTCATCGCGAAGACGACGAAAGTGCTGGCAAAGCCGGCGTTGGTGATGAAGATCTTGCTGCCGTTGAGGAGCCAGTAGTCACCCTTGTCCTCGGCGACCGTCTTCTGCATGGCAGCGTCCGTGCCGGCGCCGGGCTCGGTCAGACCGAAAGCACC
>DGGX01000214.1 GCA_002392385.1 Lachnospiraceae bacterium UBA3863
TCAGTGTATGGTGGCAGGGGATGTTTTATTGCTGTTATTTGATTCGGATCTTTAGGGACTGGCCATCATTATCAGACCAGCGAAGGCGGTGCGAATTATTATTCTTGATCAGATCGATTTTCAGCCATCTATGATTACCATATGAGTTTTCCGCAATGCGGAAGACGATCTTTGTCTTGTCATATAGCCCCTGTAATTTCTTTTGGTTTACAATACTTTACTTCCTACCCCTCGTCAAAGATAAATCACGCACCGGATAACGATATCAGGCCAGCCCGTTATCAGCTGTGTGGACAGAAGCTATAAATCACACACCGGATAACGATATCAGGCTGGACCGTTACCAGCTGTGTGAACAGAAGCTATAAATCACGCACCGGATAACGATACCAAGCCGGACCGTTATCAGCTATGTGAACAGAAGCTATAAATCACGCGCCGGATAACGATATCAGGACAAACCGTTACCAGCTGTGTGAACAGAAGCTATAAATCACGCACCGGATAACGATGACAGGACAGACCGTTATCAGCTGTGTGAATAGAAGCAACGACCCGCCCCGGCATCCGAAAGGATACCGGGGCGGATCGTATGGATCATTCTTGCGTCAGATCAGGTGATCTGTCTTCATGATCAAGCTTTCTTCTTGCCGCTCTTGAACATCAGGAAGCCGAGGGCCAGAAGGGCGGCGATGACGACGCCGGCGCCGATGTAGATCTTGGTGAAGAGCTGAGACATCTTGTCAGGTGCGTTGGCCGGATCACCGTTTGCATAGTAGCCGGAATTGCCGACCGTGTACAGGATGTTCTTGCAGGCCTGGCGCATAGCCTTGGTGGCGGTGGCGCTGGTGTCGGAGAACACGTTGGACGGTGCGGAAGCGAATCCGAGCATGAGGTCGTTGCCGTTTCTCACGCAGTGATCGGAGATCATGTAGCCGTAGGAGCCGTCATAGTCGGTCTCGACCATGCCGACGAATCCCCACTCGTCACGAAGGACGTTCTGCAGCAGATGCGCGTTGGCGCAGCTGGGCTCGGTGCCGATCCAGTTGAAGGAGCTCATGACCGCGCGGCTGGTGCCGGTGAAGCCCTTGGTCGCCATCTCGAAAGGCTTGAGATAGATCTCACGGATGGCCTGCTCGGACGCGAAGGTCAGCAGGAAGGAGCAGCGGTTGGTCTCCTGGTCATTCAGCGCGAAGTGCTTGATGTAAGGGTAGACGTTCTTGGTGGCCGCGCCGTTGCACTCTGCCATGGCCATCTTGCCGGCCAGGACGCCGTCCTCGGAGTAGTACTCGAAGTTACGGCCTGCGAAAGCGTTGCGGTGCGTGTTCATAGCGGGTCCGTACCAGCCGTAGTTGTTGGCATCGACGTATTCCTGTGCCATCTTCTCACCCATCTCATAGATGAGATCGACGTTCCAGGTCTGGGCCATCAGGACTTCCGCGGGATAGGCGGTACCATAGGCGCCGGTGATGAAGTTGGACAGACCGGCAGGGCCGTCGCAGTCGCTGGTAGCGATCTTGCCGACGCTGGGGATAGCCGCTGTCTGCCAGCCGCCGACGTTGATCATGGTGGACATATCCTCGAAGGTCAGCTGATCCAGGAGCTGTTCCCAGGCAGGATCGTCGTAGGACTTGCCATAGAGATCATAGAGGGTCATGCCGTTCTGGGCGCCCAGAGCAGGCATCTCATCGGCAGGATCGTCGAAGGCGGTGGGATCATAGAAGCCCACTGCGTAGGTCTCGATGACCTTGCGGACATCGTCGCTCATGAGCCTTGCGTCATCCGAAGGAGCCGCTGTGGCTGTCGCGTAGTTGGCGAAATGATCTTTTCTCGAGAGCTGCTCGAAATCACCGCGGGAATACTCCTCGAACTGGTTGTTGGCAGGGACGAGGTCGGTGGAACGGCCGGCGCTGTAGTCGACGTCCGCGTCCACGGTGAAGGTCTCTTCCGCCACGACGGTATGGGAGTCGCTGCGGACGGAGATGGTGTAGTCGCCGGCTTCCAGGATGTAGCCGCCGCCGTTGACCTTGATACCGGTGTCATAGGAGGCCAGGTCTTCCTTCGGGATGGAGAAGGAAACCTTTTCGGAAGCGCCGGGTGCCAGCTCTGCAGTCTTGGCAAAATCGACCAGGTTCACAGAAGCCTTCTCGATGCCGCCATTGGTATACGGAGGTGTGAAGTAGATCTCCACCACGTCCTTGCCGGCCACATCGCCGGTGTTGGTGACGTTCACGTCGAAGGTGATGTTGTCGCCGTTCGCCGCGAAGTTTTCGATCTTCTCATCGAAGGTGGTGTAGGACAGTCCGTAGCCGAAAGGATACTGGACATGCTCTTCGTAGTTGATCAGGCCTTCTTCCGCCGCGGTCTCGTAGAACTTGTAGCCGACATAGATGCCTTCCACATAGTTGACGAAAGCCATGTTGCCTTCGTAGGCGGCGTCCGCTGCCAGGATGGCCTGCTTGAGGTCATCGACGTTGGTGAAATTGAAGTTGCCGAAGTTGTTCCAGGTAGGGGTCGTAGTCAGATCGCGCACATAGGTGTCGATCGTGTGGCCGGAGGGGTTCACAGCGCCGGAGATGATCTCGCCGAGGCCGGTGAAGCCGGTGTTGCCCGCGCCGGGTGCCAGGATGACAGCGCCGATCTGGGGATACTCATCCACCCAGCCCAGCTCCATGGGGTTGTTGGCATTGATGATGACAACGACCTTATCGAACTCGGAGCAGACCTTCTCGACCATGTTCTCTTCCGTCACGGAGAGCTCAAGGAAGTGCTCGCCGGGCTCGAAGTCATCATAGTCGCCGTTGTTGGTGTAGGTGGCGTTGGTGTAACCGTACTGAGCGGGGATCACGGAGACCTTCTCAGCCAGGTTGTAGGTGCCGTGAATGACGGCGTTCATATCGGTCGGCAGATCCGCGCCTTCACCGCCGCTGCGGCTGATGACGATCACGGCCGTGTCGGAGAAGTTCTTGGCTTCGGTCATAAGCTCATCTGTGTACTTGTCCACAGTGGGCTCAGGAAGCGTCCAGTCCTGGGTCTGCATGGCCACGGTAGGACGGGTGGGCTGGTATGCCACGTACATATCCGTCAGGCTCTGGTTGGTCTCGAAGCCGGCGTTCTGCAGGGACTGCAGGATGCCCACAGCCGTGGAGCCGTCGGAGGAACCGGAACCGGTGCCGCCGAAGATAGGATTGGTGCTGCCCCAGCCGAAGACGTTCAGTGCCTTGGTGTCGCTCAGGGGCAGCAGGCCCTCGTTCTTCACGAGTACCAGGCCCTCCTCGCCAACGCGGGCAATGACCTCTTTACTGGCCTCCACAGTCTCTTCGGAGAGGTTGACACCGCTGCCGTTGAGGAAGGTGGAGATGTTGGTCTTCAGCGGACCGTTGCACATGGAGCTGACGATCACGGTGACGGCCAGCACGAAGGCTGCCAGCGCGCTCATACGGGTGAACGCCTTGGTGCCCTTCTTCATGCGCCCGGCAAGGATGAGCACGACGATCAGGATCACAAGCGCCGCCAGGATCCCGTACACGTAGCCCATGCATATGCTCAGGTAGGATGTGAGGTCCGCTTCGCTGACACCCATACTGTAGAAAATGGGTCCCAGCAGGTTCTGTAAGATTTGCTGCATATTATTCCCTCCCTAAAGAATAATGTTGTGACATCTCATTATAACATCAGATACCTGATTCAACTTTCCATGTCACAAACTGTCGCGTGCGTGTCACAAATTATTCTTCCGCAGACTCATGCCTTTCCTCTTCCGGCATGGGGATCAGGATCCTGAGGGAGAAAATATGATCCTTCATGTCATAGGTGAGCGTGCCGCCGTATTTTTCCGCCGCGTAGCGCATGCTGCGGATCCCGTTGCCGTGGTTGGCTGGGTCCGGTTTGGTCGTGCGGAGGTTGTCCCCGTCCTGCAGCAGTTCGTTCTCGCAGTAATTGTCGACGCGGATGAAGAGGAATCCCCTCCGTCCGGTCACCTGCATGTGGATCAGCCGCTTCTCCGGATCCTCCACAAGGGCCGTATTCTCGATGGCGTTGTCCAGGGCATTGCCGAAGATCGTGCAGATATCGGTCACATGCATGAAGCTGAGCAGACGCCCGTCCGCCACGCAGGTCAGCTGGATGCCCTGGCTCCGGCCGCGGACGGACTTGCCCGCGATGATGGCGTCGAGAACGTGGCTGCCGGTCTGTTTCTCCGGGCGGTACTGTTCCAGCTCACGCTCCAGGACGTCCAGATATTCCGACCGCTCCGCCGCGTTGGCCGCCGCTCTGAGACCTGCCAGCTGGTGCTTCAGATCATGATATTTCAGGTTGATGATATCGATCGTATCCTGATAGCTCCGGTAGCTGTCGTACTGGGATTTGAGCATGGCCGTGACAGCTGTCAGCTCCTGCTCCGCCTTGAGCTCATTGATCCTCGTCTCAAAAGCGTAGAGGATGGACAGACCGCCGAAATCCACCAGCGTCCTTATGCTGAAGATATCCTGCTCGATCCTGGCGCTGAAGGGCGTGTTGACAGTGATGAAGCTCAGATTGCTGAGGGTGAAGGTGAAAAGGGCGATCATGCCGGCAGCCGCCACCTCCTGGTAGGAATAGGCGATATTCTTCTTGCCCCGCAGCAGCTTCCACTGCAGCCAGCCGTTCACCAGAAAGACCAGCAGATAGATATGGATCATAAAGATATACGATGTCTGAAAGAAGTCCTGCAGCAAGCTCGTACTCTGAACCGGCTCATGACGGAGCAGGAAGAACCACTCCAGCTGCCACTCCAGAGAGGCAGCGAACTCGGCCAGGATGAAGGCGTGAAAGGTGGAATACAGGGTGAGCAGCAACCCCTTCCCGCCCGCGACCGCTATATAGAGGAACATCATACTGAAGGCGATCAGCATGCAGGGGATCCAGAGAATGACGGGCACGGTGGCCGTCAGGATCAGAAAGGAGCACTGAAGGACCAGCGCCGCCGCGGAGACAACTCCGAAGCGCCAGCCCTTCATCCGCCCCGGTATCAGAAGCAGATATAAAAAACAGGCCCCCCACTCAGCGAGGCCTGTATAGAATCTGGGAATGTCCTGCATCACTCTCATGGCATTACCTCAATGACTGCTGAAGTACTCCGTCAGGGCCTCCATAAAATCTGTCCGCCGCGCGCGGCTGATCAGCAGATCGTCACCCCCGACGCGACACATACCATCGGAGACGCTGTCCACATGGCGCAGATTCACGAGATAGCCCTTGTTGCAGCGGAAGAAACCGCTGTCCGCAAGTGCCTCCTCCGCGCTCTGCATACGTTCCCGCAGTCTGTATTCTCCCCGGGCCGTATGGTAGACCAGCGTGTGCCCCTCGCTCTCGATATAGTAGATCTCGTCCGCGCTCAGCCTGACGATCTGGTTCCTCAGATTCAGGATGATCGTCTTCTCCGGATCCTTCCGGATACGGGCCAGAGCCCTATCCAGCTTGGTGGAGAAGGCAAAATAGGCGACCGGCTTGACCACATAATCCAGGGCGTCCACCTGATACCCCCGGATCGCGTAGTCCGTCCGGTTGGTAATAAACATGATCAGGACCCCGGGGTCCCGCTCCCGGATCTTCTCCGCGGCCGTCATACCGTCCATGAAGGGCATCTGAATATCCATCAGAATAAGGTCATAACCGCCCCTGTAATCCTCCGCGATCTCATCCCCGTCCGAGAACCGGTCCGTGCGGAAGGTGATCCCCTTCTCCTTACTGAAACGGGTCAGATATTCCTGCAGCTGGTCCGCGTACAGGTCCTCATCCTCAACTATGGCCACCGAAATCATAACACTCCTCTTCACCGCATAGCTGACAAGAATCAGGACCGGCACTCCATCTCTACCGATCCTGATTCTTCTATTGTACATATTCTTTTGTGCGGAAACAAGTCCGGTTCCGCCTTCCGGTCAGGCTTTCTTCTTGCCGAAGCCTTCCGCGAAGATGGTCTTGTCGATAGCGAAGATGATCACCATGGACACACCGCCGGTGACAACGGTGGTCACGATGTTGCGGATGCCGTCCGGCACGTGGAAAGCGGCCGTGACCGGGTTCCAGATGCAGGTGAAGAGGTTCATGATGAAGAACACACCCAGCGCGCCGGCGAAATGGCACAGGATCTGCGGCACCACGGGGCCCTTGCTGCGGAAGGTGACGTTCCGCTGCAGGGGGAAGTTGATGCACTCGCCCAGGATGATGGAGGTGAAGTTGGCCAGGGTGAAGGCCAGGCCGCCGTCCGCCAGGCTGTTGCCGATGACGGCCAGGGTCAGCGGCACGCCCAGGACTGTGGTCTCAATGCCGGGCCAGGTCCAGGCCACATCGCCCACCATGCCCCGGAAGAGGCCGGGCAGGAAGGTCAGCAGTCCCCACTTGAGGAAGGTGACCACATAGCTGAAGATCAGGAAGAGACCGCCCTCGCGGATCCACTGGGCCGCCTTGGGGTGCTTCTCGGCAAAACTATCCATAAAACTCATATTAATCTCCTTCTGGCACGGATGCCTGAATCTCTTTCTTTACTTCAGCGAATCGGCTGTCTTGTTGCGTCCGTTCTGCCGGAGGAATCCGCCGATCAGTCCGCCTACGCCCTTCAGGAAGGAGACACCGTGTCCGTTCACGATGGTCAGGATGGATTCGCACATCTCCTGGCTGACCATGCCGCCCGCCATCTTGCCGATGGC
>DGGX01000231.1:0-4692 GCA_002392385.1 Lachnospiraceae bacterium UBA3863
CAGGCTCATCCAGCGCGGTAAGCCCCGGATACCTGCCCGTCCTGACATCTTCATAGTAAGCTTCTGAGAGCATGATATGCCCGACATGCAGCGTGTTCTTGATCCGCACGATCCTCGGTCTCCTTTTATCGATCTGATTGGCGGTCAGGATGCATGCCTGTATGGCCTCCTTATCGGTAGCGACCACCGGGGGCATCATACCGGAGCGGATGACCGTGCTCGTCATGCAATTCGGATAAATCATCTCCGGATCGAGCTTGTCGAACATCCGCTTTGTAATGAAGTCGGCCAGCCCCATGCCGTTTGCGTTGCCGTGAGAGCAGTCCGTGAGATCAAGGAAGCAGGTCCGCTTTACCTTAAGTCCGCCCTTTCCGAACTCTGTGGACCACGTCCCTGATATGTTGGGATCCACGCCGGTCCCGCTGTAATTCTTCCCCATGCTGTCCACAATCAGGACATCCGCCTCGCCGACCAGAATGCTCGGCATGTTCTTAAATGCGATTTGCAGCAGTTCCGGCTCTCTTTTCATTATCAGATCTCTGGGGACCGCTTCGATGAGGGCGGTCTCGTCGTATGCATTTTCAATAGTCGGTATGGCAAATAGAATATTAGAATTCTCCAGCACGACCCTGGCATTGGCAGGCAGGTTCCTTGCCATGTTCCCGAGGCCGTCGCTGTGAACGCTCTCCGCGCCCTTCTGCTTGCCGAGACCGACGACCATCATTTTGCAAATGCCGCTCTCGTAAGTCCCGCGGAACGCATTATGAGGCTTGATGCGGCAGGAGACGATGATTCCGTCGGCCTCATGAGCATTCCTGTCCTGATAGACAGGCTTGCCGTACTCCGAATATCCGAGGAGGACCGTTTCCATGGAAGACCTGACCGGGCAGCCCATGGTTTTGGCAGTGATTCCGTATCCCTCCAGCAGCAAAGCCTGGCCTTCCGCCGTTGCCCCGCCGTGGCTGCCCATGGCAGGCACAATAAAAGGAGCTGCTCCGCGCTCTTTGCAGAAGTCGACGATGGCACGTGTGATGGTGTCGACATTTGCAACACCGCGGCTTCCGGCGGTGATCGCGATGCTCATGCCGGGCCTGATCGTATCGGCAATTTCCGGCCGGGAAAGTTCCTTCCGGACAATCGACGGGATTTCGGCCGGTTCAATGCGGCTTTTGTCAAATGTCTGCTCCGCCCGGAACATATCCGGGATTGGGATGCCTTCAAGCATTCGTGAAACATTTCCGCCTTTCTTAATTCTCATATCATGTGTCCTTTCTCAGTCGATCTGTGCGTTTTTGATCTCTGACGCAGAATTCTCGTTACGTAAGTCTGCGATGAATGTGCAATATGTCTTTATTATAGAACATACTATGACTTAGTTTAAATCAGAGTATTTAATTAATGCACTTAATATTATTTAGTTCTCGGGTGCGATCACACTGCCTGAACGAAAACAGTTCCGCATTAATATTGTTTAAACCTTACCCGGCAGAATGGACACCGGTATTCTGGAAAACTCAATAATTCAGGCAATTTAAAAGGCAGTAAGTACCGGCCTTTGATATAATGGAATTGTTCTGAAACAGACTATCTTAATGACATTGGGACAGTTCTCCTCTAATCAGCCAGTCAACTGAGCGAAGAGATGTTCTCACCCGCCACATCTGAAAAAAACGGAGACATATGAAACGAAAGAAATCATTAAAAACAATAATTCTGCTGATCCTGGCTGCCCTTCTTCTGGTGGGAGCCGCCTCCTGCATTGTCCTCGCGGGGAATGCGGATGTGCACAGCATCGAGAATGAGTCGGTGGCAGCGTATATAGAAAATGTGAACTATGCGGAAGGGGATCCGTCCCGCATTGAGGAGTTTACGCCGGAGACCGAACGAAGAGACCGGCCGGCAGGATACACGGTAGAGTTCACGCCGGCAGCCGGTCAGGTGGAGGTGCTGTTCAGGTGTTTGAAAGGCAAATGCCACCCCGCCGACATACGCGCCTTCACCGCAGACGGGTCCGCCGGCCGGGCGGTCCTGACCAATCTGTATCCGGACGCCTTCTACGTATACTGCGTGAAATCTGTGAATCGGATCCTAAAACTCGGCACCTTCCGCACCATCGGACAGGTCAGAATGCTCGAGGTCGACGGAGCCTGCAATGTGCGCGACATCGGAGGCTGGAAGGCGGGGAACGGAAAGATCCGGTACGGTAAGATCTTCCGCGGAAGCGAACTTAACGGAGAGCATGACTTCGCCGTTACGGAAGAGGGAATTGCGGCTCTGCGCGAGGCGGGAATCGGTTTTGAAATAGACCTGCGGCTCGACAGGGAAGTGGACATGGATAAATCAGAGAAGGATCCTATTGTCTCCTCTGCTCTGGGGGAAGATACAGGATATGAGCGGATCTCGATCACGTCTTATCTGAGGCCGTGGACCGAAGATACAGGCGACGGTGACGGGGATCCCGGTGAGGAGGCGGCGCTCAACGAGGAAGAGCGTGAGCTGTACCGCAGGGTCTTCAGAAGGATCTTCGACTGTGTGGAGCAGGATATACCCGTGTATATACACTGCTGGGCCGGTGCGGACCGGACGGGGACGGTCTGTCTGCTGACAGAGGGGATCCTCGGGGTGAGCGCCTCGGACCTGGCCAGGGATTATGAGCTGACGACGCTGGCGCAGGCGTTCGGCCTGCGGTCGAAGGATTCGGAGAATTACACGAAAATGATGGGCTACATAGAGAGCCGCGAGGGAGCGGATCTGAAGGAGAAGATAGAGGGGCTTTTTCTTGAGCTGGGATTTACCCGGGAGGAGATACAATCTTTCAGGGAGAGGATGATTGCGTGAGCTGTGGAGCAGACGTTTGGGACGGACGTTGGGGACGGTCGTTGGGGACGGACGTTGGGGACGGTTCTTCCTGGCTGGTCGTAAGACCAGCCTGAAGAACCGTCCCCAACGTCCGTCCCACATATATACTCATTTCTCCAGTAATTCCCGATACACATCCCGCCTTGATATCCCGCGTGCCACCGCGACCGCCTTCATAGCCTCCTTACGGCTCATGCCCTGCGCCTCAAAGGAAGCCACATGGTCTGCAATGGACAACGTCTCGAATGCCGCGCGGCGCTCCGCCTCGACCTCAGCCTCCGGTTTCCCGTCGAGAACGAGCACGTACTCTCCCCGGGGCTCGGTCACATCCGCGGCCGCGATCGCCTCTCCGACCGTCGTTACGGTGACCGTTTCAAAACGCTTGGTGAGCTCCCGGCACAGCGTGATGCCTCGGTCCTCCCCGACCGTCCCGGCCAGAAGCGTCAGCGTCTTCACCAGTCGGTGCGGTGCCTCATAAAGGACGATCGTACGCCGCTCGGATTTTATCTGTTCAAGGACCTCCCCGCGCTCCTTTTTGTCCGTCGGAAGGAAACCTTCGAAGACAAAACGCCTCGTAGAGCGGCCGGACAGCGTAAGGGCTGTGATGCAGGCATTTGCCCCCGGCAGCGAAGTCACCTGAACGTGGTTTTCGATGCACAGGCGGACCAGCGACTCGCCCGGATCGGAGATCGCCGGTGTTCCGGCATCGGTGATCAGAGCGATATTTGTCCCGGCCAGAAGCCTGTCGACCAGCTCCGGTCCCTTTTCGTGCTCGTTGAACTTGTGATAGCTGGTCGTAGGGGTGTGAATATCGAAGTGATTGAGAAGATGGCCGCTGGTGCGGGTGTCCTCCGCGGCGATGAGATCGACCTCCTTCAGGATCCGAAGCACCCGAAGAGTGATGTCCTCGAGGTTGCCGATGGGGGTCGCGCATAAATAGAGTGTGCCTGACATGTGTCCTCCTGTATCTCCGCTGTGACGCGGGCAGAACGCCGGGCGTTCCTGAATTCAGAGATTAATCTTTCTTTCCGTAAATACGCAGGACCTCGTCCGTGTAAGTCCGGTCCGCGTTGTAGACGATCAGCGGCGCCTCCACGTTCAGCTGGGGACCGCCGCCTTTTACCGCCTCGATGAGAACCATGGTCGGTGCCTTGTCGACATAGGGATAAACGAGCTGCATGCGCTTGGGCTCCAGACGGTGTGCGTTCAGGCATGCAAATATCTCCGCCAGCCGCCCCGGTCTGTGCACCATTATAAAGCGTCCGCGGCTCTTTAATAGCTTTGCGCTCTGGCAAATGACGTCTTCAAGTGTGCAGAGCACCTCGTGCCGCGCGACGGTCCTGGCGTCGGTCTCCCCGTGAAGGCCCTGGCTGGCCCTCATATAGGGTGGGTTGCAGGTCACCACGGAAAAGGTGCCGGGGCCATAGATCGATGCGGACTCCCTCAGGTCTCCTTCCGTGATGCGGATCGTGTCCTCAAGATGATTTTTGCGGACGGACGCGGATGCGAGGGCGGCCATCGGGGGCTGGATCTCCAGGGCATCGAAGGAGACGGACAGGCCGGCATCCCTTGCGTCCGCCTGCATGAGCAGGGGAACGATGCCGTTGCCGGTGCACAGGTCCAGGATGCGGTCGCCGTTCTTCAGCTTTCCGAAGTGGGCGAGAAGGACCGCATCGATGCCGAAACAGAAGAAATCGGTGTCCTGATATATGAAATAACCATTTTCGAGATCGTCGAGTCGTATCATAAAATTCCTCTTAATGATAGTAGGGACAGGACGTTGGGGACGGTTCTTCAGGCTGGTCTTACGACCAGCCGGGAAGAACCGTCCCC
>DGGX01000231.1:4802-5587 GCA_002392385.1 Lachnospiraceae bacterium UBA3863
CAACGGTTAACATTCAACGTCCAACGCCGCTTACTCCGCCGTGCTCTTTTTGCGCGGGTGACTGCGCCTTCTGCGACGTTTGGTCTTCACCGGCTCCTCCTGACCGTCGGCCGGTCGTTCGGCACCCTCGGCGCCGGTCGTCTGCTCCGCAGCTCCCTGAGCCTTGCGCGGACGCTGCTTTCTGCCCTGCGTGTTCTCACCGGAACCCTCATTCTCTGCCTGCGCTTCCCGGTTGGCCGACTTATCGCGGCGCCTGTTTCTGCGCTCGCCCTGCTCGGCACCCTCTGCCGCCGGGAGCTCATTATTTTTATGGTTCTTTCTGGCATTTTTGCCCTCGGTACCGTCTCCGTTCCGGCGGGTCTCCGGAACTTCCTCAGCGGTGTCAGCCCATGTCTCGGCGGGTTCGTTTACCGGCGCGTCCTTCTTCGCTTTCTTCTCAGACTTAGGCTGATTGGCCTGTCCCTTCGGCCGCTTGGAGTGCGGAATGAAGGAAATCTCGGAGACTGCGTATTCCTGCATCTCCTTTTCGTCGTTGTCAATATCGACGACGCACTTGACGCGCTGGCGCAGAATGTCGATCGAGACGACCTCGCCGTGACGTCCGTCCGGAGTCGTCATCTGATCGCCCTTCGCCGGCAGGCCCTTGCTGAGATATGTATAGGTATCGGCCTCATTCTTGAGGCAGCACATGAGCCTGCCGCAAACGCCCGAAATCTTGGTCGGATTCAGGGAAAGGTTCTGTTCTTTGGCCATTTTGATGGAAACCGGGATGAAATCGCTCATCC
>DGGX01000246.1 GCA_002392385.1 Lachnospiraceae bacterium UBA3863
GACCATCTGGGCCGGATTGAGGCCGCTCATGACGTCCTGACCGATGGCGCGCTCCTCCACCGTGGCGATAAAGCGCTTGACCACGCGGAAGTTGACGTCCGCCTCAAGAAGTGCCAGACGGACCTCGCGCATGGCGGTATGCACATCCTGCTCGGTCAGCCGCCCCTTGCCGCGGAGGCTGTCAAATATGCCGGTTAGTCTGTCGGTAAGGCTGTCAAATGCCATTTCAATCCCTCACTTGCATAGTGTTCGACTCTCCCATTGTAACAGGAAAAAACAGGGTGTCAAGTATTTTTTCTTGACATCCTGTTCTGTCTTTCCTTCACTCCAGGTCCCGGAGAATGCGGTCCGCCAGCCGGCCGGCCTCCTCCCGGAGGCTATCGTCGCCGCAGTCTGAACCGGCCAGTGTCCTCAGCATGCCGGCATCCTCCCGCAGCTTCTGAAAGCGCCTGATCATGCCCAGCTTGTCTTCATACTGCTGCATCTGCCGGGTGGTCCGCCGGATCAGGTCATGGACGGCCTGCCGGCTGATCCCCTCCTGCTCCGCGATCTCGTTCAGGGACAGGTTCTCATAAACAGCCTCTTCGTATATTCTCTGCTGATGGCCTGTCAGGAGGGCTCCGTAGAAATCATATAGGAGTCCCTGTTCAACGATCTTCTCCACGTACCTGTCCTCATCCCGCGCCGGAACATGGCCGGTCTCAATTTCCGGCTGCCGGCGCTCCGATCACTCCGCCGTCTCCTCCACCAGATGGATGTTCAGATTGACATCGCCGGTGATGCCCTCGATGGTCCCGCCTGCCCGGTACTGCCAGAGCGACCAGGCGTAGGGGTAATAAAGGGTCTCGTCATAGCCTGTGTACCATTTGGCCCTGTCCGCCAGGACTGCGGGGTCCAGAAGGAGGGTCAGGGCGGCGATGTCGCCACCGATGGCCGGCGTGCAGCCGGCCTCCTCGATCATGGTGCAGGCTGTCTGCAGGGCCTCGGACAGGCTCTGCCTCTCCTCCTCGGTGCTGCTCTCCCAGCCGTCCGGCATATGGACCACCAGAGCGGCGGGGCAGTTCAGCCTGCCGATAAAGGGCCTGAGGGCAGCCAGCATGCCTTCCGTCTGGTTGAGGATGGACTCCCTGTCGCTGCCGTATATCTCCATGTAGCAGCCCAGCTGCAGACCGTTCTGCAAGGCGCCCGCGGCATTGCGGGCGAACCGTCGGTCAACGCTGACCGTCCCGTCCTCCTGACCGGTGCCCAGATGCACCATGGCAAAAGCCACCTGGTCCCCGGCGGTCCTCTCCCAGTCTATGTCGCCGTTGGCTTCCGACACGTCGATGCCCCGTATGGCGGAGACCCCCTCCGCGCCGCCTGTATAGCGGACCGCTCCGTCCTCTCCGATCTCGAAGTCATCCCGCGAGGCGGCCCGCAGGCCGGTATCCTCCTCCACGGGCATGAACCAGTAGCGGCCGCCGGCCGTGATCACGATCTGGTCAGCGAACATATCCCGGAGCATACCGGAGACGGTCGTCCCGTCCTCCAGAGACTGACGGATCTCCGCCAGGACCTTCTCGCGCTCCTGTTCCGCGGCCTCTTTCTTCAGTTCTTCGATCTTCTCTGAGCCGAACCGCGACTGTCCGTCGCCCGGTTCCCAGGCCCTGCGCAGTTCCTCGCGCAGATACAGGGCTCCCGCCGCGGACAGCATGGTGATCAGGCTGAGCAGGATTATATTCAGACGGTACAGACCGGACCGTCTGACCGGATTGGTGTCCCGGTCCATAGCTGCCTCCTTACGCTTGCGGCGGTTCAGATACTGATCTGCACCTGCCTGGGCTCATAACCTCTGTCCGCCAGAGCGCGGATGATGCTCTTCTTGTGATCCGTTCCGAAGGCCTCCAGGGTGATCCGCAGTTCCACGGCCGCGCTGCGGTTGATGGTGACGAACTGGTTGTGCTCCAGACGGATCACGTTGCCGTGGGCCTCCGCGATGATGCCGGAGACTCTGTGCAGCTCGCCCGGCTTGTCGGGCAGGAGCACGGAGATGGTGAAGATCCTGTCGCGCAGGATCAGGCCCTGCTGGACGACGCTGGACATGGTGATCACGTCCATGTTGCCGCCGCTGAGGATGGAGACCACCTTTTTGCCCCTGAGGTCCAGGTGACGGAGGGCGGCGACGGTGAGGAGACCGGAATTCTCCACCACCATCTTGTGGTTCTCCACCATATCCAGGAAGGAGACGACCAGCTCCACGTCCGGCACGGTGATGACCTCGTCCAGATTCTGCCGGAGATACGGGAAGATCTGCCGGCCGGGTGTCTTGACGGCCGTGCCGTCCGCAATGGTGCTGACGGTGGGAAGGGTGGTCACCTCCCCTTTCTCCAGAGAGGCTCTGAGGCAGGCCGCGCCTTCCGGCTCGACGCCGATCACCTTCACGCCCGGCCGCAGAAGCTTGGCCAGGGTGCTGACGCCCGTGGCCAGTCCGCCGCCGCCCACGGGCACCAGGATCACGTCCACCAGAGGGAGGTCCTTGATGATCTCCATGGCGATGGTCCCCTGTCCCGCGGCCACGATGGGATCGTCGAAGGGATGGATGAAGGTGTAGCCGTGCTCCTCGGCCAGCTGCAGGGCATGGGCGCAGGCCTCGTCGTAGACGTCGCCGTGAAGGACGACCTCCGCGCCGAGAGCCTTGGTCCTGTTGACCTTGATAAGCGGGGTCGTGGTGGGCATGACGATGACTGCCTTGGCGCCGTATTCCCTGGCCGCGTAGGCCACGCCCTGGGCGTGATTGCCGGCGGAGGCCGTGATCAGGCCCTTCTGCCGCTCCTCCGGCGTCAGGGTGCTGATCTTGTAATAGGCGCCGCGCACCTTGTAGGCGCCGGTCCTCTGCATGTTCTCGGGCTTGAGCCAGACCCTGCCCCCGGTCATTTCACTGAAATGATCCGAATAGATGAGCTTGGTATCCAGCGTCACCTTTCCGACGATCTCGCAGGCCTCTTCAAATCTGCCCAGTGTCAGTTGCTCCGTCATGATGTTCCTACCTCACTCTCAATAAAACAGGGCGTCCACGAATTCATCGGGGTTGAACTTCTGCAGGTCCTCGATCTTCTCGCCCACGCCGATAAACTTGACCGGCACGTCCAGCTCGCCCTGGACGCCGATGGCGATGCCGCCCTTGGCGGTCCCGTCCATCTTGGTGAGCACGATGCCCGTGAGATGGGCGGCCTTGGAGAATTCCCGTGCCTGGGCGATGGCGTTCTGGCCGGTGGTCGCGTCCACCACCACCCAGTTCTCCCGGTAGCATTCCGGGAATTCCCGGCTGATGATCCGGTCGATCTTGGCCAGCTCGCTCATGAGATTCTTCTTGTTGTGCAGTCTCCCCGCCGTATCCACGAAGAGCAGGTCCGTGTGCCTGGCCTTGGCGGCATGCACCGCGTCGTAGACCACGCTGGCCGGGTCAGCCCCCTCCGGCGCCCCGATCAGGTCCACACCGGCCCTTTTGGCCCAGACGGTCAGCTGCTCGTTGGCCGCTGCGCGGAAGGTGTCCGCCGCGGCGATAAGCACCTTCTTGCCGGCGCGGCGGTAATTGGCCGCCAGCTTGCCGATGGTGGTGGTC
>DGGX01000242.1 GCA_002392385.1 Lachnospiraceae bacterium UBA3863
TTCGTGGAGATGTTCGTCGGCGTAGGTGCTTCCCGTGTCAGAGACATGTTTGAGGAGGCTAAAAAGAACGCGCCCTGTATCGTCTTCATCGATGAGATCGACGCGGTCGCCAGACGCCGCGGAACGGGGCTGGGCGGCTCCCACGACGAGAGAGAACAGACCCTCAACCAGCTGCTGGTGGAGATGGACGGTTTCGGTGTCAATGAGGGCATCATCATCATGGCGGCCACCAACCGGGTGGACATCCTGGACCCCGCCATCCTGCGGCCGGGCCGTTTCGACCGCAAGATCTCCGTCGGCAAGCCGGATGTCAAGGGCCGTGAGGCCATTCTGAAGGTCCACGCGGCCAAAAGAGCCATCGGCGAGGACGTGGATCTGCAGGAGATCGCCCGCAGCACGGCGGGCTTCACCGGCGCGGACCTGGAGAACCTCCTGAACGAGGCCTCCATCACCGCGGCCAGGGACAACCGCGAATTCGTCTGCCAGGAGGATATCCGGCAGGCCTTCATCAAGGTGGGCATCGGCAGAGAGAAGAAGAGCCGGAGCATCTCCGAGGAGGAGAAGAAGATCACGGCCTATCATGAGACCGGTCACGCCATCCTCTTCCATGAGCTGCCCAACGTGGGCCAGGTCTATACCATCTCCGTGATCCCCACGGGCCAGGGCGCGGGCGGATACACCATGCAGCTGCCCGAGAAGGACCGCATGTACATGACCCGCGGCAGAATGCTGGAGGAGATCATGGTCAGCCTCGGCGGACGGATCGCCGAGGAGCTGGTGCTGGACGACATCACCACGGGCGCCTCCGCGGATATCCAGCAGGCGACCGGCATCGCCAGACAGATGGTCACCCGCTACGGCATGTCCCCCGTCATAGGGACCATCAATTATGAGCAGGGAGCCGAGGATGTCTTCCTGGGCTATGACTTGGGACACGAGAACCGGCACAGCGAACTGATGAGCGGCGAGATCGACAAGGAAGTCAACCGCATCATCGGTGAGTGCTATCAGAAGGCCAGAGAGATCGTGGTCAGCAACGAAGATGTCCTGCATGCGGCCGCGCAGCTTCTGATGAAGAAGGAGAAGATCTCCGGCGAGGAGTTCGACGCGCTGTTCGAGAAGGTGCGCGCCGGACGGACCGGGGCAGAGACGGAAGGAGCAAGGTGACGCGGGCAGGAACAGAAGAGGACCTTCAGAGACAGAGAGACGAGCGGTACATTAAGATGACGCAGACGCCTGTACCGGCTCTGATCGGCCGTCTGGCGGTGCCGACGATCATCAGCATGCTGGTGACCGGCATCTATAATTCGGCGGATACATTTTTCGTGGGCCGCGTTTCCACCCAGGCAACGGCAGCCGTGGGGCTGGCCTTCTCCGTGATGGCCGTCATCCAGGCCCTGGGCTTCATGTGCGGCCACGGTTCGGGCAACTACCTCTCCCGCATGCTGGGAGCCGGCCGGAACAAAGAAGCGCAGGAGATGGCCGCGACGGGATTCGCCCTGGCGGTGCTCATCGGCATAGCCGCCGCCTGTCTGGGCAACCTGTTTATGGACCCTCTGTGCCGCCTGATCGGCGCCTCGGATACGACGCTGGCGGACACCCGCAGTTATCTGCGCATCATTCTGCTGGGTGCCCCCTTCATGACAGGTCAGTTTGTGATCAACAATCAGCTCCGTTTTCAGGGGAAGGCCGTGTACGCCATGGCGGGTCTCCTGTGCGGAGCTATCCTCAATATCGTGCTGGATCCGCTCCTGATCCTGGTATGGGGTCTGGGAACGACCGGCGCGGCCCTGGCCACCGTGGCCGGCCAGGCGGTCAGCTTCCTGGTGCTCCTGTTCGGGAGCTCCCGGGGAGACAACATCCGCCTGCGCCCCGGCAATGTGCATCTCAACCGCTACTACATCGGCCAGATCCTCAACGGGGGTCTGCCCTCTCTGTTCAGACAGGGACTGGCGGCCGCTGCCGCCATGATGCTGAACAAGGCCGCCTCCCAGTACGGCGGAGACGCGGCCGTGGCAGGCATGAGCGTGGTGACGAGGGTCATGGCCCTGACCAGCAGCGCCCTCATCGGATTCGGACAGGGCTATCAGCCGGTCTGCTCCTTTAACTACGGAGCGGCCAGGACGGACCGTGTGCGGGAAGGATTCTGGTTCTGCGTAAAGACGGGCACCGCTTTTCTCATAGCGGCCGGTGCCTTGTGTGAGATATTTGCCCCGCAGATCATTGCCTTCTTCCGGGATGACCCCGAGGTCATCCGGGTGGGGACGGCGGCTCTGCGCTGGCAGGCGGCGGTCCTGCCCCTTCTGGGCTTTTCGGTCATCAGCAATATGATGCTGCAGTCCATAGGCAGCGGCGTCAAGGCTTCTGTCTGTTCATCGGCCAGAAGCGGGATCTTCTTCATCCCTCTGATCCTGATCCTGCCCCGACTGCTGGGCCTGACCGGGGTAGAGATGACGCAGGCGGCGGCGGATCTCTGCGCCATGCTGCTGGCTGTCCCGCTGGCGCTTTCCGAGCTGCGGCGCATGGGAGACGGTGAAGGCAGAGAAGCAAGATCGCCGAAGGATAAGGAGAGAGAATGACAGCAGAGGAACGTACACTGCCGCAGGACAGTCCCCGCGGTGATTATATGGTCAGGGCATCGGCCGCGGACACACAGCTGCGGGCTTTTGCCGTGACAGGAAGAGAACTGACCCGGACAGCCCACGAGAATCACGGGACCAGCCCCATCGCCACCGCGGCGCTGGGCAGGACCATGTGCGGGGCCCTGATGATGGCGGACATGCTCAAGGGAGAGGATGACCTCCTGACGATCAAGATCGACGGCGACGGACCCCTCCACGGGATCGTCGTGACAGCCGACAACCAAGGACACGTCAAGGGCTATGTGCATGAGCCGGACGTGTGGCTCCCCGACAGAGTGCCGGGCCATCTCAACGTGGGCGGCGCCGTCGGCCGGGGCACTCTGACCGTCATACGGGATCTGGGCCTGAAGGATCCCTATATCGGCCGGGTCGACCTGCGGACCGGTGAGATCGCGGAGGACCTGACCTACTATTATGTGGAATCGGAACAGATCCCGTCCTCGGTGGGACTGGGCGTTCTGGTGGATACGGACGGTTCCGTGCTGGAGGCCGGCGGATTCGTGGTACAGCTGATGCCGGACACCCGGGAGGAGGTCATCGACCGCCTGGAGCAGAACCTGCGGTCCATCCCTTCCGTGACGGAGATGCTGAGCCGGGGCATGTCGCCGGAACAGATCCTGGAAAGGGTCCTGGAGGGACTGCACCCGGAGATCACGGAGACCATGCCCGTCTCCTTCCGCTGTGACTGCAGTGAAGAGCGGTGCGAGCGGGGCCTGATCCTTCTCGGAGAGAAGGAGATGCGGGAGATGATCGAGGACGGCAGGGAAGTGGAGATGGTCTGCCAGTTCTGCGGACGCAGGTATCATTTCAGTCCGGAGAGGATCCGGGAGCTCCTGCCCCTGGCGGCGCCCGTCAGCAGACAGGAACTGAAAGAAGAGGAACCTGCGGACAAGTGAGATAAGGCAGAGATCGATTGCGGGAATGAGGAACACTATGGTCTGTATGAATTGCGGCTGTGTACTGCCTGACAGCGCGGAGGTCTGCAGTCACTGCGGTGCGGTGGTGCGGATCCGGCCTGAAGACAGGCAGAGAGATGAAGAGAGTCTGGAAGCCCTGCGCAGGGTCTCCCGTATGATGAAGGCAAGACGGGAGGAGAACGAGACCGGCGGAGAGCCCTTCGGGGAGGCAGAACGCCCGGAAGAGCCTGCCTGGGAAGAACCTGTCTGGGAAGAGCCTGCGGCGGCAGAGACGGCCTGGGGAGAACCGGCCGCGGAGGAGCCCGAAGAGGCAGAGCCCGCCTGGGAAGAACCGGCCGCAGAGGAACCTGTAGAGGAAGGATCTGCGGAAGAAGAGCCTGCAAAGGAAGAACCTGCGGAGGAAAAAACGGCCGAACAAGGCCCCGCGGAGGAGGCTGCCCCGGCGGCAGAAGAGTCCGGCGCGGTCACAGCGCAGGATCCGGTCCCGTCCCAGGGGACGGAGGCAGGAGCCGAGGCCTCTGACAGCGCGGCAGGCAAGTTCCTTTCCATGATCACAGCACCCTTCACGGAGGCCCTGCAGCGGCAGAAGGAAGAGCGCGACCATCATTATGAGAGGCTGGAGCGCAGCAGGACCAGGCGCAGACGGACCAACGGGGAGAAGAATATGGTCACCCTGGTGATCCTCGTCCTCATGACCCTGTGCGCGGTCTTATATCTGCTGGGACAGAGGTCCCGGGCGGCCGACGCCGGCGCGGAGACCCAGGAGAATGCCATACAGGAGACCGGCAGCGGAGCGGAAGAGCCCGCGCAGGACGACGGCGGGGACAATACAGAAGAGAGTGAAGACCCGGAAGCGGAACAGACGGGTGAAGATGGTACAGGGGACAGCGGAACATGACAGGAATCAAGACAGCCGCGAAGCGGCTCACAGCGGCGGTCCTGTCCGCCCTTATAGGCCTGACCTCCCTGACGGGCTGTGCCATGCTGCAGCGCGGCGGGGAAGAGGAGCCGGCCGGTTATACACAGGAGGAGGTCAGCCGCTATGTCCGGGAACGGTACGGCGACGAAGTGCGGTACGTGCGCAGCGAGGAGCTGACGGGCGGCACGGATCCTGTGACGGTCCATCATTACCGCACCGGAGAGGAAGTGGACTTCGCGGTCCTGACCGGTCTTCGGGAGCGGTACGTGGACGGGACCCCTTCCGGCGACAAGGTCCGGTGGTTCAGCGATAACTATTACGACGCGGTGATGGCTGCCAGGCAGGAGGAGATCAACGCCCTTCTGCTGGAGGCGGGACTGAACGGCCGGGTGGAACAGACCGGACGGGAGGGACGCGGCGCCGGTGTCGTGTGTCAGCTGCGCATATATCTGGATGAGGCCTCTCAGATCGGAGACTGCGCCGCGGCGCTGTCGCAGGTCAACACCCTTCTCAACTATCAGGCAGCCGATTCGGCCGCCCTGCCCGGTGCACCGGCTGTCAAGAGCGCCCATATCTACCTGCAGCCGGACAGCCGTCTCCCGGAGGACGACCCCCAATACGCATGGAACGGCGGGGCTTACCGCGTTTTCTATGAGATCGGGACGGTGGCTTTTACCATGGACGGGGAGGAACTCAACCCGGGCACGGTCAAGGAAGAACTGCAGCATGACTATGTGGACCGGGCGAGGATCCTGGGACGGGATATTTATGATCCCGGAGACGACCTCTGGTTCAAATATCCGGCACCGGTCGTCACGGTGACGGATATCGGCGATATAGACGTGTCGGGATCAGGCGTCTTCACCTTTATTTATGACCGGGACAGCGACAGCTACTGGATGTGCTGTCTGGATCCCTGTCAGGATTTCGAAGACGGCCCCTACGAGTACGAGGGCAAGGGGACCTTCGCCAGAATGGTGGATGACCTGGGCGGACTCTATTTTCCCGGGAAATGGCATGCCACCTGGAGCATAGACGGCATGGAGTGGAGCGCTGACCTGCATGTGCAGGAGGGCGCCGGCGTGACCTGCGGATTCAGAAGTCTGGAAGTCACCTGCAACAATGAGGTCCAGCTCCTTTCCGAGGTGCCGGCTTCCCTGATCCGGGGCGGCAGCGGCGGGAGCAGCCGGTACGGGAGCAACGGTACGGTCAGCGGCCGTGCCTTCAGCCCGGAGGACCTGGAGAAACTCCTTCATGTGAGCATCGATATAGACAGACAGAACGGGACGGCGGTGATCTACAAGCCTGCTGTGCCCGGCCAGGAAGACCAGGAGAGCGAAGGAGAATAAGGTGAAGACAGGACTGGTGATGGAAGGCGGCGCCATGCGGGGGATGTACACCGCGGGCGTGACGGACATTATGATCGAGAGAGGACTGACCTTCGACGGAGCCGTCGGCGTATCCGCCGGCGCGGTCTTCGGATGCAACGTCAAGTCCCGGCAGAACGGAAGGAGCTTCCGCTACAATCTGAAATATGCCGGAGACCCCCGCTACTGCAGCATCCGGTCCCTGCTCACGACCGGTGACCTTTACGGGACGGATTTCTGCTACCGGGAGATCCCGGAGGAGCTGGATCCTTTCGACACGGAGACCTATCAGAAGAACCCCATGCCCTTCTACGTGGTCTGCACGGACGTTCTCACGGGGCGTCCGGTCTACCATCGTGTGGACAAGGGCGACCGGAGCGATATGGACTGGTTCCGGGCCTCCGCTTCCATGCCCCTGGCCTCCAGGATCGTGCATGCCGGCGGCATGAAGCTGCTGGACGGCGGCATCGCGGATTCCATTCCCCTGCGCTTCATGCAGAGGACCGGCTATGAGAAAAATGTGGTGATCCTCACGCAGCCCGCGGACTATGTGAAGAAGGCGACGCCCCTGCAGCCGGCCATCGCGGCTGTCTACGCCCGCTATCCTGCCCTTGTGAAGGCTATGGCGACCCGCCATCTGCGCTACAACCGGGATACGGCCTATGTCAGGCAGGAGGAAGAGGCCGGCCGGGTCATGGTCTTCCGTCCGGAGACAAGTCTGGGCATAGGACATACGGAGAGCGACAGGGGAGAGCTGCTCCGGGTATATGAGATGGGAAGAGCGGCGGCGGAGAGCCGCCTGGATGAGTTGAAAGCGTTTCTGGACAGCCAGGTATAAGGAGACATGATGACACAGGAAACGATTTATGTGACCGGACATATGCACCCCGATACTGACTCGGTGGCAGCCGCGATCGGCTATGCTTTTTATAAGAGAGCCAACGGCATCAGGGCGGTGCCCTGCAGACTCGGCACCCTGAACGCCGAGTCCCGCTACCTTCTGCGCCGGTTCGGCTTCGAGGAGCCCATGCTGCTGGAGGATGCCCGGGTCCGGCTGTCGGAGATCGATCTGGACAAGCCGGTGCTGGTCCGGCCGGAGCAGACCATCTACGAGACCATCCGGGCCATGCATGCCGACAACCAGAAGACCTGCTGCGTGGTGGACGCGGACCGGAAGGTGCTGGGCGTGGTCACGATGAACGACATTGCCGGCCTGGCCATGGGAGATACGGCGGACACGGAGCGGATCCTGAAGGGAGTGTCTCCGGAGAATATCGCCACCGCCATCGGCGGCAGGATCATCTACAAGGCCAGCAAGAACCGCGTCAACGGACGGGTCAGCGTCATTGCCATCACCAAGGGCAACCTGGACGTATTCAACCTGCAGGACAAGATCGTCGTCACAGGCGATGATCCCGACGCCCAGCTGGAGCTCATCCAGAAGGGGGCGGCCGTTCTGGTGGTGGTCCGGGCCGACGACGTGCGGGAGGAGGTGCTGCAGGAGGCCGCGCGGCATGACTGCAGCGTGATCATCTCCGGCCACAGCACCATGAACACCTCGCGTTATATTTTCTTCTCCCCGGCGGTCTCGCTGATCATGAAGGAGAAGCCGATCTGCTTCTATGACAGGGAGCTGGTGGAGGAAGTCGGCAAAAAGATCACCCGCAGCCGTTTCCGCGCCTATCCCGTCATCGATGATGACGGCAGGATCAAGGGCTTTGTCGCCCGCTATCATGTGATGACGGCCCGCAACAAGAAGATCATCATGGTCGACCACAATGAGTTCTCCCAGTCCGTGCGCGCCATCGACAGGGCAGAAGTCCTCGAAGTCATCGACCATCACAGGATCAACGATTTCTCCACCCGGAGACCGGTGGCCTTCCGAAATGAGATCGTGGGATCCAGCGCCACCATCGTGGCCACTATTTTCCGGGAGAACCAGGTCCCGATCCCCGCGCAGCTGGCAGGCCTGCTGCTGGGCGCCATCCTTTCAGACACACTGAAGTTCCAGTCGCCCACGACGACCGAGAAGGACAAGGTCACCGCCAATATTCTGGCGGCCCTGGCCGACGTGGATATCGATGAGTTCGCCACGGACATGTTCACGGTCAGTGCCAATATCCGCGGCAGGAGCGCGGAGGAGCTGATCAATACGGACATCAAGTTCTTCGATATCGAGGGCTGCCGCACCATGATCTCCCAGGTTCTGGTCCCCACCGCGGAGACAGCGGTCACCATGGCCGAGGAGGTCCAGGAGGCACTGGATGTGTTCACCGTCAAGAAGGGACTGGATCTGTGCGTGCTGGCCATGACCAGCATTCTGGACCATGGCTCCGTGTTCTTCGCTTCCGGCGAGAGACGGGAATGGGCGGCGGAGGCCTTCCCCAACGGGGAGGGCGAGGAGCATACCGTCCAGAAGGGCATCCTGTCGAGAAAATCGCAGATCGTCCCCATACTGACCGGGGTGATTCAGAAATATTCCTGAAAAGGAGAAGGATTATAGAAGATGAGTGATTGGGAGAAGAAAGAGAATCCGGAGGAAGTTCCTGCTGAGGCAGTCCCTGTAGAGAAAACTCCTGTGGAGGTAGTCCCTGTAGAGGAAACTCCTGTGGAGGAAGTCCCCGCCGGGGAAGCGCCCGCGGAGGAGGCTCCCGCCGAAGAAAAGCCTGCAGAGGAGACGCCCGCGGAGGAAATCCCCGCCGTAGAGGCTCCTGCCGGGGAAACGCCCGCCGAGGAAGTCCCTGCGGAGGAGGCACCCGTGGAGGAGGCTCCCGCTGAGGAGATTCCCGCAGCGGAAGCCCCCGCGGAGGAAGAGGACGAAGAGGATGAGGACGCTTACGAGAAGCCGCGCTTCCACATCCTGCCGGTCCTGTTCTTCCTGCTGGTCCTGGTGGGCTGTGGGGCCTATGTTTACGGCGCCCAGAGATCGGAGGGCCATTTCTTCCGGGGAACGACCATCAACGGTGTGGACGTGAGCGGTATGACGGCCTCCCAGGCGGAACGGCTGTTCTCCGAGCAGGCCGCCTCCTATGCCGTGGAGGTGGATTTCCGCGACGGCAGCAAGGAGATACTGACCGGAGAGGAACTGGGATTCGGCTACGTTTCCGACGGCAGCCCGGCCCGTTTTCTCGCGGGACAGGATAAATGGCAGTGGATCCTGAGCTATTTCCGGGACAGCACCTATACCATGTCGGCCACCTTCGTCTGCGATGAGCAGAAGGCGGATGCCGCTGTCAGGGCCCTGCCCGAGCTGCAGGCCTCCCGCATGAAGGCGCCTGTGGACGCCTATATGGAGTTTCAGGACGGCAAGTTTGTGATCATTCCCGAAGAAGAGGGTGAGACCGTCAACCCGGATATCGTGGCCGAGGCCGTGCTGGCCAGGGTCAGGGACGACGGGAAGAACCTGTCCGCGGCGGTCACCGCCGGCGATCTGAAGGACCAGTCCTCGGAATCCGGGGACCCCGCCCGGACCGGCAAGGCCATCACGGTCGCCGAGCTGGAGAATGCCTACGCGGAGCCTGCCGTGCGGAGCGACGACGAGGCCCTCAACAAGAAGGTCAATAAGCTGAACAAATATCTCTCCGCCAGCATCACCTACATTCTGCCGGACGGCAGCAAGAGAGTGCTGGACTCCGAGACCACCATCAAGTGGCTGTCCAAGGACAAGAACGGCCAGCCCTATAAGGATGACAAGGTCTGGGACAAGAAGGTGGAGGAGTTCGTTGACAAGCTCTTCAACGACACCAACACCATGGGCCGCAGCAGGAAGTTCAATGCCACCGGCATCGGCCAGATCACGATCAAGGGCGGCGACTACGGCTATCAGATCGACTGGAACGCGGAATACGCCCAGCTGAAGAAGGAACTGGACGAGGGCAAGCAGGTGGAGCGGGAGCCCAATTACTGGAACTGGGAGTTCCCCGGCCACACCATGAGCAACGACGGGATCGGCGATGACTATATCGAGGTCAACCTGTCCGCCCAGATGGTCTATATCTACAGAAACGGCAAGCAGGTCCTGTCCACGCCCTGCGTATCCGGCACCACCTCCACCAACCACGGAACGCCTACAGGTATCTACGGCATCATGTTCAAGAAAAAGGATGCCACCCTCACGGGCGATATCCAGGCCAACGGCCGTCCCGAGTATGAGACCAAGGTCAAGTACTGGATGCCCTTCTATAACGGCTGCGGCTTCCATGACGCCTGGTGGCGCAGCGCCTTCGGCGGGACCATCTACAAGACGGGCGGATCGCACGGCTGTGTGAACCTTCCGGCAGGGATCTGCCCGAAGTTCTATGAGAACGTGGAGGTCCGGATGCCCGTGATCCTGTATTACTGATACAGCCGGCGGCAGGGACCGGGGAAGGAGACATAAGATGGCTGATGTGGTGGGTGTCCGCAGACAGACCCATAACCGCTTTCTGAACATGTACGAGCTGGAGGCAGTCACCGACAGCGGCAGACATATCCCCTATTATGTGGCCTCCCGGGCTGAGTCCGAAGAGGGACTCAAGCTCCGGACAGGGGTCAATACGCCGGACGGGGTGCTGATCTACGCCCTCTACGGGGAGGACCGGGACAGGGTGGTCCTGGTGCGCCAGTACCGTTATCCCCTGGGCGGCTATGTGTATGAGTTCCCGGCCGGACTGGTGGAGCCGGGGGAGGATTACCGGGCAGCGGCGATCCGTGAATTCCATGAGGAGACCGGCCTGGCCCTGACGCCTGTGGACGCGGACCCCATGTATGAGGCGCCGCGCTTCACCACGGTCGGCCTGACGGATGAATCCTGCTGCGCGGTCTACGGCTACGCCTCGGGCACGGTCTCCGACCGCTTCCTCGAGGACACAGAGGACCTGCAGATCGTGCTGGCGGACAGGAAGGAGGCCCGCAGGATCCTGCGGGAGGAGCGGACGGCGATCATGTGCGCCTACCAGCTCATGCATTT
>DGGX01000200.1 GCA_002392385.1 Lachnospiraceae bacterium UBA3863
ACCACCAATCAGGCTTTTCAATCTGTCAACCGCCGGTTGCAACTGCCCGCAGGGCCGCACAGGGGACGGTTCTCTGTGCGGGATCCCGGAAGAACCGCACAGAGAACCGTCCCCTGTGCGGGATCTACGTCAAGAATACGCTTCCGGCGGCGGATTATCTACCCCTCCTTTGCGTCCGAATCGGAAGCGGGGGCAAATTTGCCCGGAAGGGCAGGAAGCGGTATAATCAGGATTATCAGAACATATGGTCGTGTCAGCTGGAGAACTGAGATTGGAACTGTCCGCCCTGACGGCTTATGCCGAAGAGAAATATCATATTCCGGAGCAGCACAAGTGGGCTGATTTTCCGGGTTTTTCGGTCCTCGCTGACCCGGAGACGGGCAAGTGGGCCGCTCTTCTCATGCGCCAGTGGGACTCGGAGACGGGCACGGAGATCCAGAGGGCCGATATCAAGTGCGGGCGGCAGGTCCTGGAGGGCGCGGCCCGGCCCTGGCTGACCCTGCCCTTCCGGATGAAGGGGCAGAAATGGGTGGGGGTCCGTTTCGAGGACTGCACGGAGGAGGACAAGGTCTTCGCTCTCTTCGATCAGGCCCTGAAGGATCCGGCCGGCAAGCTGGAGACGGGCGGCATGATCCGCCGGGGCTTCACGGTGGTGCTGGATGCGCCGGCCGCGGAGACGAGCGTCTCAGCGCCTGTCTACAGGGACACAGCCCTGCCTTTCGTGGGAACACGGCCGCGGGCCGCGGAGCAGGAGGTCCCGGACAGGATCCGCATGATGCGTAAGCTCTACATTTACGGGGACGTCTCCTTCTCCCAGAAGTGCAGCAACTTCCTGCGGCAGGGCCGCTTCATGGCGGATTATGAGGACACCCTGCCCTGGAAGGGAGAGTTCCGGCATTATTTTCCCACCTATCATGATCTGAGCGTGCGCCAGCTCCGGGGATATTTCACCTGGCGGGCCCAGGTCCGCCGCGGCAATTACCAGCCGGTCCCCGTGTCGGCGGCCTACATTTATATATACGAGCTCCTGTGCGGGATCGGAACGGCGTCGCCCGCGGAGAGCCTGCAGCGTATGCGGGCCTTCGAGGAGGGGTATCTGGACACCGGCATCGGTGATGACGGGATGCGCAGGAGTCTGCGGCGCTGGATGTGGGAGTATGCCGTGATCCATGCGTTGCCGCCGGAGACGGCCCGGTCCTGTGCGGACCCGGCCATGCTGGAGCGGGATGAGAGCCTGGCCGCCCTGCGGGACCCGGACAGCCATACGGAAGAAGAGATCTTCCGGGCCCTATGCGTGTTCGGAGGCAAGAAGACCGCCCAGTCGCCGGTGATCACAGGGGACGAGGCGCGGGGCCGCCGTCTTATGGCCGCCTTCTGGCGGAGACTGACAGAGACCTGCCGGGCCGGAGGCGGGGACCTGTTCACCGACTGTTTCGGCGAGCCCGTGCGGCGGGTCTGGAGACCCCTGGCCAATACGGTCTTCCAGGAGGAGCCGGGGCTGCCGGACCAGGTCTATGAGGCGGGCCCCTGCCGCAGATATACGCGCAGGGACGGCATATGGACAGAAGAGAGCTATGAGAAGCTCTTCTATGACAAGGACAGGTTCCGCCTGCTCCTCCACGGGGCGGACCGGGTCTTCCGGAGAGCCCTGAAGACCGGACGCTATCTCAAGGCCAGGAGCGGCGATGAGGAGGCCGCGGCCTGTGCGGAGGCGGTCATGGCGGCGGAGCGGCGGGCCGCGGAGGAGGCGGCAAGGCCGGTGATCCGCATCGACCTGTCGGAGCTCGCCCAGATCCGGCGGGAAGCCATGATCACCCGGGACAGCCTGCTGACAGAAGAGGACAAGGCCGAGGCGCCGGCCGTGAGCGCTCAGGCAGAACCGGAAAAAGAACCGGCAGACGGACCGGAGGAGACAGCCGGAACAGAGCCGTCGCCCGCAGAGGCAGCCGGCGGCGGAGCGGTCCGGATCGAAGGGCTGGACGACCTGCATGGACAGATCCTGGCGGCTCTCCTGCGGGGACAGGATGCGGGGGCCATGATCCGGGCACATCGTCTGATGCCTTCCGTGGTGACGGATACCATCAACGAGGCCCTCTTCGACGAGGTCGGCGACAGTGTCCTGGAATGTGAAGGAGAAGAGATCACGGTGGTGGAGGATTATCGGGAGGATATTCTCCGCCTCCTGGAGGAATGACGGAAGATGGATACCGAGAACAGAAAGATACCCAGACGCATCGCCCAGACGGTGCTGAATTCCCTGAAGGGCGGCGTGGTCCCGCGGATCGGCCTGCCCTATATCACGGTGGGACGCAAGAATGAGATCGAGGCCCTGCTCCACGATGTGGACATCATCGCGGAGGGCGGCGCGTCCTTCCGTTTCATCGTCGGCCGCTACGGGTCCGGCAAGAGCTTCCTGCTCCAGACCATCCGCAACTATGTGATGGACCGGGGCTTCATCGTGGTGGACGCGGACCTGTCGCCCGAACGGCGTCTGCAGGGTACCCGGGGACAGGGCCTGGCTACCTACCGGGAGCTGATCGGCAACCTGTCCACCAAGACCCGGCCGGAGGGCGGGGCCCTGACCCTGGTCCTGGACCGCTGGATCAACAACGTGCAGACGGAGGCGGTGCGGGAGACCGGCCTGCAGCCGGGAGATCCGGCCCTGACAGCCGCGGTGGACCAGAAGATCTATGCCGTCACCGCCGCCGTGAGCGAGCTGGTGCACGGATTTGAATTCGCCCGGCTCCTGTCCATGTATTACCATGCCTACGCGGAGGGCGACGACGAGACCAAGGGCAGGGTGGTGCGCTGGTTCCGCGGGGAATATACCCTCAAACGGGAGGCCAGGGAGGAACTGGGTGTCAACATTATCATCACGGACGACGACTGGTATGAGTATCTGAAGCTTTTTGCCGTCTTCTTCCGTCTGGCGGGATACGCGGGCATGATGATCATGATCGACGAGCTGGTCAATATCTACAAGATCCCCAACAGCATCACCCGTCAGTACAACTACGAGAAGATCCTCACCATGTACAACGACACCCTGCAGGGCAAGGCCTCCTATCTGGGCATCCTCATGGGGGCGACGCCCCAGGCGGTGGAGGACAGGCGGCGGGGCATCTACAGCTACGAGGCCCTGCGGTCCCGGCTGGCGGAGGGCAAGTTCTCAAGGCCCGGCGCCAGAGACCTGCTGGCGCCGGTGATCCGGCTGGAGCCCCTGACGCCGGAGGAAATGGTGGTCCTGTGCGAGAAGCTGATCCACATGCACGCGGGACTCTACGGCTATACCGAGAGACTGGGCACGGAGGACCTGGCGGATTTCATCCGGATGGAATACGGGCGCATAGGCGCGGACCAGAACATAACCCCCCGGGAGGTCATCCGGGATTTCATCGAGCTGCTGGACCTGATGTACCAGAATCCTTCCCTGCAGGCCCGGGAACTGCTGCAGTCGGAGGAATTCTCCTACGCGGCCCCGGAGGCTGTTTCTGACCGGAAGGAGCCGGCCTACGCGGAGTTTACCTTATGAATGTCTATGAGAGATATGCCCCCTTCATCCAGGACTATATCTACCGCTCCGGCTGGCAGACCCTGCGGGGCGTGCAGAACGCGGCCGGCGACGCCATCTTCGGGACAGACCGGCACGTGCTCCTGACGGCCTCCACCGCCTCGGGCAAAACGGAGGCGGCCTTTTTTCCCATCCTGACCCTGCTGGAGGAGGACCCCTCCCGCACGGTGGGCGTCCTCTACGTCGCGCCCCTGAAGGCCCTGATCAACGATCAGTTCGGGCGGCTGGGAGAGCTGTGTGAGGAGGCAGGCATCCCTGTGTACCGCTGGCACGGCGACGTGCCCCAGACACAGAAGAGGCGCCTTCTGCGCAAGCCCGCCGGCATCCTGCAGATCACGCCGGAATCCCTGGAGTCCCTGATGATCAATAAGCACATGGAGATCCCGTCTCTCTTCTGGGATCTGCGTTTCATCGTCATCGACGAGATCCACTCCCTGCTGAGAGGGGACCGGGGCCTGCAGACCTTCTGCCTGATCGAGAGACTCTGCCGGCTGGCCGGCTGCAATCCCAGGCGCATAGGGCTCTCCGCCACCATCGGAGATCCCGAGGCGGCGGGGCGTTTTCTCGCGGCCGGGAGCGACAGGGACACGGTGATCCCCCGCTTTGACGGGGGCCGGGAGGTCTGGCGCCTGTCCATGGAGCATTTCTACAACACGGCGCCCCAGGCGGATGAGACGGTGCAGGCAGGCCCCGGCACAGACACCGCGGCCGCGGAGCCTCCGGGCCTGGCCCGGGCCATTGCCCTGCAGGCGGACGGAGAGGCAGCGGAGACGGCAGCCCCCGTGACGGAAGAGCCGACGGACATCGCGCCGGAGGCGGCCGATCCCGGGACCGGTTATATCTTCGAACACACCCGGGGCAGGAAGTGCCTGGTCTTCACCAACTCCCGGGAGGAGTGCGAGGCGGTCTGTCAGCGGCTGCGCCAGTACTGCGAGGTCAGACATGAGCCGGAACGTTTTCTCATCCATCACGGCAATCTCTCCGCCTCCTACCGGGAGAGCGCTGAGGAGGAGATGAAGGACGACGATTCCCTCATGTCCGTCTGCGCCACGGCCACCCTGGAGCTGGGCATCGATATCGGCCGGCTGGAGCGGGCCTTTCAGATCGACGCGCCTTTTACGGTATCGGGCTTCCTGCAGCGCATGGGCAGGACCGGCCGGCGCGGCGACCCTTCAGAGATGTGGTTCGTGATGCGGGAGGAGCACCCGGAGCCCCGGGCCATGCTGCCTGACATGATCCCCTGGTACCTGATCCAGGGCATCGCCCTGGTCCAGCTCTACATCGAGGAGCGCTTCGTAGAGCCGCCCCGGACGGACCGGCTGCCCTACAGCCTCCTCTACCATCAGACCATGAGCACCCTGGCCTCCTGCGGGGAGATGACGCCCGCGGAGCTGGCCTCCCGTGTCCTGCCCCTGGCCTGCTTCCACCGGATCAGCCAGGACGACTACCGTCTGCTCCTGCGCCATCTCCTGGAGACGGACCACATCAGCCGGACGGAGAACGGGGGCCTGATCGTGGGCCTCACCGGGGAGCGGGTCGTGAACAATTACAAGTTCTATGCTGTTTTCCGGGAAAATATCGAGTACTCAGTCCGCGCCGGCTCGGAGGAGCTGGGCACCATCGTGAAGCCCCCGCCGGTGGGGGACAAGATCGCCATCACCGGCCGGGTCTGGGTCGTGGACGAGGTGGACCACAAGAGAAGAGTGGTCTGGTGCACCCTGGTCAAGGGGAATATCCCGGCCTATTTCGGCGATGTGGCGGGAGATATCCACACCCGCATCCTGGAGCGCATGTACGGGGTGCTCAGGGAAGAGAAAAGCTATCCTTATCTGATGCCCCACGCCGTCTGCCGTCTGCGGGATGCCAGGGAGAGCTTCCTGAAGGCCGGCATGGCGGACCGGCCTTTGATCCATCTGGGCGGCCATATGTGGGCCCTTTTCCCCTGGCTGGGAAGCTATGCCTTCCTGGCTCTGGAGCGATTCCTAAAGATCCGCTGCGGACAGCGGCTGGGTCTGCGGGGACTGTCCCCTTCGAGGCCCTATTATATGCAGTTCACCATGAAGGTCAGTGAGGAGGATTTCTACCGGATCACGGCCGAAGAGGCGGCACAGGAATGGGATCCCCTCGAGCTGGTGTACCCCAAGGAGATCCCGGTATTTGAGAAGTATGATGAGTATGTGCCGGAGGACCTGATCCGCAAGGGCTTCGCCTATGGGGTCCTGGACGTGGAAGGGATGCGGGAGCGCGTGCTGGGCTGGTCCGCGGAGGGCGGCAAGGCGCAGCCCCTGGGTCGCGGGCACTGATCCGGCCGGCTCAGGATGCCGGCGCGGCAGTCACCAGGTCGCTCAGCTTCTTTTCATAGAAAAAGTCGTGGACCATGTTGTCATATTCGGTCCACAGAGGGAGGGTGCGGCACTTGTCCGCCCGCGGGCAGTCTCCCATCCTGCCGGACAGGCAGGCGACGGGCGCCAGAGTCCCCTCCATGAGCTCCAGGATCTCACCCACTGTATATTCTTCCGGGCGGCGGCACAGCTTATAGCCGCCGCCCTTGCCGCTGGCCCCGACAAGGAGGCCGCCGGCCACCATATCCTTTACGATGATCTCCAGGTATTTCTTGGAGATGTCCTGTCTGGCAGCGATATCCTTCAGAGGGATATAGCTGCCGTTTTCATGTTCTGCAAGGTCGATCATCACCCGGATCGCGTAACGTCCTCTTGTCGAGATCATGCTGCACCGCCTTTCTGCGTTTTCACCCATTATACCGCAGGGCAAATAGGTAAAACAAGAGGCTGATGAATTATTTACCTATTGACACGGTAGGTAAGTGGGCTATATACTCAGAAGGAACTTCAGACACATGAGCAAAGGCGGGAGACGCACAGCGCGGGCCCCGTCACAGAAGGAGAGACCCTATGGGAACAGAACTGCTGCGGGCAGAAGACTTATATGTATCAGCGGAGGACAGGGAGATCCTGCACGGCGTGAGTCTGCGCATCGGACGGGGGGAGACCCACGTGATCATGGGCCCCAACGGGGCGGGCAAGTCCACTCTGGCCGGCGCCCTGATGGGAGACCCGTCCTACGAGGTGACAGGCGGCCGGATCTTCTTCGAAGGCGAGGAGCTGCAGGACCTGTCCGCCAGTGAGCGGGCCAGGAGGGGCCTCTTCCTCTCCTTCCAGAATCCCGTGGAGGTGCCCGGAATCTCCCTGGAGAATTTCATCCGGTCGGCCCTGGAGCAGCGGACAGGGAAGAAGATCCGCATCTGGGAATTCAGGAAGCAGGTGCGGAAGGTCCTGGAGACCCTGCAGATGGACCAGAGCTACGCGGAGAGGGACCTGAACGTGGGCTTCTCCGGCGGCGAGAAGAAAAAGGCGGAGATCCTGCAGATGCTCCTGCTGGGTCCTGCCCTGGCCATTCTGGACGAGACCGATTCCGGCCTGGACGTGGACGCCGTCCGCACGGTGTCGCAGGGCATCCGGGAGTTTCAGAAGGACAAGTCGGCCTCCCTGCTCGTCATCACCCACAACGCGGCGATCCTGAATTCTCTGGAGGTGGACGCCGTGCACATCCTGGCGGACGGCAGGATCGTCGCCTCGGGCGGCAGGGAGCTGATCCCGGCCGTAGAAGAGGAAGGCTTTGCCCGGTTTGAGGATCCGCAGCGGGAGGAGGCCGGCGCATGAAGCAGGACAAGACCTATGTCGAGGACGTCAACCGCGCCTTTTATGATTTCCGCTACGAGGACGGGGACAGCTATAAGGTAGAGAGCGGTCTGACAAGAGAGATCATCGAGCAGATCTCCCGGGAGAAAAATGACCCCGACTGGATGCGGGAATTCCGTCTCCGGTCTCTGGAGATCTTCCATGCCATGAAGATGCCGGTCTGGGGGCCCTCCGTCGAGGGACTGGACATGGACAATATCGTCACCTATGTCCGGCCCAATACGGAGCGCATGCATACGAAGTGGGAGGATGTCCCCCAGAACATCAAGGACACCTTCGAGCGTCTGGGGATCCCCCAGTCGGAGCGGGAGTCTCTGGCGGGCGTCGGGGCCCAGTACGACTCCGAGCTGGTCTACCACAATGTCCGGAAGGAAGTGGCGGAGCAGGGCGTGGTCTATACGGACCTGGAGAGCGCCATGCGGGGAGAATACGCGGACATGATCCGCAGCCATTTCATGAAGCTGGTGCCGCCCACGGACCACAAGTTCGCGGCCCTGCACGGCGCCGTGTGGTCGGGGGGATCTTTTGTCTACGTGCCGCCGGGCGCCTCGGTGGAGATACCCCTTCAGTCCTATTTCCGCCTGAACGCGGCCGGCGCGGGACAGTTCGAGCACACCCTGATCATCGTGGACAAGGGGGCGCACCTCCATTTCATCGAGGGCTGCAGCGCCCCCAAATATAACGTGGCCAACCTGCACGCGGGCTGTGTGGAGCTCTATGTGGGGGAGGACGCCTCCCTGCGCTATTCCACCATCGAGAACTGGTCCAAAAACATGTACAACCTCAACACCAAGCGGGCCCGGGTGGAGAAGGGCGGCCGGATCGAGTGGGTCTCGGGGTCCTTCGGTTCCCACGTCTCCTATCTCTATCCCATGAGCATCCTGGCCGGGGAGGGGGCCCAGTGCGAGTTCACGGGCGTGACCTTCGCCGGAGAGGGACAGGACCTGGACACCGGCTGCAAGATCGTTCACGGCGCACCGGACACCACCAGCCATGTCAACACCCGCAGCATCTCCAAGAGCGGCGGGGTCAGCACCTTCCGGAGCGCCGTCGTGGTGACGGAGAAGGCGGCGGGCAGCAAGTCGTCCGTCTCCTGCCAGTCGCTGATGCTGGATGACATCTCCCGGTCGGATACCATCCCGGCCATGGATGTACGCACCGGCAGGGCCGACATCGGACACGAGGCCAGGATCGGCCGGATCTCGGACGAGGCGGTCTTCTACCTCATGAGCCGGGGCCTGTCCGAGGAGGACGCCAGGGCGCTGATCGTCAGCGGTTTTGCCGAAAATGTGTCCAAAGAGCTGCCGCTGGAGTACGCGGTGGAGATGAACAACCTGATCAGGATCGAAATGAAGGGAGCGATCGGATGAGCAAAGAAATCGTCTGCAGACCGCTTGCGGAGACCTTCAGCTGGCTGCGGATGGGCGGGACGGAGGTCACGCTGCCGGACGGGCGGCGGGAGCTTGCCTGCCGTCTGACGCCGCACGAGAACCGGACGGTCGTGCTGGAGGACGCGGAGGAGGCCGCCCTGGTCACGGCGGACCTTGCGGAGGGCGCCTGCCTGCAGCTGGTCAGCATCCGGCGGGAAGGCGCGGCCCCCCTGACCTACAGCCGGATCCGGGTACGCTGCGCGGAAAGGGCGGAGTTTCACTGGTACCGCCTCGTACTGGGCGGGCAGGAGACCTACGATGACTGTGTGGTCACCCTGGAAGGAAAGAACAGCGCCTTCACGGCGGATATCGGCTACCGCCTGCAGGGGGAGGACAGCTACGATGCCAACTGCGAGGCTATCCACCTGGGCAGGCGCACAGACAGCCGGATCACGGCCTCAGGCGTCCTGTCGGACAGAGCCCGCAAGCTCCTGCGGGGGACCATCGACTTCCGCCGCGGCTGTGCCGGGTCCGCGGGCAAGGAGACGGAGGATGTCCTCCTGATGGATGAGACCGTCCGCAATCAGAGCATACCGGTGATCCTGTGCGCGGAGGAGGATGTGGCCGGCGACCATGGCGCCACCATCGGACAGCCGGATGAAGAGAGTCTGTATTATATGGGGACCCGCGGCGTGGATGAGGCAGCCGCCCGCACGATGCTGGCAGAGGCCCGGGTGGACGCGGTCATCTGCCGGATCCCGGACGCGGACCTGCGCGAGGCCCTTATGAAGGAGACGGAGGCATGAAAAGAGCGATCGAAGAGGTCCGGAAGGACTTCCCCCTCCTGCGGAGATATCCGGATATGGCCTATCTGGACAACGCTGCGACGACCCAGAAGCCGGCGTCGGTCCTCCGGGCGGTCACGGCCTTCTACGAAGAGAGCAACGCCAACCCCCTGCGGGGCCTGTACAGCCTGTCCCAGAAGGCCACCGATGTCTATGAGGAGGCCAGGGAAGCCGTGCGCGCTTTCATCGGCGCGCGGAGCGCGGAGGAGATCATTTTCACCAGAAATGCCTCAGAGAGCCTCAACCTGGCAGCCTATACCTGCTGCACCCGCCTGCGGGAAGGGGATGAGATCGCCCTCACGGTGACAGAGCACCACAGCAACCTCCTGCCCTGGCAGCAGCTGGCCGCCCGCAGAGGCGCCTCCCTGCGCTGGATCGAGTGCGACGGGGAGGGCAGAGTGACGGAGGCGGCCCTGCGCGCCGCGCTCACCCCCAGGACCCGGATCGTGGCCATGACCCAGATGTCCAATGTGCTGGGCAGCGTGAACGACATCCCCACCTTCGCCGAGATCGCTCATGCCCAGGGGGCCCTTTTCATCTGCGACGGAGCCCAGAGCGTTCCCCACATGCCGGTGGACGTGCAGACCCTGGGCGTGGATATGCTGGCCTTCTCCGGCCACAAAATGCTGGCCCCCATGGGGATCGGCGTCCTCTACGGCCGCAGAGAGCTGCTGGAGGACCTGCCGCCTTTCCTCTACGGCGGAGAGATGATCGAATACGTCACCCGGGAGGACGCTACCTGGGCGGAGCTGCCCCACAAGTTCGAGGCCGGCACCGTCAACGCCGCGGATGCCGCCGGCCTGAAGGCGGCCATCGACTATTATCGGGAGATCGGGTTTGAGAATATCGTGAAGAGAGAAGAGGCGCTGGGAAGACTGGCCTTCGAGACCCTCCGGGAGATCCCGGGCGTGACCATTCTCGGCGCGCAGAACGCAGCCGACCATCACGGCATCTATGCCTTCACCCTGGAGGGCGTGCATCCCCACGACATCGCGGAGATCCTGAGTGCGGACGGTGTCTGCGTCCGCGCGGGCCACCACTGTGCCCAGGTGCTGATGCAGAAGCTTCATGTGCCTGCCTCCGCCAGGGTCAGCCTCGCCTTCTACAACACCGAAGAGGAGATCGAGCGGCTGGGCAGGAGCCTGGCCACGGTCAGACGGAGGATGGGGTACACAAGATAGCTGTAGTTGAGAAGAAATCGTTCGGAAGAAGAGGCTGTCGCTTTTTAACGTGTACAGCACCCCTCATCATCCGTGCTTTCGGACGTCGGGTCATCCCCTCTGCCTGCTGTAGTGGTCTTGGGATGAGGGTTTAATATTCATGGACCACGGGGCTCAACCCGTCCGCCTGCCGCAGGCGTTTGGGGATGAAGATTAATCCCCATGGACCACGGGGCTCAACCCGTCTGCCTGCCGCAGGCGTTTGGGGATGA
>DGGX01000005.1:0-4148 GCA_002392385.1 Lachnospiraceae bacterium UBA3863
CAGCAGGTCATCTACAACCTGGTGGACAACGCCATCAAATTCAGCCACGACCACTCGGAGATCTCCCTGGAGACCACCGAAAAGGGCGGCAAGATCTATGTGTCCGTAAGGGATAACGGCATCGGCATCCCCAAGGCCGACCAGACCCAGATCTGGGAGCGCTTCTATAAGTCCGACGCCTCCCGCGGCAAGGACAAAAAAGGGACAGGCCTGGGCCTGTCCATCGTGCGCGAGATCATCCGTGCGCATGGGGAGAATATCAATCTGATCAGTACCGAGGGGGCCGGCAGCACCTTCGTCTTCTCGCTGCCCAGAAGCAGCCGCAATGACGACCGTGACCCGGAAGGCAATCTCCCGGAGGTCACGCCTCCGGCCAGCTGAGCCTGTGAAGGTCTCCCTGCTCCACAAGCCCCGGAAAACCGTTCTGCCGCAGGGCCTCATAGAGGACTACCGCCGCGGAATTGGAGAGATTCAGAGAACGGTTGTCCGGCACCATGGGGATACGGATACAGTGGTCCGGATCCTCCACCAGGATCTCCTCCGGGATCCCGGCGCTCTCCTTACCGAACATAATATAATCGTCCGGCCCGAAGCTGACCTCTGTATAGGTCCTTCGGGCCTTGGTCGTGGCCATCCACACAAAGGGCGCTCCCGTCTCCCGCCGGAAGGCCGCCAGGTCCTCATAGGTGTGCAGCTGCAGGTGCGGCCAGTAGTCCAGCCCCGCCCTGCGGATCTCCTTTTCATCCAGCCGGAAGCCCAGGGGCTCGATCAGATGAAGCGGGGTCCCGGTCGCCACGCAGGTACGTCCGATATTCCCTGTGTTGCCCGGGATCTCCGGTTCCAGTAATACGATATGCATCAGTGTCTGTGCCTCTTTACAAATCTCTCCAGCCGGCTCAGGGCCTCCCTGAGGCTGGTGATGGAATACGCGTAGGAGATCCGGAGGAATCCCTCCCCGCTGTCTCCGAAGGCGTTGCCGGGCACGATGGCCACGCGCTCCTCCTCCAGGAGTCTTTCCGCGAACTCCTCGCTGCTCATGCCAAAGCCCTTGATGCAGGGGAAGATATAGAAAGCGCCGAGAGGCTCGAAGCAGGGCAGTCCCATCTCCTCCAGGGCATGCAGGACGAACCGCCGCCGCTGGTCATAGGACTGACGCATGGTCTCCACATCCTCGTCGCCGTTTCTGAGGGCCTCCACACCGGCATACTGGCTGGTGGTCGGCGCGCACATGATGGCGAACTGATGGATCTTGGTCATCTGCTTGAGGATCGGCGCGGGGCCGCAGGCCCAGCCCATTCTCCAGCCCGTCATGGCATAGGCCTTGGAGAATCCGTTCACCACCACCGTCCTCTCCTGCATGCCGGGCAGGGAGGCGATGGAGACATGGGGCGATCCGGTATAATTGAGGGCGCTGTAGATCTCATCCGAGAGCACGTAGAGGTCGTGCCGGAGGATCACCTCGGCGATGGCCTCCAGATCCTCCCGCTCCATCACGGCGCCGGTGGGGTTGTTGGGGAAGGGCAGGACCAGGATCTTGCTCTTAGGTGTGATCGCCGCCTCCAGCTCCTGCGCCGTCAGGCGGAACTGATTCTCATTCTTCAGATCGATAATGACCGGAACGGCGCCGGCCAGCATGGCACAGGGCTCATAAGAGACATAAGAGGGCTGCGGGATCAGCACCTCCTCACCGATGCCGGGGTTGATCATGGCCCGCAGCATCAGATCGATGGCTTCCGATCCGCCCACCGTCACCAGGATCTCGTCCGACCAGTGATAAGAGATCCCCTGGGTCCTTCTCATATAGGCGGCGATCTCCTGACGCAGCTCCTTCAGTCCGGCATTGGACGTATAGAAGGTGCGCCCCTTCTCCAGAGAATAGATGCCCTCGTCGCGAATATGCCAGGGCGTGTCAAAATCGGGTTCGCCCACGCCCAGAGAGATGGCGTCCTTCATTTCCGATACCAGATCGAAGAACCGCCGGATCCCGGACGGCTTCATCTCCACCACCTGCCTGGCCAGCATTTCCTGTATATCTTTCATGTTCCTGTCAGCCTCTTCCATCCCCTGCCGGCCTCCCGGTCAGGCAGGGTGCGCGCATGTCCGTCTCCGCGTAAAGGGTCACGGAGAGACGATCTCCCTCTGGTCCTCGTAGGGCCTCGTCATGATGGTGCCGTGGTCCTTATACTTGCGGAGTATGAAATGTGTCGCGGTACTGATCACCGTGTCCAGCGTCGACAGCTTGCTGGAGACAAAACTGGAGACCTCCCGCAGGGACTTGCCCTCCAGGGTCACCAGCAGGTCATAGCCGCCGGAGATCAGATATACGGCGTTCACCTCGGGATACTTGTAGATCCGCTCCGCGATATCATCAAATCCCTTGCCTCTCTGGGGCGTGACCCGCACCTCGATCAGGGCCGTGACCTTCTCGATACCGGTCTTCTCCCAGTCGATCATGGTGTGATAACCGCAGATGATGCCTTCCTCTTCCATGTGCTGCATCGCGTTGTGGACCTCGATCTCTTCCGTCCCCAGCACCACAGCCAGCTCGGCGGCGTCGATGCGGCTGTTCTTTTCAATAACGGAAAGGATCTTCTCTTCCAGGACTGTCATGACAACCTCCATTCGGAACTTACTTGTGCCTTTGGGAATTCATTATAGACTCCTTCCTGCCCCTTGGCAAGAAGCCCGCTTTGCGGGCGGCGCCGGACTGTGGTAAGATATAGGAATTATGAGATCAAGAAAAAGAGGTAGCCTGTCATGAGAAACGAACTCACCAGAAAAGATATCGAAGAGATGGAGAAGGAGATCGAATACCGCCGCACCGTCCTGCGTCACGAGATGCTGGAGGAGGTCAAGGAGACCCGCGCCCACGGCGATCTCAGCGAGAATTTCGAATACCATGCCGCCAAGAGGGTCAAGAACCAGAACGAGAGCCGGATCCGTTACCTGGACCGCATGATCCGGACCGCCACCATCGCCGAGGAGGCTCCCGCCGAAGTGGCCGGCATCGACCGCCGAGTCACCGTCCGCAAGGGAGACAGGGAGATCGTCTACACCCTTGTCAGCACCATGCGCCAGAACAGCCTGAAGAAGCTGATCAGCATCGAATCCCCCATCGGCCGCGCCCTCTCCGGCCACCGGGCAGGGGAGACCGTCACCGTCCATGTGAACGACTCTATCTCCTACCCCCTCCTCATTCTCTCCGTGGAGGACGCGGAGGATGCGAGGAACCTTGCCCTGCGGAAGTTCTGAGGTGTTCATTCCTCTTAATACCCGCTCCCGGACGTCCTGTCCGGTTGACTTTTGCCCCGATTAGCGCTATAGTGAATACTGCCTTGGCTTTATTGCGCAAAAGCGTAACGCTTTAATGCACTGAAGCGCTTCGACCGGGCAGCAACCCGCATATATTCCTATCAGAATCTTCTCTCAGGAGGATCCATTCATGCCCATTACTCAGTTTTTGGAAAGAAATGCCCGGCAGTGGCCGGATGACGTAGCCCTGGTGGAACTCAATCCGGCGGTACAGGTCCCGCGGCTGACGACCTGGAAAGAATACGAGCTGATCCAGCCCTCGGGCAAGACGGCTTTCCGCAAGGAGATCACCTGGTCTGTCTTCGACGAAAAGGCCAACCGCATCGCCAACATGCTCATTGCCCGCGGCATCGTCAAGGGCGACAAGGTGGCGATCCTTCTTATGAACTGCCTGGACTGGCTGCCGATCTATTTCGGCATCCTCAAGACCGGCGCCATCGCGGTGCCCCTGAACTTCCGCTACAGCGCGGATGAGATCGAGTACTGCGTGAAGCTGGCTGAGGCCGATGTCCTGATCTTCGGTCCCGAATTCATCGGCCGTATCGAAGAGATCGCGGACAATATCAGCCGCCGGCGTCTCCTCCTGTATGACGGACCCCTGTGCCCGTCCTTCGCCGAGGATTTCGTCTCTCTGTGCGACAACTACTCCAGCCACGCGCCGGAGGTGGAGATCTCGGACGACGATTACGGGGCGATCTATTTCTCCTCCGGCACCACCGGATTCCCCAAGGCCATCCTGCACAAGCACAGCGCCATCGTGCACTCCGCCATCATGGAGCAGAAGCACCACGGCCAGCAGAAGGACGATGTATTCCTCTGCATCCCGCCCCTCTACC
>DGGX01000005.1:4209-4594 GCA_002392385.1 Lachnospiraceae bacterium UBA3863
GGCGCCAAGATGCACTGGTTCGGAAGCCTCGTGTCGGGAGGCCGGGCTGTCCTGCTGACAGGTACCCGTCCGGAAGACCTCCTCAAGGCCATCTCCGACGAGCAGTGCACGGTCGTCTGGCTCCTGGTCCCCTGGGCCCAGGATATCCTGGAAGCCCTGGACAGCGGCGAGCTGAAGAAGGAAGACTATAAGCTGGATCAGTGGCGGCTCATGCATATCGGCGCGCAGCCGGTGCCGCCCAGCCTCATCAAGCGCTGGATGCACTATTTCCCGCAGCACCAGTACGACACGAACTACGGCCTTTCCGAGTCCCTGGGCCCGGGCTGCGTGCACCTCGGCGTGGAGAACATCGAAAAGGTGGGCGCCATCGGCATTCCCGGCTACG
>DGGX01000096.1 GCA_002392385.1 Lachnospiraceae bacterium UBA3863
AACTTCAAGAAGTATGAGACCAACGAGGCCGGCAAGGCCCTGGTCGCAGCAGGCCCGCAGCTGTGATCAGACAACGGGGTTGCCTCCAAACTTGCAAACAGTTATAAAAAAGCGAACCGCACTGGGAGATGTCTCCCGGTGCGGTTTTTTAGATATATCACCGCGGGAATAACGATACGATAGAAGAACGTTATCATCTGTGTGAAAAATTGACTTGATTTCACACAGCCGGTATCGTTTTGATATGGGTCGTCATAGAAACATAGAAACAGGGCTGCTGATATCCTCAGCAGCCCTGCATCATCACCGGGATGTTTGATTTACTTGTCGCAGTACTTGACGGCGCTGTCGCTGGCGATGCGGCCGAAGACGACGATGTCTGCCACCGCGTTGCCGCCGAGGCGGTTGCCGCCGTGGACGCCGCCGCAGACTTCGCCCGCGGCGAAGAGGCCGGGGATCGGCTTGCCGTTCACGTCGATGACCTGGGCCTGGGTGTTGATGTGGACGCCGCCCATGGTGTGGTGGATGCCGGGAGCGATCTTGATGGCGTAGTAGGGAGCCGTGCTCAGATCGTTCTTCATGCCGGTGGTGCGGCCGAAATCGGGATCCTTCTGATCCGCCACGTACTGGTTCCAGGTGCTGAGGGTCTCCGCCAGTGTCGCGGGATCGATGTCGATCTGCTCGGCGAGCTCCTCGATGGTGTCGCCCTGTATGGTGATGCCGGTGGAGACATACTTCTCAATGGCCTTGAGGTTGTCACGCAGGTGCTGGTCAAAGATGATGTAGGCGTAGCTGCCGGTCTGCTCCAGTTCTCCGGCGGAGACTACGTCACGGGTCAGCAGCTCGTTGATGAAACGCTTGCCTTCCTGGTTCACCAGGATGGCGCCGTCGCCGCGGACGCTCTCGGTGATCAGCATGCTGGTCCCCTGCTCCACGGTGGGATGGAGCTGGATCTGGTCGATGTCCACGAGGTCTGCGCCGACCGCTTCGGCCATGGTGATGCCGTCGCCGGTGACGCCGGGGGCGCTGGTGGAGACAGTGCCGTTCAGGTCGTCGCGGTAGTGGACAATCATCTCCTGGTTGTTGCCGAAACCGCCGGTGGCCAGGATGACAGCTTTGGCGTGGATGGTGTAGTAAGCATTCTTGCCTTCTGCCTGGACGCCCACGACGGTGCCCTCGGTGGTGATCAGGCTGGTGGCTTTGGTGTCATACATGACGTTGATGCCCAGTTCGTCGATCTTCTTCAGGAAGGCCGTGACGAGATAAGCGCCGACGCCGGAGCCGTCCGCAGGAGCGTGGATACGATCGACGGAGGCGCCGCCGGAGTAGGAGATCTTCGGAAGCGGAGCGCCGATGGAATCCAGCCAGTCGATGCCGGCTGCGGAATTCTGAGCCATCACGGTGACCAGATCCTTGTCATTGATGTTGTGGCCGCCCGCCATCGTATCCTCGATAAAGGTCTGCACGCTGTCCTCGATGCCCTGTTCCTTCTGGTAGTGGGTCTCCGCGGCGTTCATGCCGCCCGTAGCCTTGGTGGTATTGCCGCCGGCGTAGGGCATCTTCTCCAGGAGGATGACGTTCTTGCCTTCCTGCGTGGCGTTGATGGCAGCGGTCATGCCGGCGCCGCCCGCGCCGATGATCACGATATCGCAGTCGAGCTCTCTGTAATCCTTCAGGCCGGTAAATGTGTCAGAGATCACCGGGAATTTAGAGAGGTCCGCGCCTGCCTGTGCAAAGGCATCGTCCAGCGCTCTCAGGATGGCGTTGCTGGAGACCGTTGCGCCGGTGATAGCGTCCACGTTGGGGCTCTGCGCCTCCATGATCCGGTCTTTCAGCATCGTCACGGCAAAGGAGCCGATGTTCTCTGTCTCGTGGCTGCCGTCGATCTGCAGGTCCGTGATCTCCTTGTTGCTGACGGTCATGGTGACGGTCACGTCGCCGCCGAAGCCCTTGGAGGTGCCGGTATAGGTGCCCGGAATGAAGAGGTCATCCCCTTCCGCCTTGGGACCGGCCGCGGCAGAGGTGCCTGCCTGTCCGCCCCTGGCCTGCGCCAGGGCGTCCGCAGCGGCGCTCTTGACGGCGTCGGAGGTGAAGGTGGCGCCGGACACGCTGTCGATCTCAGCGCTCTGCGCCGTCAGGATGGCGTTCTTCAGTGTGGGAATGGCCGCGCCGCCCACATCCGGTGTCTCCGCGTCGCCCTTGACATCCACCTTGGTGATGCCGCCGCCGTCGCCCACAGTCACCGTGACCTCCACGGGACCGCCAAAGCCCTTGGCCTCCCCCGTATAGGTGCCCGGCGTATACTCTCCCGTGGCCGCCGCGCCGCCGCCGGCCAGAGACGGTCCGATGGCAGCCGCACCCAGCACAAAGATGAGTGTCAGCACCGAGGCGACCAGGCCGCGAAGATACTCGCTTTTCAAATTGCCCATTCTCATGTACCCCTCTTTTTACAGAATAAAAATAATGTAGCTACAAAAATATGATAAGAGACAGGCTCTCTATTGTCAAACAAATGACGATACATTGTTGAAGGACGCCTGCTCTTGCTTTCTGCGACCGGTTCTAATACAATCGGGTAGAAACCTGAAGAGGAGAGAATCATGACTTTTCTGACAAGAAGAGACAGGATCCTGCTGGCAGTTCTGGCGGGCTGCACCGCGATCCTGGCCATATATTTCTATCTGGTCCCCTTCCTGCGGCCCCACAGGGACGGCAGGTATGTCACCGTCTCCGTGGACGGGCAGCCTGTGGGCACCTGGCCGCTCTCGGAGGAAAGGGAGGAGGATATAGATACGTCCTTCGGACACAACCGTCTGGTGATCCGGGACGGCTATGCCGTGATGACAGAGGCGGACTGTCCGGACGGCCTGTGTATGCACCAGGGCCGGATCAGCGAGCCGGGCGAGATGATCGTCTGCCTGCCGCACCGTGTGATCGCGGAAGTGTCGGATGAATCAGGAGAGGATGCGGGTTATGACAGCATCTCACAGTGAGAGGGGAGAGGAAGGAATGTCCATGCATCCGGACAAGGAGGAAAGAGCCGCCCGCGGCAGGGAGACCGGTGCTGCAGGGCTCTTCCCGGGCACACCCGCGACGCCGGCGGCCGCTGTGGCCTACTGCGGCGTGCTGACGGCGCTGGCCATGATCTTCAGCTATGTGGAGTCCCTGATCCCTGTGCATTTCGGTATTCCGGGCGTCAAGCTGGGCCTGGCCAATCTGGTCGTCCTGTCGGGCCTCTATTATCTGAAGCCCACGATGGTCCTGACGATCTCTCTCTGCCGGATTGTGCTGACGGGCCTGCTTTTCGGAAACGGCGTTTCCATACTCTATTCCCTGGCAGGGGGCCTGCTCAGCTATGCGGTCATGCTGGTGTGCATGGCAGCGGGCGGATTCTCCCCGGCCGGCGTCAGTATGGCGGGCGGCGTCAGTCACAACGCGGGACAGCTCCTGACCGCCGTGCTGATCCTTCACACCCCCGTCCTGATCCGCTACTTGCCGGTCCTGATCGGGGCAGGCACGGCCACGGGCCTTCTGATGGGCCTTCTGACCATGCGGATCCTGAAGACCCTGGGCATCTCCTGGTGACGGAAGGGGCAGAAATATGGGAAAAGCCGCATTTTGACTTGCCTGAAGAGGCAGGCAGGTAGTAAGGTAGAGAAACAGTGACAGACCGCCGCGGCACCATGCGGCATAGAATAGATATTTAGAGAATAGATATTAAGAGAGGAAAGGAAGAGAAAAGGATGAGCAATCTGATCAGACCCAGAACACTCTCCGGATTTATGGAGCTGCAGCCCAAGGAGCAGGTCCTGTTTGAGGAGATCAGGAGGACCCTGGAGAGAGTATATCAGTCATACGGATTCTTCCCGCTGGACACGCCGGTGCTGGAGCACAGCGAGATCCTGCTGGCCAAGGCGGGCGGAGAGACCGAGAAGCAGATCTACCGCTTCAGCAAGGGTGACACGGATCTGACCATGCGGTTCGACCTGACCGTCCCGCTGGCCAAATATGTGGCCCTCCACCAGAACGATCTGGTCTTTCCTTTTAAAAGATACCAGATCGGCAAGGTCTACCGCG
>DGGX01000014.1 GCA_002392385.1 Lachnospiraceae bacterium UBA3863
TTCCCGCAAGGGAGTGCGGGTTCGATCCCCGCTGCCGGTATGAGAGAAGGAAGTCAGCATCACTGCGGCTTCCTTTTATTTTTTCAAGGACTGCGGTGCTGATCACACAGGAACAGGAGGAAATATGTCTGCAGAGAAACTGACCTTTAAAGAAATGACCTACACACGGCCCGATATCGAGGCGGTGAAGAGAGAGACGAGCGAACTGATGAAGGCCTTTCAGGAGTCTGACACTTATGAAAAGGCGCGTGAGGCTTATCTCGCCTGGGAGAAGAGCAAGGAGCATATAGAGACGGAAGCGACCCTGGCCAGTATCCGGCACTCCATCGATACCAGGGATGCCTTCTATGACGCGGAGGAGAACTTCTGGAACGCGGCGGGCCCGGAGCTGGAGGAGTACAACCAGGCCTTCACGGCGGCGCTCCTGGAATCGCCCTGGCGGAGCCGTATGGAGGAGGAGTTCGGCAGCATCGTTTTCCTGAACGCGGAGATCGAGCGCAAGAGCTTCGATCCGGCCATCATTCCCCAGATGCAGGAGGAGAATGATCTGACGCAGGCTTATGCCAAGCTGATCGCTTCTGCCCAGATCCCTTTCCGGGGAGGGGTCTACACCCTGTCCCAGATGACGCCCTTCAAGAACAGCGCCGATGACGATGTGCGTCTGGCGGCCTGGAAGGCGGAGGGTCAGTGGTACAAGGACCACCAGGACAAGCTGGACAGTATTTATGACCGCCTGACTGCCCTGCGTGACGAGATGGGCCGCAAGCTGGGCTATGGCGGCTACACGCAGCTGGGCTACTACCGGATGGGCAGGAACTGCTATTCCCGGGAGGACGTGGAGAGATTCCGGGCAGCGGTCGTGAAGTATCTGGTGCCCGTGGCGGACAAGATCTACCGCAGGCAGGCTGAGCGGCTGGGCAAGGAATATCCCATGAGCTTCGCCGACAATGTGCTGGAATTCCGCAGCGGCAATCCCAGGCCCCAGGGGACCGCGGAGGACATCCTGAACGCGGGCAGCAAGTTCTACAGAGAACTGTCGCCTGAGACGGATGAATTCTTCCGTACCATGCGGGAGAGAGAGCTGATGGACGTGCTGTCCACAGAGGGCAAGGCCGGCGGCGGCTACTGCACCAGCCTGCCGGACTACCATGTGCCCTTTATCTTTGCCAATTTCAACGGGACCCAGGGCGATGTGGAGGTGGTGACCCACGAGGCCGGCCACGCCTTTGAAGCCTGGATCAACCGGAACAGGGTACCCATGAGCACGGTCTACCCGACCATGGAGGCCTGTGAGGTGCACTCCATGTCCATGGAATTCTTCGGCGAGGAATGGGCGGAGGATTTCTTCGGCCCGGACGCGGCCAAATTCCGCTACAGCCATCTGGCCGGGGCGCTGACCTTCATCCCTTACGGGACCATGGTGGATCATTTCCAGCATATCGTCTATGAGAAGCCGGAACTGACACCGGCCCAGCGTCATGCCGAGTGGAAGCGTCTGCTGGGCATCTATATGCCCTGGCAGAGACTGGACGGGGATATCCCCTTCTACAGCGAAGGAGAGGGCTGGCAGAGGCAGTCTCACATCTATGAGGTGCCCTTCTATTACATCGATTATTGTCTGGCGCAGACAGTGAGCCTGGAGTTCTGGGCCCTGCTCAGGGAAGACCGGAAGAAGGCCTGGGATACCTATATGGCCTACACGGTACAGGGCGGCAGCGATACCTTCACCCGTATGCTGGACAAGGCCGGTCTGCAGAGCCCCTTCGATGAGAACTGCCTGCGGAGCGTGTGCGAGAAGGCAGAGGCCTATCTGGACAATTATGATCTGACAGGTATCGTCTGAGTATTTACAGGAGGACACTTGCATGAAGGCGGATCCCGGGAAAGACAAGGCCAGAAAGGAACGAAATGTCAGCAGGCGGGCCCATCTGCGTGATTTCCGGCAGAGCGGGGACGGCAGCTATCAGTACGAGGGCAGGATCCTGCGCGCGGAGACGGAGGAGGACTACAGCCGGCAGCTGCGCAGACTCTGGTATGTGGCCTCCGTGCCTGTACCGGCGCTTGTGGTGATCGGCACGCTGCCGCCGGAGGTCATGGGGGACAAGGCTTATCTCCTGATCCCTTTTATCCTGGAGCTCATACTGGCCGTCCGGATCCTGTGGGGACTCTACAGGATCACCGCCGGCCGGGGAGAACTGCGGGAATACCAGTATGAGACCGCGGCGGCCAGGCAGCCCTTCCGCTGCGGCCTGCTGTGCGCGGCTGCCGCCCTGTCTCTGGTACTGGGAGCTGTCCGCTGTCTGACCGCCGCGCCGGCACCGGCGGCGGGTCCGACGGCCCTTTGGTTTTTAATGCAGACTGCGGTGGCTGCAGCGGGAGCCTTTTTGTATAAATTGCATAAAACCATACGCTGGTCGTAGGTTGACATTCGTTTAAACCGATTCTATAATTATCCATGTGTGTTTCATCCGTCTCAGAACGACAGGTGTCGGCAGCGGACGGACACGAAATGTAGTTATTATCTTTTAACAAAAGGGAGGAACACAGTATGAAGAAGAGGATCGCTAAGATTCTTGCCGGTCTCTGTGCGGCTGTGCTCGTTATGGGCACGCTGGCAGGCTGCGGCGGCGGCTCTGGCAACGGGGCATCCAATGCAGGAACCACTGAGCCCGCGGAAGAGGCAGGAACCCCTCTGGTAGTAGGCTATTCCAATTTCAACAGCAAATTCTCTCCGTTCTTCGCGGAGACTGCCTATGACCAGGACGTGGCTGCCATGACACAGCTCAGCCTGCTCAACAGCGACCGTACCGGTGCCATCATCTACAAGGGCATCCAGGGCGAGACCATTCCCTACAACGGGACTGACTACACCTACTACGGACCGGCCGATCTCGAGGTCACCGAGCAGGAAGACGGCACCGTGCACTATGATTTCACGCTGCGCGATGATCTGACCTTCTCTGACGGCGAGAAGCTCACAGTGGATGACATCATTTTCAATATGTATGTCTACTGCGATCCCGCTTATGACGGATCCACCACTCTGTATTCCCAGCCCATCGAGGGTCTGGATGCCTACAGAAGCGGTATGGAGACCCTCATCAATCTGCTTGTGGCAGCCGGCAGGGACAATACGGACTTCACCTACTGGACAGAAGAGCAGCAGACCGCTTTCTGGGCCGATGTGGACCAGGCCGGTCCAGCCTTCGCTCAGTCGATCGTGGACTACTGCAAGGCGGCGGGTTACAACGCGGAGGAGGATTCCGTTGCGGCATGCGCGGCCAACTGGGGCTATGAGCTCGCTGAGGACGCGGACGCGGCTGCTTTCTACCAGGCCATGCTCGATGCCTATAACGGCGATCCGCTCGCTATGAGCAACACCGAGGCAGCAGACAGCTCTCTGACCAGCTTCATGCAGGACTACGATTCCTTCGCTATCGGTATCACCACCGGTGAGAGCGCACCGAACATCTCCGGTATCCAGAAGATCGACGATACGCACCTGCGCGTCGTCGCGACTGAGACAGATGCCACCATGATCTATCAGCTGGCTCTGCCGATCGCCCCTCTTCACTACTATGGCGATGCTTCCAAGTTCGATTATGACAATAACCATTTCGGATTTGATAAGGGCGATCTGACCAGCGTGAGAGCCAAGACCACAATGCCTCTCGGCGCCGGCCCTTATGTCTTTGACAAGTATGAGAACGGTGTCGTTTACTTCAACGCCAACGAGAGCTACATGCAGGGCGCTCCCAAGACCAAGCAGCTCCAGTTCCGTGAGATGACAGACGCGGATAAGCTCAACGGTGTTGTCACCGGAACCGTGGATATCACGGATCCTTCCATCAACAAGGACGCTGTCGCTTCCATCAAGAACGCCAACGGCAACGACGATATCAACGGACCTAAGATCACCACCGACCTGGTCGACAACCTGGGCTACGGCTATATCGGCATCAACTCCCACAACGTGACCGCGGACGGCGTGCCGGATTCCGAGGCTTCCAAGAACCTCCGCCGTGCCATCGCCACCGTCCTCTGCGTTTACAGAGACGTGGCCATCGACACCTACTACGGCGAGCTGGCCGATGTTATCAACTATCCGATCTCCAATACATCCTGGGCAGCCCCTCAGCCGGCGGATGACGGCTATCAGCTGGCCTTCTCCACGGATGTGAACGGCAACCCGATCTACACCTCCGAGATGACAGCGGAAGAGAAGAGCGCCGCGGCCGCACAGGCAGCGCTGGGCTTCTTCGAGGCTGCCGGCTACACGGTCACAGACGGCAAGGTCACAGCGGCTCCCGAGGGCGCCAAGATGGAATTTGAAGCCTGGATCCCTGCTGACGGCTCCGGCAATCACCCGTCCTTCATGATCCTGGACGAGGCCTCCAAGGCTTTCGAAAGCATCGGCATCAAGTTCACCATCAAGGATCTGTCCAACAGCTCTGACCTCTGGACAGCGCTGGAAGCTCACCAGGTCGATATCTGGTGCGCAGCCTGGGGCGCGACCGTGGATCCGGATATGTACCAGATCTACTACTCCGATGTTGCTAACGGCGGCGCCAACGCCGGCAACTCCAACTACATGTACCAGATCGAGGACAAGGAACTCGACGAGATGATCCTGGCAGCCAGAAAGTCTGTCGATCAGTCTTATCGTAAGAGTGTCTACAAGGCCTGCCTTGACAAGATCATCGACTGGGCCTGCGAGATCCCTGTCTATCAGAGACAGAACTGCATCATCTTCAGCACCGAGCGTGTCAACATG
>DGGX01000201.1 GCA_002392385.1 Lachnospiraceae bacterium UBA3863
ATTTTTACAAATGCGACAGCCCCCTTTTTCAAATCTTTTCAAATTCATCGATTCAGTTGATCGCTCACCGCCGCCGGAGGGACCGGGCGAATCGGAAAGATCAGACGGATCACTTGAAGTATCTCTTCAGCAGGCCCTCAAAGCCCTGGCCGTGTCTGGCCTCGTCGCGGGCCATCTCATGGATGCTGTCATGCAGGGCATCCAGACCCATCTCTTTGCACTTCTTGGCGAATTTGGTCTTGCCTGCGCAGGCTCCGTTCTCAGCCGCGACGCGGGCCTCAAGGTTGGCCTTGGTGGAAGCAGAGACGACCTCGCCGAGCATCTCGGCATAGCGGGAAGCGTGATCGGCCTCCTCAAAAGCGGCCTGGCGATAGAAAGCGCCGACTTCCGGATAGCCCTCGCGGATCGCCGCTCTGGACATGGCAAGATACATGCCGACTTCGGAACACTCCCCTGCGAACTCCGCGCGCAGGAAATCCTTCATCTCCTCATCGAGATCAGAGGCGATGCCGATCTTGTGCTCGGAAGCCCAGGTCAGCTCCGCGGTCTCATCCACGGGCTCGAACTTAGCTTTGGGCTGCTTGCAGATGGGGCACTTCCAATCTTCCGGAAGATCCGCAAACTTCACGCCTTCCTTGTCCTCGTCATAGATGTGTCCGCAGACTGTGCACTTATATTTCATTTCTTTCTCCCTTCTGTGGCTGATCATTTGATTCTCACAGGCTTTAAAGCTCTGCGAGAATCATTATCCCTGCTCCCGCTCGCATTAGTCAAACCTAATTATTGTTGCAGACATCTTACGCCACCGGCTGCCTGCCCCACCGGAAATCCGCCGGCCAGCTGCAGCCCCAGCAGAGAGCCGGCCCTCGCAACATAGTATTTTATTATACCTCTCCCGTATTTACTGTGTCACAACCAGAAAAGACACCCAACTTTTCCAAAAACGCCACCGCCTCCTCTGCCCCGCCGCAGGCCCGGAAGCTCTCTGAGATCCTGACGGCGTTTTCCCTGTACGAGGGATCAAAGAGGACTTTCGTGACAGCGTCCAAAATATCTTCCTCTGAGATAGACTTCAGTTTCACCCCGGCGCCGAGTTCCTCCGTCCTCCTGGCAACAGCCCCCTGCTCGGGCGTCTGCGGGAACAGCACCAGCGGGACCCGGAAGTACAGACCTTCGGACGCGGAATTCATACCGCAGTGGGTGATGAAGGCGTCCGCGATCGACAGCACTGCCATCTGGTCCACGGACGCGTGGACCTGCACATTGGCCGGCAGATCATCGAAGTGCTCCGTGTTGGTCCCCATGGACAGGATGACCTGCCAGTCCGTCTGCCCCAGCACGTGGATGCAGTTGCGGTAGAACTCCCGGTTCTGGTTCACGGTCCCCATGGAGATGTAGACGGTCTTGTCCGCCGTCTTCGGGTAAGGCTCCGTGACCGGCCGGATCGAAGGCCCGATGAAGTGGTACCGGTTGGAAAAGGTCTCCGAGCAAGGCTGGAAATAGGAGGATGTATAGACGATCGTGTTCGTCTCGTTGTCATTCTGCACGATATCCAGGATCCCCCTGACCGGGTATCCTCTCTCCCGCAGGCGCCGGATCTGCCGGTCGATCCTGGGCATGGCCAGGAGCATCTTCACGATATCCCAGGGCGTCTCTTTCATGTATTTGGCCGAATACCGGTTGAAGGCAAAGGTGGTCGTGGAAGAGACGTACGGGATCCCGTGTTTCATCGCCACGAGCTTGCCCCAGAAGGCCACGGAGTCCGAGACGATGACGTCCGGCCGGATCTCCCCGATCTTCTCGGTCGTCATGGCGTCGAGGGCCAGTGTCGAGGAGACGAGCAGCTCCGTCGCGAAGGCCTTGTCCTTGCCGACCCGGTCCGCGTTCTCCTTGTCCTCCATCTCAAAATCATACCCGTCACACCCGATGAACGTCGCACCGGCCTGTTCGATCTTCTCCCGGAACATCTCGAAGGAAAAGTAGAATACTTCATGACCGGCGGACGTCAGCGCACGTACGATCCCGAGTGTGGGATTCGTGTGTCCGTGTGCGGGGATGCAGAACCATGCGATCCTCATGACTCTCCTCCCTTCCTGTCTTCAAAAGCCGCGTCAAAAAGCCCCTCGAACGCCCCTTTGTTCGGGATGGCGATCCCGCGCTCCACATCCCCGAGCAGAAGCAGGGTATCCCCCGGCCTGATCCCAAAGATCTCCCTCGCCTGTTTTGGGATGACGATCTGTCCCTTCTCTCCCACTGTTGCTGTCCAGGCGTATCTTCCTTCCGGATATGTCATTTTCGCACCCCCCTTGGTATGATTTGTATAACTAATCATACTTCCGGCAGTGTTCCCTGTCAATAAGAAGAGCCCGCCTTCAAAGACGATCCCCAGGACCGGGTCCTGCCCTTCCGGAACGCTCATCAAGTCACTCCGTAAACTCTGCAAGATCAAGGATACAGGAATTGGTGATACTTGCATTCCCTTCCAGGTCCTCGTAGATAGTGACGACGAAGATCCTTTCGGCGGAAGGATCCTCCGTCAGCTCTCCTTTGCAGAGGATCGCATAGTTGGTCCCGGCCACGACCTGGCTGCCGAGACAGGCAAGGGTGTCCACTCTGCCCCATTGCCAGCAGACCGTTTCGGCCGCTTTCTCATAGGCCGCCTGCACTTCTTCCGGCAGCGCAGATCCTACCGGTATTACAAATCATTTCATAACAGGATACACTTCATAATAAGATACTTATCGTGAGTCTCCAAGCATCCCGACGGCTTTTCGCCTTGAAAACATGTCAGATTATGATTACAATCTATCTTGATCGATACACTTGGCCCCCAGGATCCACAGTGTAAACAGAAAGGAGAATAATATGAAAAAACTGGCATTAATACTCTCTGTCCTCGCACTTGTCTTCAGCCTCGCCGGCTGCAGTGATGGGGTGAAAGTCGGTGGGTTTTCATCCATGATCTTTGACAGTGAAGACTATGATGCGGCTGTCGAAGAGGTCCAGCTCGCCTTCCAGGAGTTTGAAGGCTGTAAGATGAAAGAGATCGGCTATGCCGGCGATCAGGCAGTCAAAGATGAAGCGCAAGTGCGCGGACTTGCCCCTGAGCAGGTCATCGTGCTGAAGTCCACCTTCACGACAGACAAGGAGGACCATCATAACGGCCTGGAACCTGATTACACCTATGAGGATTACCTCTGGATCCTGACGAGGAACACGAGCGTCGAGCCCTGGGAAGTGATAGATCACGGCTATTGACGGACTGGCCGCACTGAGGAAATGCTCCGCCTTTATACTTACCTGAAGAAAAGCCGCTCCCGGCGATCTGATCGGGGCGGCTTTTTTGATTGTATTCCTGTAAAGCCGCAGAATACATAAAGAAAAACAGCGTCTGTACGCTTTGTACAAACGCTGTCAGATTGGAGCAGGGCTAGAAGGATTCGAACCTTCAAATGACGGAGTCAGAGTCCGCTGCCTTACCGTTTGGCTATAGCCCTATATGTATGACCGATTGGGTTTCTCTCGGCTACGAATCAATAGTATATAGGATGTTCTCTGTAAATGCAAGCGGTTTTTTTATTTTCTGTCAGGCTTCTTTGATCCTGGCTCCGGGAAGATTCCGGATGATGCAGGCGAAGGTTTTATGATATGATTTGTAAGAGGGCGTGCACCCTTGCAGGGGCGGCCCGGGATCTGGCTTGTATATACAGAGGAGAGAGAGATGACGATACTTACCGAGGAAAACTGCCGGCAGGCCCTTTTGGGCGGGCTGCTTCTGGGCGGAGGAGGCGGAGGACGGCTGGCCGACGGTCTCCGGGCCATGGATGATGCCCTGACTTATGCCGATGAGCTGGAGATGGTGGATGTCGATGAACTGGGACCCGGGGACGTGGTCGTCACCGTCTCCACAGCGGGAACGGCGTCCGAGTTTGAAGAGGGCCTGACCATCGACCACTGGATGACAGCCCTCAACAATTTTGCCGAGGCCTGCGGACGGAAACTGGCCGGTTTCATCTCCTGCGAAAACGGGGGCAGCTCCACGGCCAACGGATGGATCCTGTCGGCGCTCACCGGTCTTCCCATGGTCGACGCGCCGTGCAGCGGCCGGGCCTGCCCGACGGAAGTCATGGAGAGCATGGGGCTCGAGCTCCTTCCTGACTATGAGACTCTGCAGACCGCCTGCGGCGGGATGGGTCCGCGGTACGTGGAGACCGTCGTGAAGGGCGCCCTGGCCACGACCACCCAGGTAGTCCGCGCCAGCGCGGCGGCCGGCAGCGGTATGGTGGCTGTCATCCGCCACCCTGTGAACGCCGCCTATCTCAAGGATCACGCAGCCCCTGGCGCTGTCGCCCAGGCCATCGAGATCGGCCGCCTCTATGAGGCCTGCCAGCGCCAGGCAAGAGAGACCGGCACCGAAGCGGGATCTCTTTATGTCCGCGCCCTGGAAGACCGCTACGACGCGCGCGTCCTGATGCGCGGCGTGATCTCCGACTGCTCTCCCCGGACGGAGGGCGGAGACGGCGTCGGCCATCTGGATGTGAAGAGCGCCGAGGACGCGATCACCCTCACCTTCCGCGATGAGTTCATGTTCGTAAACCGCGGGCAGGAGCGCCTGGCCACCTTCCCTGACCTGATCTGCCTGCTGGATGAGAAGACCGGCAGGCCTGTCACCACCGCTGAGGTCAGAGACGGACGCGCGGTCTGCGCCTTGGTCATCCCTAAAGAGAGGCTGATCCTGGGCGCGGGGATGACAAGCGGCAGCGAGGATCTCTTCGACTGAGCCCCTTGAAACACGACACCCCGCCCCCGCCTCTAAACTACGTAAACCACACATCCATACACACAAAAAATTTCCTCAGAGGCCCTTCGTAAGGGCTTCTGAGGAATTTTTTGCGTTTGTTTCTCCCCTCACCTTGCTTTCTTCCACAGGTCAGGGACCAGGAGGATCAGCAGGGGGTAGAGTTCCAGACGTCCTGCCAGCATGTCGAACATGAGGATGTACTTGCTGGGCGTCGAGAAGAAGGCGAAATTCATGGTGGCGCCGACCTTGCTGAGGCCGGGGCCGATGTTGTTGAAGGTGGCGGCCACTGCCGTGAAGAGGGTCTCCAGGTCACAGTTCTCAAAGACGGTCAGGGCCATGAAGGAGGCCGCGAAGACCGCGACGTAAACGACCAGGTAACGCAGGACGCCGTGGACCATCTGGGTATCGGAGGCTTTGCCGTCCATCTTGATGGTGCGGACCTGGCGGGGATGGATGTAGCTGATGATCTCCCTTTTGGCCGACTTCAGGAGGATCAGGATACGGGACACCTTGATACCGCCGCCGGTGGAGCCCGCGCAGGCGCCTATGAACATGAGGAGGACCAGGAGGGCGCGGGAGTACTGGGGCCAGCGGTCGAAGTCCTGGGTGGCGTAACCGGTGGTCGTGATGATGCTGCCCACCTGGAAGGCGGCGTGATGGAAGGCCAGGAAGAAGTTCTCAAACTGCTGGCGGATGTTGATGGCGATGGTGATCACGCTGAAGGCGATGATCAGCAGGTAGGCCCTCACCTCCGTCATGCGGAAGGCTTCCTTCTTGTCCTTGCTCATGATCAGGAAGTAGTAGGCGTTGAAGTTGACGCCGAACATGATGATGAAGACCGTGATGATCCCCTGCTGCAGGATGGTATAGCTGGCGCAGCTGTCGGCAAGCACGCCGAATCCGCCGGTACCGGCACTGCCGAAGGAGATGCAGAGGGCATCGAAGATCGGCATGCGGGCGGCCGCCAGGAAGATGAATTCCGTCACGGTGATACCGAAATAGATGACATAGAGGGCTCTGGCTGTCTCCCTGACCTTGGGGACCAGCTTGCCCACGGAGGGGCCGGGGCTCTCCGCCCTCATCAGGTGCATGTTGTAGCCGCCGGTCATGGGCATGACGGCCAGGATGAAGACCATGACACCCATGCCGCCCACCCAGTGGGTGAAGCTGCGCCACAGGAGGCTGGTATGACTCAGGGCCTCCACATCCGCCAGGATGCTGGATCCGGTGGTGGTGAATCCTGAGATCGTCTCAAACAGGGCATCGGTGAAGCTGGGGATGTCTCCGCACAGGACAAAAGGCGCCGCTCCGAAGACCGACAGGAGGATCCAGCTCAGCGCAACAGCCGCGAAGCCCTCCCGGGTATAGAAAATGTCTCTCTTGGAGGGCACGTAGGCCATGATACTTCCCAGAACGAAGCAGACCGCCGCGCAGGCCAGATACCACCAGCCCTCCGATTCTCTGTAGATGACCGCCGTGATGCAGGGGAGCAGCAGGAAGGCCGACTCAAACCGCAGGACGATGCCGAGTATTCTTCTGATAACACTGTAGTTCATATGTACCCTTCGTTTACTCCAGAATGTCCCGGATATCGCCGAGATCCTGATAGGTCGTCACCACGATCAGTCTGTCTCCCACCTCGATCATCGACTGACCGTTGGGAATGATGATCGTTCCGTGCCGGTAGATGCAGGCCATCAGGACACCGTCCCGGATATGGAGATCCTGCAGCGGCACGCCGATCACGGGCGCGTCCTCCTCGATGCTGAATTCCAGTGCCTCCACCCGTCCTTCGATGATGTGATAGAGCGCCTCCACATTGCTGCTGATGGAGTTCTGCATGGCGCGCACATAACGGGTGATGGTGTCGGAGACGATCTTTTTGGGCTGCAGAAGGCTGCCCAGATCGAAGGTCTCAATGATCTCGCCGAATCCGATCCGGTCCACCTTGGTGATGATCTTGGCATGGGAGCATTTCTTGGCATAAAGGCTGAGGAAGATGTTCTCCTCGTCGATCCCGGTCAGGGTGACGAAGGAGTCACAGTCCATGATGCCCTCTTCCATCAGGACCTCCTGGTTGGAGGCATCGGCGTGGATCACCTCGACCCCCTTCAGCGCTCCGCTCAGCTCCTCGCAGCGGTTCAGATCCTTCTCCACGATTTTGACGCGGATGCCGCTGTCCACCAGCTTCTGGGCCAGATAATAGGCGATCTTGCTGCCGCCGATGATCATGGTATTGGTGATGCGCTTTTTGCCCAGCCCGATGCTGTCAAGGAAACGGCGGGCATTGTCAGGGGCGGCCACGATGGAGATCGTATCCCCGGAGCGCAGGACGAACTGGCCGTTGGGGATCTGCACGTCCTTGCCGCGCTCCACGGTGCAGACCAGGACGCCCGCACGGACCTTCCTGCTGATGTCCATCAGCATGCAGCCGTCCAGAATGCTTCTCTCCGGGATCACCAGCTTCATCAGCTCCACATGTCCGCGGGCGAAGGTCTCGACGCGGATGGCGGAAGGTGTCCGCAGGATCCTGGCAGCCTCTTCCGCGGCGGCCAGCTCCGGATTCACGATCAGGGACAGACCCAGTTCCTCTTTGATGAAACCGATCTCACTGCTGTAGATCGGATTGCGCACGCGGGCGATGGTATTGCATCCGCCCGCCTTCTTGGCGATCAGGCAACAGAGAAGGTTCTGCTCGTCCGAATCGGCCACGGCGATCAGCAGGTCAGCGTCCTCTACGCCTGCCTCCTTCTGGATCGAATAGCTGGCGCCATTGCCCACGAGGCCCATGACATCGTAGCTGTTGGTCAGGTCATCGATCACCTGGCTCTGCACATCGATCACGGAAATATCATGCTTCTGCAGGGCCAGCTCCCGTATGATGCTGGCACCGACCTTGCCGCTTCCCACTACAATGATCTTCATACTGTTAAATCTCCTGTCGCGTCTCTGCGCAGAATGTCACCCCGGCGCAGCAGACCTTCCCTTCCTGCGGGAACCCCTGCCGTCACCTCCACCAGCTGTCCCGGATGAGGCGCGCTCTCCATGGCCGTGCCTTCCGCATCCCGGATCCCGGCGATCTCCAGATCTATCTCTCCGCCGCCCTGCAGCAGGGCCGTGAGACGTTCTCCCACGCTGAATTTGTTCCTCTGCTTCAGTTTGAAAGTGACTCCCGCGTCTGTAACGTGGGGCTCCTCCACGATGCCCATCCAGACAGCGCCTTCTGTGTAGCTGTTGCTGTCATAGACCATCTCTTCCCTGCCGGGTCTTCCGAAATAGAAGCCCGTGGTGAACTTGCGCCAGGTGCAGCGGCGCAGCTGCTGCTCCAGGGCCGGCAGCTCCCGGCGGTAGCCCTCGAGATCTCCGCCCGTGCACAGGTCGATGGCCCTGCGGTAGGCCCCGACCGTCTGGGCCACGTAAAGGGCATTCTTCATGCGGCCTTCTATCTTGAAGCAGTCGATGCCGGCCTCCATGAGTTCCGGGACATGCCCCAGCATACAGAGGTCGCCTCCGTTCATGATATAGGTGCCCCGGTCATTCTCCTCCACCGGCAGGTAGAGACCCGGCCGCGTCTCCTCCACCAGGGCGTACTGCCAGCGGCAGGGGTGGGCGCAGGCGCCGCGGTTGGCGTCCCTGCCGGCCAGATAAGAGGACAGCAGGCACCGGCCGGAATAACTGATGCACATGGATCCATGGACAAAAGCCTCGATCTCGCAGTCCTCCGGGATCTCTCTCCGGATCCGGCTGATCTCCGCCAGGCTCAGCTCTCTGGCGCAGACCACCCTCCGCACGCCCTGGTCATACCAGAAGCGGAAGGTCATGTGGTTGGTGTTGTTGGCCTGGGTCGAGATATGGACCGGTATCTCCGGACAGTACTGCCTCGCCAGCAGGAACATGCCCGGGTCGGAGATCAGCAGGGCATCGGGCCTCATCTCCCGGAGCTCCCGGAAATAGGCCTCCGCCCCTTCCAGATCGCTCTCATGGGCGTAGATATTGGCGGTCACATATACACAGGCACCATTCTCATGGGCCCAGTCTATGCTGTCCGCCATTTCTTCCCGCGAGAAGTTGCGGGCCTTGGCCCGCAGGCTGTATGCCTCCCCGCCGATATAGACCGCGTCCGCTCCATAACGCACGGCCGTGCGCAGGACCTCCGGGTCCTTGGCCGGTGCCAGAAGCTCGGGTTTCTTTCTTACAGTCTGTCTGTCCCCAGCGGTGGCGGACAGTTGGATCGACTGTTCACTGCCGGTCATTCTCCGGCCTCCTCCGCGGCGGTGTCTTCCGTCCCCTCCGCGTTCTCCTCTTCCGCTGCGGGTTCCGTGCCCTCCAGCGTGATCACGGCGATGATCTCATTCGCCGTCATCTCCGAGGACACCTCATAGGTGCCGGGCCGGATCATGCCCGCATAATCCGATACCTTCTCCTCCAGCCAGAAGAGCCACTTGTTCTTGATGATTCCCTCCGACTCCAGGAGCTCTCCCACGTCTCTGACTGACATATCCTCGGTGATGGTGATCGAGGTGGTGAAGCCGGTCCCCGGAGCGTCCGCCGCTTCCTGGAAGAACAGATCATATCCGATATCGTAGAAGCTCGTCGCCTTGGTCGCCACTGTGATGATCACGAAGATCAGAACAGCATAAATGGCCACGCTGAATGTCCAGTCTATGATCTTGCCGATTATGCTCTTAGTTCTTTCCATAGGATCCTCTCGTTCTTATGCCTCCGCGTCCAGAATCATGGGCAGGATCATGGGCCTGCGCTGTGTCTTCTTCCAGAAATAGTCGCTGAGGCGGTCTCTGACGGCGTTCTTCATGCGGGCCCAGTCGGTGATGCCCTTCTGTGTGCACTCCCAGATGGCCTCCTGAGCCACCAGGTCCGCACCGTTCATCAGCTCCTCGGCTTCCTTGATGTAGACAAAGCCGCGGGAGGTGATCTCCGGTCCTGCCAGGAGCCGTCTGCCGCCGTCGGTCATGGCCCAGGTCACCATCACGATGCCGTCCTCGGCCAGATGCTGACGGTCTCTGAGGACCACATTGCCGACGTCGCCGATGCCCAGACCGTCGACCAGGATATTGCCCACATGCACGTCGCCGGTGATCTCCGCGCCGTTCTGGTCCAGCTCCAGCACGTTGCCGGACCGCAGAAGGAAAATATCCTTGTCGTCATAGCCCAGCTGGCGCGCGATCTTGGACTGGGCGATCAGGTGCCGGTACTCGCCGTGCACCGGAATGGCATAGCGGGGCTGCACCAGGGTGTAGATCAGCTTGATCTCCTCCTGGCAGGGATGGCCCGACACATGCACATCCTGGAAGATGACGTCCGCCCCCTTGAGCAGGAGCTTGTTGATGACGTTGGTCACCGCCTTCTCGTTGCCGGGAATGGGATGGGAGGAGAAGATCACCGTATCTCCCTCACTGATGGAGATCTTGCGGTGGATGCTCTCCGCCATGCGGCTCAGGGCCGCCATGCTCTCTCCCTGGCTGCCGGTGGTGATGATCACCGTCTGGTTGCCCGGATAATTGCGCAGCTGGTCCACCTCGATCAGGGTGTTGTCCGGCACCTGCAGGCAGCCCAGCTGGGTCGCCGTCCGGATGATATTCACCATGCTGCGGCCTTCCACCACGACCTTTCTCCCGTATTTGCAGGCCGTGTTGATGATCTGCTGCACACGGTCCACATTGGAGGCGAAGGTGGCGATGATGATACGCGTGTCTTTATGCTCCTGAAAGAGCGTGTCGATGGTCCTGCCGACGGTCCGCTCCGATGCCGTGTAGCCGGGGCGCTCCGCGTTGGTGGAGTCGCACATCAGGGCCAGGACGCCCTTCCTGCCCAGCTCGGCAAAACGCTGCAGGTCGATGGCGTCCCCGTAGACGGGGGTGAAATCCACCTTAAAATCTCCCGTATGCACCACCACGCCCGCCGGGGAAGTGATGGCCAGGGCTGCGGCGTCCACGATACTGTGGTTGGTCTTGATGAACTCCACCTTGAAGGCGCCGGCCGTGATGACGTCTCCGAACTTGACCACGATACGGGCCGTATTCTCCAGGAGGGCGTGCTCCTCCAGCTTGTGCTCGATGATGCCCATAGTCAGCCGTGTGGCATAGATCGGGACATTGATCCGGCGCAGGACATAAGGCAGTGCGCCGATGTGGTCTTCATGACCGTGGGTGATGAAAAATCCTCTGACCTTTTCAATATTCTCTTCCAGATAGGTCACATCCGGGATCACCAGGTCGATGCCGAACATGTCGTCTTCGGGGAACGCCAGTCCACAGTCCACCACGATGATGTCGTTCTCATATTCGAACGCAGTAATATTCATCCCGATCTGTTCCAGCCCGCCGAGCGGGATGATCCGGAGCCGGGATGCCTGCGTCTCAGTCTTCTTCTTTCTGTTCAAGTTGATTCTGTATTATCCTTTCCTGATTGATATTAATTTTCTCGATTAAATTGTTGATTGAAGTAATGACCGCCGCCCCCGCGGGACAGCGGCACCGTCATGTGCCGCGCACTCTTCACGCGTCTACGGTGATGCCCAGTTCTTCCAGTTCGTCTTTGAGCAGTACAAGCACGGCCATGAGTTCGTCCTCGTCCTCTACGATCTCATAAGCCTCATAGTCACCGTCCTCCTCTTCCGCGGAGGAACGCAGGATATAGATCTCTCCCTCGAAATCCTCATCTTCCGGGTCTGTCTCTTCCGCAGCCAGATATCTCCTGCCCGCCAGCCTGGTCTGGGCCAGAGGCTGCAGACAGAGTCTGTCTCCGTCCTCTCCCGTCAGTGTGATGTAATCTCTCTCAGACATGTCCGCCTCCTGTCAGATCCCGCAGCTCGTCCCGATGCTCTTCCATGTAGCTCTGCAGGATCACACCGGCCGCCAGCATATCCACATACTGCTTACGGTCTTCCCGGGGGGTCTCCATGCGGTCCATCATCTCGTCCGCCTCCACAGTGGTGAGGCGCTCGTCCCACATCACTACAGGGACCCCGGTCCTGCGCTGCAGCCGGTCCATGAATTCTTCGGTCCTGCGCACGCGCTCCCCTTCTGTCCCGTCCATGTTGAGGGGCTTGCCCAGTACGATCAGCCGGATATCCTCTGTCAGGATCAGCTCTTCGATGCGGGCCAGGGTCCTGCGCAGCATATTCTCTCTGTCCCTGCGGATGATCTCCCTGGGCTGGGAAGTGATGAGCAGGGAATCGCTTATGGCCACCCCGACTGTCCGGGAGCCATAGTCCAGTCCCATGATCTTCACTTCTTGATATCCCAGTCGTGGCTCTCGATATAGCTGCGGAGGATCTCCTCCACCAGCTCGTCCCTCTCCACCTTCATGATCAGGCTTCTGGCGCCGCTGTGGTTGGTGATGTAGGTGGGGTCTCCGGACATGATGTACCCGACAATCTGATTCACCGGATCATAACCCTTCTCATTCAGCGCCTCATAAACTACCGACAGGACCTTCTGCACGCCGCTCATCTGGTCCTGCTGCACCTTGAAGAACTGTGTATCTTCCAAATCCTGATTCAGTCTGCTCATTCCTGTTATCCCTCACTTTGCTGCCGGGTTAAGGGCATACTTCTACAAACTACGCCTATTCTACCCCATTTTTCTATTGTGTTCAATGAAAACATATGATCGTCCCCTCCCCCTTGACAATCGATTACAAAGTGATATGATTTTGATATCACATAAATATCTCATTCCCAATGGAGGAAAGGATAATGAAAACAAACATGAATACCCCTTCTGTCACACAGGAGCATGTGCTGGACAGGAACCGGAACGGACTTATGGTCCTGATGCTGGTCATCGTCCTCTACATCGCCGCATCCCTGGGTCTGCTCGCCGGCCTGGCCAACGGGAGCCTTCCCCTGATCATCGTGACCATCCTCTGGCTGAGCCTGGGCTGGATCTTCCTGCTGGGCCTGAAGGTCCTGGGGCCCCAGGAGGCGCTGGTCCTGACCCTGTTCGGCAATTATGTCGGCACGCTCAAGGACGCCGGCTTCTATTTCGTCAACCCTTTCTGCACGGCCGTGAACCCCGCGGCGGGCACCAGACTGGGACAGAGCCGGGACGTGGATGACAGTCACAAGTCGGATCTTCTCTCCGCGATGACCGCCGGCAAGACGGAAGCCGCCCTGAAATCTCAGTACAATAAGAAGATCTCCCTGAAGATCATGACCCTCAACAACA
>DGGX01000019.1 GCA_002392385.1 Lachnospiraceae bacterium UBA3863
CCTGCGGGGGGCGGGCCTGGAGGCGGAGATCGCCCGCGGAGAGGACAGAGACCGGGCGGAAGACCCGCATACACTCTGGGTGTGTGACGACGCGGCGGCTGCCGCTGACCTCAAAGGCCGGGGCGCGGCGGTGGCGGGCTGGAGTCATGCCGGCAATCGGGGAGAGCATTTCTCCGGGATCCGCTATGTGCTGGAGGAACCGGCCTTCGTGGACGGAGATTCCTATGTGAAGATCTGGCAGCGGGAGCGGCACCTTCCCTGGACCATCCTGGAGACGGACCGCTGCCTGGTGCGGGAATTCGTGCCCGCGGACATGGAGGCCATCTGCGCTCTCTATGACGAGGAGGCCTGCCGGTGGATGGAAGCCCCCTCCGCCCACCTGGAGAGGGAGAGGGAGATCCTCCGGGCTTACATCGACAGGGTCTACAGCCTCTACGGCTACGGACACTGGGCCGTAATCCTCAGGGAGACCGGCGAGCTGATCGGCCGGATGGGCTACGCTGTACCCCGGGCCGGCAGCGGGATCACGGAAGAGGACGGGATCCTGGGCTATCTCCTGGGCGCCCCCTGGCGCCGCCGGGGACTGACTGAGGAGGTGTGCGGGGCCCTCATCCGCTTCGGCTTTGAACAGCTCGGTTTTGCCCGGATCGCCGCCGAGATCCACAGGGACAACGCGGCCTCCCGGCAGTTCATCGAGAAGATGGGCTTCCGCAGGCTGGAGGGCACGGAGAATGCCCGGGGAGAATGTACCTACATTCTGGAATGAGGAGCCTCTATCGGAGGCGGTCTCTCTTTTCAAACAGGGAGAAACGCTTTATAATACACGGGAGACACAGCAGAGAGACCGGCGGTGCCGGTGATCGGGAGCAGAGAAGGAGAAGAAGAGCGTCATGATCAATCCTGTCTACAGAGCCATGTTATCCAATAAATCCGTGATCCGGGAGCTTTCGGAGTACGCCACCGCCAGAGGGAAAGAGATCGGATACGAGAATGTTTTCGATTTCAGCCTGGGCAATCCCTCGGTGCCGGCCCCTGCCAGCTTCGCGGAGGCGGCCGTCCGTCTGCTGCGGGAAGAGGATCCCATGCGGCTGCACGGCTACAGCCCCAGCGTTGGTGATCCGGATGTCAAGGAGAAGGTGGCCCGTTCTCTGGAGAGACGTTTCGGCCTTCCTTATAAAAAAGAGCATATTTTCCCCACCGCCGGCGCGGCCGGCGCCATCGCCCACGCGGTGCGCGCGGTGACGGTGCCCGGGGACGAGGTGCTTGTCTTCGCACCCTATTTTCCCGAGTATATTCCTTATATCAACACCACCGGGGCGGTGATGCGGTCCGTGCCCGCGGATACGGAGAGCTTCCAGATCAATTTCGAGGCGGCGGAGAAGGCCATCACGGACAAGGTGGCGGCTGTCCTCATCAACACCCCCAACAATCCCTCCGGCGCGGTCTACACGGAGGATACCCTGAGCAAACTGGCTGAGCTCCTGACCCGCAAGTCGGCTGAGTACGGGCACACGATCTTCCTGATCTCCGACGAGCCCTACCGGGAGATCGTTTTCGACGGAAAGAAGCAGCCCTATCCCGCGGCCTTCTATCCCCACACCCTGACCTGCTATTCCTTCTCCAAGTCCCTGTCCATCCCCGGCGAACGTATCGGCTATGTGGCCGTGGCGCCGGACTGCGAGGGAAGCGACGTGCTGGTCCCCATGATGTCCCAGATCTCCAGGGGGATCGGCCATAACTGCCCCTCCTCCCTGATCCAGCAGGCCATGGCGGAGGCCGTGGACGACACCTCGGATCTGCGGGTCTATGAGACCAATATGAACCTGCTGTACGACACCTTCACGGAGCTGGGCTTCTCCGTCGTGCGCCCGGGCGGCACCTTCTACATCATGCCCAGGGCCCTGGAGGAGGACGCGGTGGCCTTCTGCCGGAAGGCACTGAAGTATGACCTGGTCTTCGTGCCCGGCGACAGCTTCGAGGCCCCGGGACACTTCCGCGCCGCCTACTGCCTGGAGACGGAGAAGGTGGAGCGGTCCCTGGACGCGATCCGCAGATTCGTCAGGGAGACCTATGGAACACGCTGAGCACTGTTCCCTGCGGGGACAGCCTATTATATAAGAGGGGAAGGACATAATGGCGGACATCCTGAAAGCCATACTGTACGGAATCGTGGAAGGTGTCACGGAATGGCTGCCCATCAGCAGCACCGGACACATGATTCTGCTGGACGAGTTTATCAGACTGAATGTATCCGAGGAGTTCTGGAAGATGTTCCTGGTCGTCATCCAGCTGGGGGCGATCCTGGCTGTGGTGGTGATGAACTGGAGCGTGATCTGGCCCCTGCGCCGTGTCAGCGACAGGGACGGCAATACCCGCATCGCCTGGAAGAGGAATTCCCTCCAGCTCTGGGCCAAGGCCCTGGTGGCCTGCATCCCCGCGGGCATCGTGGGCGTCCTCTTCGATGACTGGCTGGACGAGCATCTCTACGGCTGGATCTGCGTGTCGGTCATGCTGATCCTGGTGGGTATCGCCTTCCTCCTGATCGAGAACCGCAACCGGGGCGTGCGGCCCCGGGTCCGCAAGCTCAAGGACCTGAGCTACCGGGATGCCCTGATCGTGGGCCTCTTCCAGCTGCTGGCGGCGGTCTTCCCCGGCACCTCCCGTTCAGGCGCGACGATCCTGGGCGGCATGCTCATAGGCCTGTCCAGAACCGTGGCCGCGCGTTTCACCTTCATCCTGGCCATCCCGGTCATGGCCGGCGCCAGCCTCCTGAAGATCGTCAAGTTCCTTCTGAGCGGCGTCAGCGTGACAGCTATGGAGATCGCCATCCTGGTGATAGGTATGGCAGTGGCCTTCATCGTGTCCCTGCTGGTGATCAATTTCCTCATGGACTATATCCGCAAGCACGATTTCCGCGTTTTCGGATGGTACCGGATCGTCCTCGGCACCCTGGTGATCATCTATTTCCTTCTGGTCCGCGGTGTCTGACAATAATACAGAATTACGTTATTTATTTACTGAATGTTCCCGCAGGCGCTTGACGCTGCGGGGACTCAGTGCTAGTATAACCTTTTGATTGGGGAAAAATTCATTCATGGTAATTCTTTGGGAAACGATGCATGGTTTAGCGGGGGAAGCTGAGCATACGCATAGTATCGGAAAGGAGTACCGAAAATGGCAGAAAAGAAAGTAAAGGCTGTCGCCAAGACCGCGGAAGTCAAGGTAGAGAAGGCCGCTGAAGTTAAGGAAGTCAAGGAAGTTAAGGCTGCGCCCGCTGAGAAGAAGGCCCCGGCTAAAAAGCCCGTCGCCAAGAAGCCCGCTGCCAAGCCCGTCGCCAAGGCAGAGCCCAAGGCCGCTGTCAAGGCTGAGGAGAAGAAGCCGGCTGTGAAGGCTGAGAAGAAGGCCCCCGCCAAGAAGACCGTTAAGGCCCCTAAGAAGGCTGCTGTCGCCGAGACCGTCCGCATCCAGTTCGCGGACAAGGACTACGCGCCGGCCGATCTGCTCAAGTCCGCCAGAGACGTGTGGCAGTATGACCTCGGCAGAGACGTGAACGAGATCACCAGCATCGACCTTTATGTCAAGCCCGAGGAGTCCAGAGCCTACTACGTGATCAACGGTGATGTCACCGGAGGCTTTGCTATCTGAGTCCTCACTGTAAGAGGAACAGAACGGCTTTCGTATTCAGGAAGAAGCCGCTGCAGGAATCGATCAGAGATCCTGCGGCGGTTTCTTTTTCATTTTTTCTTCATAATTTTTATCCTTCCCTCCGTTGACACCGTCGCCCGGCGGTGCTATTTTATACGAGAAAGGTGTTAGCACTCGAGCCTAATGAGTGCTAACAACCCCTACAGTAAAGGGAAGGATGTGCGGACAGTGGCCGATATGGAACTGCAGGGAAGAAAATTGAAGATATTGCAGGCCGTCATCCGGAACTATCTGGAGACCGGGGAGCCGGTGGGCAGCAGGACGATCTCCAAGTACACGGATCTGAACCTGAGCTCGGCGACCATCCGGAACGAGATGGCGGATCTGGAGGAGATGGGCCTGATCAAGCAGCCGCACACCTCCGCGGGCAGGGTCCCCACAGACGCGGGCTACCGCATCTACGTGGACAATCTGCTGGCCGGCGAGCGCCGGGAGGTGGAGGAGATGCGCAGCATGCTGCTGGAGAAGCAGGACAAGCTGGAGAACCTGCTGCAGCAGGCCGCCAAGGTCCTGGCCGCCAACACCAACTACGCCTCCATGATCTCGTCCCCCTCCGTGCGGCAGAACAAGATCAAGTTCATCCAGCTGTCGCAGCTGGACGCGGACAACATCCTGGCCGTGATCGTGATCGAGGGGAACCTGATCCGGAACAAGGTGATCCCGGTGGAGGAGCCGCTGGACAACGAGAGCCTGCTGAAGCTGAACATGCTTCTCAACACCAACCTGTGCGGGCTGCCGGTGGAGAGCATCACCCTGGGACTGATCGAGGCCATCAAGAAGAGCGCAGGCATCCACACGGAGATCGTGGGAGATGTGTTCGACGCCGCGGCGGAGATCGTACACGCGGAGGAGGACCTGAAGATCTATACCAGCGGCGCCACCAATATCTTCAAGTATCCTGAGCTGGCGGATCACCAGAGAGCCAGCGAGCTGATCGGGAATTTCGAAGAGAAGCAGGCGCTGGGGGATATCGTTAAGGAGACGCTGTCCGGAAAGAGCGAGACAGGGATCCAGGTCTACATCGGCAGCGAGAACCCGGTGGCCGGCATGCGGGACTGCAGTGTGGTCACCGCCACCTATGAGCTCGGCGAGGGCATGAAGGGGACCATCGGTATCATCGGACCCAAGAGAATGGATTACGAGCGCGCGGTCAACGCACTGCAGACGATCATGCAGCAGCTCGATGATCTGTATAAAAAATAGAAACTGACGAAAGGACCGTATACATGGAAGACAAGGACAGAGTCGAGACTGAGGAGCTTCAGAAGGAAGCCCCCGAGGCGCAGGAGACCGGCGCGGAGACACAGGAGGCTCCCGCGGGAGCTGAGGAAACGGCCGCTGAGCAGCCGGAAGCCGCGCAGGAGACCCCGGACACCGATCAGCCGGCTGAGGAGGCCGCGCAGGCAGAGACAGCGCAGGCGGAGACCGGCGAGGACAAGGAGCCGGAACAGGCCGCCGACGGCAAGGAATCCGGAGGATTCTTCAGCCGCCTCAGGAAAGAGGACAAGGAGAAGGCAGCCCTGAAGGAGAAGGTCGCCGAGCTGGAGGACCGGGCACTCAGGCAGCTGGCCGAGTTTGAGAATTTCCGCCGCCGCACCGAGAAGGAGAAGGAACAGCGATTCTCCATGGGCGAGAAGAACGTGATCGAGAAGATCCTTCCGGTGGTGGACAACTTCGAAAGAGGACTCGCCTCCATGCCCGAGGAGGAGCGCGGGAACGCTTTTGCCAGCGGGATGGAGATGATCTACAAGCAGCTGA
>DGGX01000054.1 GCA_002392385.1 Lachnospiraceae bacterium UBA3863
GAGGCGCTCCGCGCCTTGTCCGCCCCGGGAGAGGCCGTCCCGTGCTCCGGAGTGAACGAGCTCACTCCGGAGCACGAGCCGGGTCTCTCCCGGGGTGCAGTTTTTATGCTTTGTTCACAAACTTCGTCAACTGAGGCTGCCACAGGAGCTCTACGGTACCGATAGGGCCGTTTCTCTGCTTGGCGATGATGATCTCCGCGATGCCCTGGTTCTCGCCGTCGGGGTTGTAGTAGTCGTCGCGGTAGATGAACATGACCAGGTCGGCGTCCTGTTCGATAGCGCCGGATTCACGCAGGTCGGACAGCATGGGCCGGTGGTTGGGCCTGGACTCGACGGCACGGGAGAGCTGGGACAGAGCGATCACGGGAACGTTGAGCTCTCTGGCCAGGCTCTTCAGGGAACGGGAGATATCGGAGATCTCCTGCTGGCGGGAATCGTTTCCGCGGCCTCCGCCGCCGCTCATGAGCTGGAGGTAGTCGATGATGACCATCTCCAGGCCGAATTCCATTTTGTACTTGCGGCACTTGCTCCGCAGCTCCGCCACGCTGATGGCGGGGGTGTCGTCGATGATCAGGCGGCTCTCGCCGATGTTGCCGGCGCTGTCCACCAGGTCGTTCCATTCCTGCTCGCTGAGGTCGCCGGTCCTGATCTTCTGGGCGTCGATGTGGGCCTCCATGGCAAAAAGGCGGTTCACCAGCTGCTCCTTGCTCATTTCCAGGGAGAAGATGGCCACGCAGCGGTTCTCCTTGAGAACGGCATGCTCCGCCACGTTGAGGACGAAGGCGGTCTTGCCCATGGAGGGACGGGCGGCGACCAGGATGAAATCCGCCGGCTGCATGCCGGCCGTCCGGTTGTCCAGATCGGTGAAGCCGGTGGACAGGCCGGTGATGTTGCCCTTCATGTGGGAGGCGCGCTCGATCTTGTCGATGGCGTTCAGGACGATGTCCCGGATGCTCACGAAGCTCCCGGAGGTCCGTCTCTGGGAGATCTCGAAGATCTGCTTCTCGGCGCGTTCCATGAGGGCGTCCGGGTCCTCGGACTGGGCGTAGCAGGCTGCCGCGATCTCCTCATTGACCCGGATCATCCTGCGCAGCTGGGCCTTCTCCGCCACCAGGGCGGCATAGGACCGGATATTGGCGGAAGTGGGAAGCTGGGTGATCAGTCCCGCTATGGTCTCGTCGCTGTAGAGCTCCGGCGGCAGGTTCCTCTCCTTCAGGCGGGTCTGCAGGGTCACCGGATCCACCGCCAGGTGCTGCTGCTGCATTTCCAGAATCACGGAAAAAAGCGTGCCGTTCGCACGCGAATAGAAATCCTCTTCTGTCAGCATTTCACCGGCGGCGTCGATGGCCTCGGCGTCCATGATCATGGCGCCGATGACCGCCTGTTCCGCTTCGATGCTGTGGGGCATGACCCGTCTGATCACATCCTCCTGCTGGGGCATCGTCTCCTCCGTATCCTCTCTGTCCGGCGCAGTCTCTTCCGCCGGTGTCTATGCTCAGGCCTCCTGTACCAGCACGTAGAGTCTGCCGGTCACCTGGGGGTGGAGCTTGATGGGCACTTCGTGCATGCCGAAGCTCTTGATGGGATCCGCCAGCTGGATCTTCTTCTTGTCCAGATCCAGATCGAACTGATCCTTGGCAGCGGCCGCGATCTCCTTGCCGGTGATGGAACCGAACACCCTGCCGCCTTCGCCGGCGCGCATTTTCACAGAGATCTTCTTGCCCTCGAGGGCAGCGGCAAGAGCCTGGGCCTCCGCCAGCCTCTGGGCGGCCAGCTTCTCTTCATGCTTCTTCTTGAGCTTGAGTTCGTTCAGGTTGCGGTCCGTAGCCTCCAGTCCCAGCTTTTTAGGCAGTACGTAGTTACGGGCGTACCCGTCGCTGACCTTGACGATCTCCCCCTTCTTTCCGAGGGACTTGACATCTTCCAGTAGAATGACCTGCATATCTCGCTCCTTTCCGGCACACGGCCGTAACTCTGTCTCTTCCTATTTTCTATCTCCGACTGTCAGCTGTCCCGTGCGGATCATCTCATCCAGCACGATCCTCACCCGGGTCTGGGCGTCCTCTATTGTGACGCCCTCCAGCTGACCGCCCGCGATATTCATGTGACCGCCGCCGCCGACCTTCTCCAGGATGACCTGGACGTTGACCTCGTCGATGGAACGGGCACTGATATACACCTTGTTCTCATACATCGTGAAGACAAAACTCGCCTTCACGCCCCGGATATCCAGCAGATCGTTGGCCGCCTGAGCCCCGATCACCGTGGGGCTGTCCAGCCCCTGGGCCCTGCAGACCGAGAAGGCGAAGGCTGTCCGGTAGATCTCCGCCTGGGAGACGGTATCGGCCTTGGCCTTGTAATTCTCGGCATTTTCTCTCAGGAGCTTGCGCACCCGGGTCACGTCCGCCCCGCTGCGGCGCAGGAAGGCCGCCGCCTCGAAGGTCCGCACGCCCGCCTTGCCGACGAAATTGTGGGTATCCACCACGATGCCTCCGTAGAGGGCATCCGCCTCCTCCGGCCGGATCCGGATGTTCTCTCCCACATACTGGAGAATCTCGGACACAAGCTCACAGGAGCTGGATGCGTAGGGCTCCACATAGGACAGGGTGGCGTTTTCGATGACGTCCTTGCCGGTCCTGTGATGATCCAGAACCACGATGGATTTGCACAGCTCCAGAAGCTCCGGGCACTCCGTCCGGCCCGGCTGGTTCACATCCACCACCACCAGCGCGTCATTGTCGGAGACCAGCACCATGGCCTCCTCGCTGGTGACAAAAGGCTTGTTCTCATACTCCGGGTTCTTCTCAAAGGGAGCCAGGAAGGACCGCAGGGTCGTGCTGCGGTCGTTGAGAACGATGTAGGCACGCTTGTTCAGGGTGCGGGCGATCCGGTAGATGCCCACAGCCGCGCCGAAGCTGTCGGGGTCGCCCATCTTATGGCCCATGATAAAGACATTGTCCCTGACCCGGATGATCTCCTTGAGGGCCTGGGCCTTGACACGGGCACGTACGCGGGTGTTCTTCTCCTGCTGCAGTGTCTTGCCGCCGTAGTAGACCACGTTCTCCGGCATCTTGACCACCGCCTGGTCGCCGCCTCTTCCCAGGGCCAGCTCCACGGCGTTCCTGGCGAATTCATAATTCTGCGCGTAGGTGAGGCCGTCCAGACCCACGCCTATGCTCAGGGTGATGGCCATATCGTTGCCGATGTTGACCTTCTTGACGTCCTCCAGGAGAGAGAACTGCCCGTCCATGATCTGGCGGAGCTGCTTCTTCCTCAGGACGATCAGGAACTTGTCCTTCTCGATCTTGCTGCACAGACCGTCATAGGAGAGGATATAGCGGTTCACCGTCCGGTCGATCAGGGCCATGAGCAGGGACCTCTTGACCTCCTCCAGCGATTCCAGCGCCTCCTCATAGTTGTCAATGTAGATGAAGCCCGCCGCCATGCTCTGGTCGTCCACCTCCTGGACCGCCAGTCTCACGGCTGTGACGTCCTTGAGCTGCAGGAGCATCACATAGTCCTGCATGCCGGTCTCTCCGAAGGCCGTGCTGCCCGCCGCCAGCCCCTCCAGCGACACGCGCCGGATCTGGGCTGTCAGGTTCCTGTCCTCCCTGCGCACCGGGATCTGGACAGGCTGACTGTCATGGGGCAGCGAATCCGCCCGGATCTCCGGGAACAGCGAGGTCACCGACCTGCGTCCGGTCAGCCCCTCCACGGCCGCCGCCAGGCCCTTGCCCCTGCCCGCCATCGCGTCAAAAGCCGCGTTGGTCCACAGGATCCTGGCCTTCTGGTCCAGCACCGCCAGCGCCTGGTCCATGTCTCCCAGCACATGATTCTCCAGGGTCTCATACTCGGCGGCGAACTGCACCATCTCCCTGGTCAGGATCGATTTCCTCTCCAGATACATGTAAGCAGTCATGGCAAAATAGCCGATCAGAAACGCCAGGATCAAAAGACCCGCCGGCCAATACAGGAAAAAGATCAGCAGATCCAGCACCGCCAGGACGGCGCCGAGCAGGAATGGCACCCGCTGCAGCATGCTCATCTGCTGCGTCCGATCATCACTGCGAAACATTTTTATGATCTCCGTACTTTCTATACTTAAACATTCATACAGGCATATACAGAGTTATTCTATCACCTATTGCCCCCGCACGCCATATTCTTTTAGGGCTCCCGGGCCCGCCGGGGACGTATTTAAGCCACTTTCGTTGACATTCTTGCCAACAACTGATACATTTAAATGGGGATATACCGAATAATCCCACATTTCTTTTCGTAAAAAAAATTCTGGGAGGAAAAGTACATGAACAAGAAACTTATGAGCGCCCTTTTTGCAGTGCTGTTTGCCATGGCTATGATCATGACCGGCTGCTCGGGCAACAAGGATGCTATCAATGCGGCCGCCACCGGATTCTTCGACGGCATGCAGGCAGGTGATCTGGCCGCCATCAGCGAGTATGCCACCACCGCCCTGGTAGAAAGCGGCGAACTGGATTCCTTCGACGTGGAAGGCCTTACCGCTGATTTCTATGAGAGCATGGACATCCCCGCAGAGGATCTTGACGAGACCGCACAGGCCGCCGTCACAGATTTCTGCACCAACATCGCCCAGAGCGTCGTGAAGTCCTACGAGATCACCGATACCTCGGAAGAAAAGGGCGTCGGCAAGGTCACTGCCAAGGTCGTCCTCGGCTTCGATCCCGACAAGTTCGACCCCAACAATGACGCTGCCATCAACGAACAGCTCAACACCCTGGTCGAGAATTATCAGAACGAGAATCTGGATGCCCTTCTTGACATCTACACCAACCAGGGCGAGGATGCTTTCTACCAGAAGCTCTACTCCGATCTGATCCCCGAGATCCTTTCCATCTACAAAGAGTCCATCACGAGCATCGGCGAGCTGGAAGAGCAGGTCGTCCTCACGATCGAACAGCAGGAAGACAAGACCTGGAAGGTCAGCGGCTACGAGGAGTTCGAATCTGCCGAATAAGAAAGCTGCCGAATAAGTAAGCTACTGAATGAGAAGTTTTAAAAAGAGCTGCCGCTCCGGGAGATGATCCCGGAGCGGCAGTTTTTTTGATGTTTATCTTGGTAACGTTTCTGCTGTCGATCGTTATCAGCTGCGTGATTTTTGGCTTCTGATCACACTCCCGGTAACGTTCCTCTCGTCAATCGTTATTTCCTGTGTGATTATTGGCTTCTAATCACACTCCCGGTAACGTTCCTCTCGTCGATCGTTATTTCCTGTGTGATTTTTGGCTTCTTTTCACACTCCTGGTAACGTTCCTCCTGGCAACCGTTATTTCCTGTGTGATTTTTCGCTTCTTTTCACACTCTTGATAACGCTCCTCTCGTCAATCGTTATCTGCCGCCTGATCAGTAGCTTCTTCAACGGGCTTGGCTTCTTCAGAAGG
>DGGX01000064.1 GCA_002392385.1 Lachnospiraceae bacterium UBA3863
CGGATCTCCTGCAGGATCCCCGGCACATAGTCCGACAGCACAACAAAGCCGGACGAATCCGCTGAAACTTGTCCTGTCATGGTCTCCTCCCTCTCTCGTCCCTGTCTCACAGCATGACGCGCACAGGATCGCCGTTCAGCCAGGCCTGCACGTTTTCAAAGGCCATGCCCGCCCGGCGGTCGATGGATTCCCGTGTGTTGAAGCCCACGTGCGGCGTACAGACAAGATGCGGGGCGCCCAGCAGGGGATGGCCCGCCGGCAGGGGCGGATCCGCCTCGAAGACGTCCGTACCGGCGCAGATCCTGCCCTCCCGCAGGGCCTCCGCCAGCGCCATCGTGTCCACCACGGGGCCCCTGGCCGTATTGATCAGGATGGCTCCCCGTTTCATGAGACCGATCTGTCTGCGGCCGATGAGGCCTCTGGTCTCCGGCGTCAGCGGTGTGTGCACGCTGATGATATCCGCCTCCTCCATCAGCTCGTCCAGGCTGCGGTAGGCGATGCCCAGGGCCTCCGCCTCCGGCCGTTCTGTGCGGCTGTAGCCGATCAGGCGGCAGCGGAAGGCCTTGAAGATCTCCGCTGTCCTGCAGCCGATGGCGCCGGTGCCCACGATGCCGACCGTGCGTCCCGCCAGCTCGTGTCCCTGCAGGCCGGCAGAGCCGCCGCCCTTCTGCACCCTGTCGTTGCCTCTGCTGATGCTGCGCAGGCAGTCAAGGGTCAGGCCCACGGCCAGCTCCGCCACCGCGTCGTCGCAGTAGCCGCCCGTGTTGGAAACGGAGATGCCCCGCTCCCGGCAGGCCTCTGTGCCCACATGGTCGATCCCCACAAAGGCCACGGAAATGAACCTCAGGGTCTCCGTGGCACGGATCACCTCCTCCGGCAGCGGATGGTTGGCGATCATCAGGATGTGGGCGCCGCGGCTTCTCTCCTTCAGCTCCTCCACGTCCGTCGTAAAGGAATCATAGGCCCGGAAAGTATGTCCCTGGGCCGTGAGTCCCGATGCCAGCGCGTCCAGTCTCTCCTCCGAGATGCCCAGGGGCTCCAACAATACAATATGCATATACACCTCCTGCGGATATGAAAAATCCCGTCTGCCATCGCATACCGACTGCAGACGGGATGACTGCGTGTCCGTCCCTAACATCTTACTCCGCCATGGGGACACGCGGCAACTTGTTTTTCTCTTCTCACGCGGCGCGGAGCTTCTCTCTCTCCTTGTCCACCGCCTGCTCCACGTTCAGCCTCGACAGCACGAGCGTGATGACCAGGTTGATGACCATGGGGATCCAGAGGTACATGACATTCAACATGGTCAGGACCGAGGAGGCCTGCTGGGCTGCGCCGCCCACATAGCCCGACAGGGCCAGGAGCCAGCCGGCCAGGGCCGTGCCGATACCGCCGCCCAGCTTGGTCCCCAGAGAGGTGCAGGAGTACATGGTGCCGTCCACCCTCTTGCCGGTGGTCAGGAAGGTATACTCGGAGCAGGTGGCGATCAGGGCGTTCATATCCCCCTGCAGGGGACTCATGCCGATGGCGGCAATGGCCGTACAGGCCAGCATCAGCGGCACGCTCCCCATATAGCCGGCCAGGACCACGCCCAGACGGCCGGCCGTACCCAGGGCATAGCCCAGGAGATTGAGCCTGTACATGCCCCTGAAACGGGCCACCAGGACGGGGGTGAAGAGGAGGCCGATGATCATGGGGATATTGATGGCCCAGGAGAAAACGCCCAGCAGATTGGCGTTCTTAAGGATATAGGTCATGTAGTAGATGCCCATATTGAGGGTCGCGGAGTAGATCTGCATGAGAATGTAGGAGCCGCAGATCATCAGATAATACTTGTTGCGGATCAGGAGACCGAAGGCGTCGGCCAGGGAGTATTTCTCCTCCTTTCTCTCCTTCTCGGCGGCCTTCTGGTCCTCCAGCTCCTCCGGCAGCAGCTCCCGGACAGACATGACCGAGATCGTATTGGTGATCACGCCGATGATCGCGTAGAAAATGGCCACATTTCTCCAGGCCGCGGCGCCGCCGCCCAGCCTGGCCACCAGGCCCACCGTCACGGTCTGGATCAGCATGCTGGTGCCGAAGGCGAACATAAACCGGATGGAGCCCATCTGGACCCGCTCCTGATTGTTCCTGGTGACCAGGGCCGTGAGGGCCGAATAGGCAATGTTATTGGCTGTGTAGAAACCGGCGTTCAGAAGGGTATAGGCAATGAAGAACCAGGCGTACTGCGCCGTCGCCCCCAGATCCGCCGGGATGCAGAAGATGGCCACAAGACAGACCGCGCAGCCGAAATACCCGTAGAACATCCACGGGCGCGCCTTGCCCATCCTGCTGTGTGTCTTGTCGATCAGCGAGCCGAAAAAGATATCGCTCACGCCGTCGAACAGCTTGGAGACAGCGATCAGCGTTCCCACTATGCCCGCGTTCATGCCCACCGTGTCGGTGAGGAAGATCATCACGAAGGCGGACAGGAGGGCATATACCACGTTGCCCGCGATATCGCCGCTGCCGTAGCCGACCTTGTTGTACCATTTCAGATATCTCTTCTCTTCCATTCTGATTCCCCTTTCTGTCCCACTTACCGGGTGATCTCCGGCAGCAGATGCATCTCGTAGGTGAAGGCTGCGTCGTCGAACCGATAATCCTTCTTAAGGCGCGGCCCGCAGCTGTTGGACCCGATCCCGTTCTGACGGGCATCCAGGCACAGCACGGTGCTCCCGCAGGGCTCCAGCTCGTAGTTGTGGGCCTTGTCCGTCAGCTCCTCCTGGGTGTAGGCGGAGACGTTGAAGGAGAATGGCGTCGTGCTGTAGGCCGTCAGGGACAGGTCGTTGTCCCAGAGGGTCACATAGTCGCATTCCCAGTGACTCCCGTTTTCCTGGGGCCGGATATAATCCTCGTGCAGGTCCCGCACCGTCCCGGCAAAAACGCCGTGATAGCAGGCCCTGTGCTTGTCGACATAGCTTTCCAGCGGTCCCAGGCCGTAGTAGACCACATCCTGCATGGAGTCCGGCAGGAAGAGGCGGAGACCGAAACGGGGCAGTTCGGGGAACTCTGTGCACCGTCTCACCTCCATGCGGACGGAGACCTGACCGCCGGCTGTAATCGTCCAGACCGCGTCGATATCCATCATCTTCTGGACTGCCGCCGCCCCCATGGACATACGGGTCCGGATGAGGACATGATCATCGGCCGCCGACCATTCCGTGGTATAGGCCCGGGCAAGGGCCCGGTCATACTGGGCCTTCTCCCACTCCCTGCGCAGGTACATGTCGTTGTCCGTGGGCGCCCGCCAGAGGTTGACGGACAAGGGCCTGTCCAACAGCTCTCTGCCCGCGTAGGTCATCCGGTCCGGAAGGCCGGTCAGCTTATTGTAGACATAGCGGAAGTCCTCCCCCCGCAGCACGATCTGCCGGTCATCCTCGCTGATCCGGATCGGCGCCTTCTCCCTGGCGGTCTCTGCCGCCTGCGAGATACAGGTCCTGACCGTCCGGTTCTCCCGGTCCTCCCCGCCCAGCGGCAGCTCGTCAAAACCGAGCAGGAGCCCCTCCTCCCTGCAGGCGTCCTTTTCCCGCAGCTTATAGGACACCTTGAGCCAGACCCTCCCCTCCGGCGGCAGCTGGGGCAGGGTCAGGTAGACCTTGCCGGTCCGGCCCGGGGCGATGGATGGGATCTGGGGCGCGGACACGGTGGCGGACGCGACCCGGATGTCATCGCAGGTGAGCTCGTATTCTATGAAGATATAGTCCTGCAGATCCGTGAACTGCATCTCGTTCTTCAGGGTCAGGACACAGGTGCTGCGGCCGTCCGCGGCCCCGTCCTCGCCGCCGGCGGTGAAGATCTCCTGGACGGTGCTGCCCCGGACACAGGAGACCACCCTTGCCGGGCGATGCACATTTCTGTACTCCAGAAGCGCCGTATGGGGCGTCCGGTCGGGATAGACCAGACCGTCCACACAGAAATTCCCGTCGTGGGGATACTCCCCGTGATCGCCGCCGTAATAATAGACAGAGCGGCCGTCCCTGGCTGTCCCCTTGTAGACGGCGTGGTCGCACCACTCCCAGACAAAGGCGCCGCAGATGCAGTCATACCGGTCGATCAGGGCGTGGTAATCCTCGAAATCTCCCGGCCCGTTTCCCATGGAATGGGCGTACTCGCACAGGATGAAGGGCTTGTCGGGATCGTTCTCCGCGTACCGGATCACATCCTCGAAGGAAGGATACATACGGCTGTAGAGATCGATGGCGGAATAGTCATACTTCCTGGCGCGGCCCCGGTAATAGGCACTCTCATAGTGGGTCAGACGGGTGGGATCGGTATCTTTGGTCCACCGGAGGGCCCGCTCGAAAGTACAGCCGTAGCCGCCCTCATTGCCCATGGACCAGATCACCACGCAGGGACGGTTCCTGTCCCGGATCACCATCCTGCGGACCCTGTCCAGCACCGACTCGTCGAAGGCCGGATTGTCGGTGATCATCTCGTTCCACCGGGCGGCGCGTTCCTCGTCCGTGTCCTTCTCGTAATAGAGCATCCAGGGCCCATGGCTCTCATTGTCCGCCTCGTCGATGACATAGAAGCCGTACTGGTCACACAGCTGATAGAACATGGGGGCGTTGGGATAATGACTGGTGCGGACAGCATTGAAATTGTTCCGCTTCATCATCTCCAGATCCCGCCGCATATGCTTCACATCCACCACCGGCCCGGTGACAGGATCGGAATCATGCCGGTTCACCCCTCTGAACTTGACGGGCTGTCCGTTGATCCTGACCACATTGCCGTCCGTCCGGATCTCCCGGATCCCGATCCTGTCGGTGATCACCTCCCACTCCGTCTCCAGATACAGGGTATAGAGATAGGGATCCTCGGCATTCCACAGATGGGGATGAGGGATGGTACAGGTCCATGTGTCCGTCAGCAGGAAACCGGCCACCTTCCTGCCCTCCGCGTCCACGATCGTCCCCATGGCCGGGCAGAGCTTGTCCAGACAGGAGGCGGTCACGGTGACCTCCGCTGCCCCGTTCTTCAGCGCCGTCTGTACAGTATAGTCCCAGATGCAGTGCCGCGGCCGCCGCAGCAGATACACGTCCCGGAAGATACCGCTGACCCGGAACTTGTCCTGGTCCTCCAGATAGCTCCCGTCACACCACTTGAGGACGAGCACCGCCAGTACATTCTCCCCTTCCGTCAGCAGCTCGGTGACATCGAACTCCGCCGCCGCGCGGGCCACCTGACTGTAGCCCACGTACCGCCCGTTCAGCCACACATAGAAGCAGGCATCCACGCCCTCAAAGATCATGAAAGTGCGCGGCGCTTCCGCCGATGCCGCAAAGGGGAAACGCACCACATAGGCCCCGCAGGGATTGTCCTGGGGCACATAGGGCGGATCAACGGGAAAAGGATAGCGGATATTAGTGTACTGATGCAGGTCATAGCCATAATTCTGCCAGACCCCCGGCACGGGTATCTCCTCATAACCTGAAACATCATAGCCCGGCGCGTAGAAGGCCTCCTGCAGATCATAAATGCTGTCATAGTAACGGAATTTCCAGGTTCCGTTCAGCATCTGCAGCCTGTCCGAGGCCTCCCTGTTCTCCGCCAGACAGTCCATCCGGCTTCCCGCCGGAATATAATAGGCGCGCTCCGGCATGGTCCCTTCATGCAGAACGCTCAGATCTTCATAATGTTTAGGTACGATCAAGACGATTCCCTCCTTTTATATGCACAAAATGCGTGTCCTTTCTCCCCATTTCGTAACATGCACAAAATTCGTTCATGTTTTAAGCCAGGTCTGCGTTCGTAAATCTCTTTTCCCCCAAAATTGAATTCCACCGTTTCGCTTTTGTTTAGCCTCATTAATGACATGATACCTTGACGCCGGCCGTCGTAGAATAAACTGGTATGGACAGAATATGCACTAAATGGTACGATTAGGACATCTCTGATCAGTCCGTTTTCTGTACAAGGTATTCCGCCCCGGGAGAAAGGAGGGAAGGACATGTTTGTGAATAGCGCCTATTGGAACGACTCAAGAATTGATTTTAAAGACAAGAAGCATCCCCTGTTCGTGGGAAGCTGCGGTACATATCGTCTTCTGACCAGGACCAAGCTTCCGACCCACAGACCGCGGGGGCGGCTGGACTTCCAGCTCCTGTACGTGGCCTCCGGCAAGGGACACTTCTATTTCGACGGCAAGGAGAACATCATTCCCGCCGGCAATATGGTGCTCTACCGCCCCCGCGAGGAACAGCGCTACTACTATTACGGCGCCGACCAGACCGAGGTCTACTGGATCCATTTCACGGGCAGCAATGTCACCAACATCCTCCGGGACTACGGTTTCCGGGAGAATGAGCATGTGATCCACAGCGGCACCTCCCTGGCCTACAGCCAGATCTTCCAGCAGATCATCGAAGAACTGCAGAACCGCCGCCCCCACTATGAGGACGCCTGCGTCTACCGCCTGCACCTCCTCCTGATCATGCTCAGCCGCCTGGGAGAGAAAAGAACACACAGAAAAGCCCAGCACATGGCCGGGCAGATGCATGCGGCCGTCAACTATTTCCACGACCACTATATGGAAGAGATCTCCATGAACGACTACGCCCGCTCTCTCGGGCTGAGCGTCAGCTGGTTCATGCGCAGCTTCCGGGAATACACGGGCTCCTCCCCTGCCCAGTACCTGATCTCCCTGCGGATCTCCGCCGCCCAGAGCCTGCTGGAGACCAGCGATCACAATATCACGGAGATCGCGGAGGCCGTGGGCTACGACAACCCCCTCTACTTCAGCCGGCTCTTCCGCAAGCAGACCGGCATGGCCCCTTCCGACTTCCGCCGCCAGCTCCAGGCCTGGAACGAAGAGCATGAAGAAGGCGCGGCACCTGCGATCGCGCCGCGCCGTGTAAGGAAGAGTCCTGCTTCTGAATGACAAGGTCCCGTTTCTGAATGACAGAAGACCCGCCTCCCGCGGACACTGTCCTCCGACAGGAAGACACGTGCCCAGGGGGGCGGGTCTGTGCTTACCTGACCGCATGCGGTCAGTCCTTGATCAGGAACACATATTTCTTAAAGAAAGGGATCCTGGACAGCGGGGCGATCACCAGATAACTGGCCAGGATGGGAATCACCAGAAAGGCAGCGCATGTCAGCGGGCGGTTCCATGTAAACTAATGGACCACAGCGCTGCTGTACGCGCCACGTCCAGCCAGAAGATTCTCTTACGGTCAGATTGATGAAGCATTTCTTTGCTCTTCTGTTATATAGGTACTACCTTCTTACCGCAGTTCCCAGCTGCAGTCTTCCCGGTACACGGGAACCTGTCGGATACAGGGCACGCGTCACCGCTGCCCCCAGAACGATCGCCGCCACCACATCCAGCGCGGAATGCTGCTTGATCAGCATGGTGGAGAGAATGATCAGGACGCCAAAGACCTCCATCAGGACCCTCACCCACCTCTTCCGGAAAATACCCTTCTCCGAGTGGGCGATGACCGTCATCATTCCCAGGGAATTATAGACATGAATACTGGGCGTCAGGTTCGTCGGCGTGTCGGCCGCATACACCATCCGCACCAGCTCTGTAAATATATTCTCCCGCGGCATCACCATGGGCCGCAGGAACTGAATATTGGGAAAGACCGCCGACACCACGATAAAGAGCGTCATGCCGATCATATACCACACACAGATCTTCTTATAACTCTCCTCATCCGTAAAGAGGATATAAACGATCAGGGCAAAAGAATAGACAAACCACAACAGATAGGGGATCACAAAGATCTCACAGAAGGGGATCATCCGGTCTATATTCGCTTCGATCACCGTATAATAACGCACCTCCATGTTCTCGATCCACCGAAAGCAAATCATATATACACAGAGGTAAAGGACAAACGGGATCGCCGTCCTTGCTTTCTTCTCAATTAACGACCTGGCCTCGCTCATAACAACTCCTGTTATTCTGTCGTCCGCGCCTCTTCCATTCTTAACCGAACGTTATTATCTTCTCAAGTATGTAAAAAGTCAATAATTGCCCTTATTTGAATACAAAAAAACAGTCTGAAGATCCGCAGAAAACCGCCCACGCAAAAGCTCCCGCAAATATAGACCTCTACATTTACGGGAGCTGTTCCTGAGCGATGGGGGGATCGAACCCC
>DGGX01000165.1:0-183 GCA_002392385.1 Lachnospiraceae bacterium UBA3863
CGGCGGCGCTCATGCTCACGCAGATATCGCTGATCCGCTTCTGGATCCTCTTCTCAGCCCCTTTACGCGGCAGCCATTTGTACACAACGTATCCGCTATGTGCTCCCGGCCGGAAGAACTCTTCGCGATAAGCCCCCAGTGTCCGCCCCAAACGCTCTCCCCTGTCCAGCAGGTAGATCTCCG
>DGGX01000165.1:325-3210 GCA_002392385.1 Lachnospiraceae bacterium UBA3863
GCCCGGAAGCGTTTCGCCTGCGGGTTCTTAAAGCTGGAGAGCTCATCGATCACGACCATATCGAACGGCCATGTCTTCAGCTGCTCCGTCAGCCACACCACATTGTCCCGGCCGATCACGTAGATGTCGGCATCAGCGTTCAGGGCATCCCGTCTCTGCTTCGCCGTCCCCAGGACCTTGGAGATCCTCAGCGCCTTCAAGTGGTCCCACTTGGCGTGCTCCCGGGACCATGTATCTTCCGCCACGCGCTTCGGGGCTATGACCAGGACCTTGGAGATCTCGAAGCGGTCATACATCAGCTCCTGGATAGCAGTCATGGTGATCACTGTCTTGCTAGCCTAAGCCCATGTCCAGCAGAAGGCCGATCCGGGGGATCCTGACAGTCATCTCGATCGCCCGCCTCTGGTACTCATGCGGAATGAACTTCATCCATCCTCACCTCCTCCCGCCCGCGTGCATGTGATTCCATCTCTGATCCTTTCCGCGGCATCGATCAGACCGTAGTCCAGGAAGAACTGCTCCAGGCCCTTCAGTCCCTGCACGACCTCTACCGCCTGCCCCAGCTTCCGCAGCGCTCTGATCTGAACCTTCTGGACGGCACTCAGGCGTCCCGTCTCTGTCTTCATCTCAACGAAGACCACACTGCCGTTCATGATCACGATCCTGTCGGGCACACCGTCATTACCCGGGCTTATCCACTTATAAGCCCCTCCTCCTGCACGCCTTACCTCGCGCGCCAGTATACTCTCCAGATCCCGTTCTCTCATTTCTGCCTCCCTGTGGAACAACGCGCACGCGCGCGTATATGAGCATACGTATTACGTGTGCGCGGACGCCTTACGCGCGTTTTTATACCGTTATACATTTAATCTAATAAGAAATAGTTGTTCCACTTGTTCCATAACGTCTAAAAGCTATATAACATCTGGGTTTTTCGGTGGAACAAGTGCGGTAACAAGTGCCTTTCAACTTGTCCCGCTTGTTCCTCGGAAAAGGCGTTTTCAAAAGTCTTGCAAAAACTTGTTCCACTTGTTTCACTTGTACTTGTTCCCATTGTGTCTGCTTTGAGGCACTTGTTCCCCTTTTTGGGCCTTGTTCCGCCTAATTGTTCCGCTGGTAAAAACGCTGTTTTCCGTACCCGGATATCCTTGCGATCTCTCCTGTCCGCTCCCATCCGGGGATCCTTGCCATGATGGCGGCGATCTCGTAGCCGTCCTGCTTACGCCAGGTGTTCTTCGGCCGTCCCCAGCATTCGCAGAAGATCTCTCTGGAGCAGACGCGCGCCCTTCTCATAGTTCCCTTCATCTGCGAACTCAGCTCGTCCCGCTGATGGAAGTAGTCGACCCGCTTCTGCAGGTCCCATTTGTACCAGTCCTCCGGGAGCAGCGTGTCCAGGTATTCGATGATCTCACCCTCGCGATCGTCATACTCCAGCGCCTCCTGCTGCATCCTGGCGGCCTCTTTCTCCAGTTCCTTGTCGAGGTACGGATCCTCGCCCTCAGCAGCGTACGCTGCAGCCTCCGCCCAGATCTGTGACCTGGTCTCCTCTGTCATGCCCCAGACGCTGAGGCTTCCCTTTCCGGAGACCGGTACCGGCCAGAACCGGCGGTTGCCTGTCGTGTCCCGCAGAAACCCTGTCGTGCTGTTGGTCGTGCCGCAGATGATGGCCGTCCTGGGACGCCTCTCCACGACCCTGCCGTATGCCGGCCGATACTCGTCCACCTGCCTTGACAGGAAGCCCTTGAGGACGTCCACGTCGGCCTTCCGGGTGCCCTGCATCTCTCCCACCTCCATGATCCAGATCCCCTGCAGCTTCTCCGCAGCAGTCTTATCGCGGATGTCTGTGAGGCTCAGTGAGTCGGAGAACCACTCGCCGCCCAGCTTCCGGAGCAGGGTCGATTTGCCGATGCCGGGTTTACCGTCGAGCACCAGGACCGTGTCGAACTTGCATCCCGGATCCAGTACCCGGAGGATCGCGCCGACCAGAGTCTTGCGCGTCACGGCTTTCGTGTAGGCCGTGTCAGCGGCACCCAGATAGTCGATGAGGATCCGGTCCGCCCGCGGCACTCCGTCCCACTCCGGCAGGTCCCTTACGTAATCCTTCAGAGGATTGAACCGGCGGTCGTCGGTCACTACGGTAAATGCCTTCTGGAACTTTCCCTCCGGGAACTGCGTATGGTATTTATCTGCCACGAAGTTATACAGCTGGGCGTCATCTGCTTCCCGCCAGAAGCGGTCAGGACGCTCCCACGGGAGTTTTCCGGAGACCTCCACTGCCTTGCTGAGGTCGTTGTAGCCGATGCCCTGCAGCTCCGGATCGCAGTGCAGGATCAGGACGATGTTGCCGATCGTAGGCTTCAGCGCGCCTTCTCTGGTCCTGTCGAGCTTTGCCTCCCAGTCTTCCGGGATCTCGTCTCCAAAGTCCAGGACAGCGGATGCCTTCGCGTCCGCGGCCAGGGTGAGCCTGGTCTCCTTATCCTCCGATGCCATCTCTGCCATGGCCTTATAGCTGGGCAGGCTCTTGCCGCTTGCGCCTTCCTTCGCCTCCTCGTCCAGATGGCCGAACTTATGGATCCGCACCAGGTCGAAAGCGTTGCACAGCTGGCCGCCGGCCGGATCCGTGCCATGGTTCGAGAATGCGAAGGTCTCGCCGTCGTAGACCACGAGGCCCGCGGCAGTGGATCCTGCAGCGTAGGTGTACCTGTCACCCTTGGCCGTAGGTGTATAGACATCCGGCAGGAACTTCGCGATCGCTTCCGGGATCGTATAAGTGCGGCAGAAGGCGCCGACGATCCCTTTCTTCTGGAGCGGGTCGCCCTGCTTGTCGGCCTGCTTCTTGCGGATCCCGGTCATCCTGGATGACTCCGGCCAGTAGCTCGTGTCCG
>DGGX01000165.1:3253-4267 GCA_002392385.1 Lachnospiraceae bacterium UBA3863
AGTAGCTCGTGTCCGTCCAGTCCGGATACTCCGCAAGAACATCATCAGCGCGCAGGAACGGTTCGTCCCTGTAGCGGAAGAATGGCTCCACGTCTGCGCTGTGGCTTGGCCAGTACATCAACCGTGTCGCCTGATAGGTGGAGTCGTCGAAGAAATCGATCCCGATCTTCTCCGCCATCTTCCTGGCGATCGCCTCGTACTCATCAGGAGAGACTTCCCTGTCGAGCGGCATGACGAGCCTGTACCGCGGCTTGTCCTTCGTGTGCTTATGCGTCGAGTAGACGGCCAGTGCTCCGCTGACGTCCAGGTTGTCCACCAGCTGCGCCCAGAAGTCCTTCGGGGCAAAGTCCAGGTCCATGGTCAGGATCTGCCGGCCGGCGACGAAGCCTGTCTTACGCTTGCCATCCTTCAGATGCCCGCCTACAAAGCCGCCTATGTCCTTGATGCGGTCCTGCTGCTCCTTGGACATCTTCATGTACTCTGCATGCGTCTCCGGTGTCTCCTGGGACTTTGACAGCCTGGACAGCAGCACTGACCACAGCATGTTCTTGTTCTTCCAGGACTTCTCGTACCTGCTCCGGCCGGTGGAGATCATGAGCTCCCCGTTATGCCGGACCTTGATACTGTAGTCCTCCAGTTTTTTCACAGTACTTTCCATGATCAGTCCTTCTTATAAAAAGTCGTCTCGTATCCGTCTCCTTTGAGCGGAAGGCCGGGAGCCCAGTCGATCGGAGCGGCCATGGCGGCATTGATCCTGTCGAGAGCCTCCGTGTCTTCCACGGGCACGTCTACGATCATCTCGTCATGAACGTGCATCACGATGTTGTAGCCCATCTCCGATACGCGGGTCATGGCCACAGCGAGACAGTCCCTGGCGGTCGCCTGCACGACATTCTCCACGAGCTTCCCTCCGTAGGTCTCTGTCTCCTGCCACTGTCTGGTCGTCTGGTTGACGCCCATGTAGACGATCTGCTCCCTGCCGTTTACCGCATCCTGCCGGATCCGGGCGCCCCA
>DGGX01000114.1 GCA_002392385.1 Lachnospiraceae bacterium UBA3863
ACCTGTGGCACATCAGCCACGAGGGTCTCGAGCTCGAGGATCCCGCCAACGAGCCCAACTACGATCACCTGCTGGTGCTGAGCCAGACCCCCATGAAGGCCCCCGACAAGGTCACCTATGTGACCGTCGGTTTCGAGGCCGGTGTGCCTGTCAGCGTCAACGGCGAGAAGATGAAGGTCTCCGATATCATCCGCAAGCTCAACAAGCTGGGCGGCGAGAACGGCATCGGTATCGTGGATATCGTGGAGAACCGTGTCGTCGGCATGAAGTCCCGCGGCATCTATGAGACCCCCGGCGGTACCATCCTCTATGAGGCCCACCAGCAGCTCGAAGAGCTCATTCTCGACCGTGAGACCTATGAGGTCAAGGATGAGATCGGCCACAAGTTCGCCAGCCTGGTCTACGAGGGCAAGTGGTTCTCTCCTCTTCGCGAGGCGGAGCAGGCCTTCATCGAGTCGACCCAGAAGTATGTCACCGGCGAGGTGAAATTCGGTCTCTACAAGGGCAACATCATCAAGGCCGGCACGACCTCCCCTTATTCTCTCTACAATGAGGACCTGGCTTCCTTCACCACCGGCGACATGTATGATCACCACGATGCCAGCGGCTTCATCACCCTCTTCGGGCTTTCCACCAAGGTGCGCGCCCTGAAGATGCAGAACGCGAACAAAGACTGACCTGCGGTCTACGAAATTTTATGCCCCTGCGAAGTATCTGTATCTTTCGCAGGGGTATCCTTCTGTCATATAATGGTCAGCAGAAGACCGAAGGCCTGAATGTAACACGAGGTATAAATGAACACGAAGACACTGATCATCATTTTCTACATTGTCGTAAATCTGCTGGGGCTGGTCCTCATGGCTTCCGACAAGATCCGGGCCATGGAGCACCGTTTCCGTATACCGGAGAGCGTTCTCCTGATCCTGTCCCTGATCGGGGGCGCTTTTGGGACTCTCACGGGTATGTTTCTCTTCCATCATAAGATCCGCAAGCCCCTCTTCCGTGTCGGGATCCCGGCCCTGCTCCTGCTGCACGTCGTCTCCTGGGCGGTGCTGATGCTCTCTGCCAGTTCCGTCGTTTTCTTATAAGACAGGAGGGCTATGCGTTCATTTCAGATCACTGAGACCGGCAATTTCATGGCACGCCTGCTGTCGGACACGACCTTTGACAGCTTCCTCCTGCGGGAGGCGGCGGTACACACCGCCTGGCACTGGACCATCGACGGACACCTGAACGAGGCCTTTTTCCCCAAGGATGTGTGGGCGGACTCTGCCCAGCGGCCCTATGAATACGCGCGCTGGGAGGATGTGCGGCCCTACTGCCACGAGATCATAAAAGGAAAGACGGCCCCCACCGGCTTCACCCTGGTCCTCCAGCTCAAGCCGGAGCACGCCCTGGCCGTGTTCCGGAAGGCCCAGCTTCCCTCTCTCGCGGACACCGTGGGGTCCCTGCAGCTGACGATCCGCTACGAGAACGGAAAGGCCCAGCTGCTGACCGGCACATCTATGAAAACATTCACATTGGATAAAAGCGCGGACAAGCTCTGGGATGACACCCTGCAGACCTTCCTGGCTGCCAAAAAGATCGCGTTTGAAATCGCATGACACATCATTTCATTACATCACCCGAAAGGAGTACTATGCGTCATCTTCTGACACCGCTGGATTTCTCTGTCGGGGAGCTGGAACAGCTCTTCGATCTCGCCACCGCCATCGAGCAGGACAGGCCCCGCTATGCACACGCCTGCGACGGCAGGATCCTCGCCACCCTCTTCTATGAGCCCTCCACCCGCACCCGCCTGAGCTTTGAATCCGCCATGCTGAGCCTGGGCGGGCAGGTGCTCGGATTTGCCGGCGCGGACAACTCCTCCGCCTCCAAGGGCGAGAGCGTCGCGGATACCATCCGGACTGTCTCCTGTTTTGCCGATATCGCGGCCATGCGCCACCCCAAGGAAGGCGCGGCCATGGTGGCAGCCACCTACGCCACGATCCCCGTGATCAACGCCGGTGACGGCGGTCACCAGCACCCGACTCAGACCCTGACCGACCTGCACACCATCCGCTCTCTGAAGGGACGGCTCTGCGACTTCACCATCGGCCTCTGCGGCGACCTCAAATTCGGCCGCACCGTGCACTCGCTCATCAACGCGATGTCCCGCTATGACGACATCCGTTTCGTCTTCATCTCCCCGCCCGAGCTGCGCGTCCCCGATTACATCACGGAGATGCTGACCGAGAAGGGGATCCCTTACACCGAGTGCATCAAGCTCGACGACGTCATCGGCGACCTGGATCTGCTCTACATGACCCGCGTGCAGAGAGAGCGCTTCTTCAACGAAGAGGACTACGTCCGTCTGAAAGACTTCTACGTCCTGAACCGCCGCCTGATGAAACAGGCCCGCGAGGACATGTACGTCCTCCACCCCCTGCCGCGCGTCAACGAGATCTCCGTCAAGGTCGATCCCGATCCCCGGGCCGCGTATTTCCGCCAGGTCCAGTACGGCAAGTACGCGCGCATGGCGCTGATCCTGACCCTGCTCGGCATCGAAGCCTGAGCGGCCCCAAGAAAGGAGATCTCCCTATGTTAAATGTCGGAAAGATCGAAAACGGCGTCGTCCTGGACCACATCCAGGCCGGCAAAAGCATGCTGATCTATCACTATCTCGGGCTGGACCAGCTCGACTACCCCGTCGCCATCATCAAGAACGCCCGTTCTGAGGCCATGGGCCGCAAGGACATCCTCAAGATCGAGTGTGACGTCGACAAGCTGAACCTCGACGCCGTCGCCTTCATGGATCCCAACGTCACCGTCAACATTATCCGTGACGGCGAGCTGACGGAGAAGAAGGCCCTTCCGCTCCCCAGAGAGCTCAGGAACGTCATCAAGTGCCACAACCCCCGCTGCATCTCCTCCATCGAGCAGGAGCTGCCCCAGATCTTCTATCTGTCGGACGGCCCCAAGAAGCTCTACCGCTGCAGATACTGCGACGAGCGCTACACCGAGAGCGAATCCGAAAGGTGGTTCCGTTGAACACTTCCGCAACCAAGACCGCGGCGCACGCAAGTGCTGCCGCGGAAACTGTATATACAGAGCCGGCATCCGGTGCTCCTGCCGCTGTCCCTGCCCCCGCCGCTGTCCCTGCCGCCGGTGCTTCTGTCGGTGCCCCTGCCCGCACCGAGGCCGAGCGCCTGGCCGACCTCGAAAAGGATCTCCGCAAGAAGTACAAGCACGACCTCATCGGCCGCTTTGAGAAGGCCGTGGTCCGCTACGAACTCGTGGAGGAGGGCGACTGCATCGCCTGCTGCATCTCCGGCGGCAAGGACTCCATGCTGATGGCCAAGCTCTTCCAGGAGCTCAAGCGCCACAACAAGTTTCCCTTCGAGGTGAAGTTCCTCTGCATGGATCCCGGCTACCTCCCGGAGAACCGCCGGCTGATCGAGGAGAACGCGCAGCTTCTGGGCATCCCGCTTCAGATCTTTGAGACGCAGATCTTCGACACCGTCTACGACATAGAGAAGTCCCCCTGCTACCTCTGCGCGAGGATGCGAAGGGGATATCTCTACCGCTACGCGAAGGAGATGGGCTGCAACAAGATCGCGCTCGG
>DGGX01000040.1:0-1148 GCA_002392385.1 Lachnospiraceae bacterium UBA3863
CCCTGGGCCTTCATCGGCTTTGAGAGCATCTCCCACGGCGTCGAGGAATTCCGTTTTGACCATCGGAGGATCCCGCGGCTGATGCTTGTGGTCGTGGTGATGACGCTGGTGCTTTACGTGATGGTGACGCTGCTGTCGGTGACGGCCTATCCCGAGCGCTACGACAGCTGGCTCTCCTACATCCGGGACCTGGACAGCCTCGAGGGCCTTGAGGCGCTGCCGGCCTTCTATGCCGCGAACCGCTTCCTCGGCAGCTTCGGCGTGTGGGCGCTGATGCTGTCGCTGCTGGGTCTGGTCATCACCAGTCTCATCGGAAACACCTTTGCCCTGAGCCGTCTGTTCTTCGCGCTGGGTCGGGACAACGTCCTGCCGAAGAAGCTTGCCGAGCTCAACGGCCGGAATGTTCCGGCCAATGCCGTGGGCCTGGTCATCGCCGTCTCGTTTCTGATCCCGCTGATCGGCAGAACCGCCATCGGATGGATCGTGGACGTCACAACCATCGGCGCCACGCTGATCTACGCCCTGGTCTCCGCCGCCGCGGCGAAGCTGGCCAAGCAGGACGGGAACCGGGCGATTCGCTTTGCGGGAACGCTCGGCCTCGGGCTCATGCTCGCCTTTGGCGCGTACATTCTGCTTCCCAACCTTCTGCTCAGAAGCTCCATGGCGCGCGAGACCTACTTCCTGTTCATCGCGTGGAGCGTGCTGGGCTTCCTGTTCTTCCGCTACATTCTCCGGATCGACACGGAAAGACGTTTCGGCAACTCCCTCATCGTCTGGGTGGCTCTGCAGGCTCTGGTGCTGTTTGTCTCCCTGATCTGGATGCGCCAGTCCATGATCGTCTCCAACGACACCTTGCTGGACAACATCCACACCTACTATGAAGAGCACGACGACCTGGACGGGCAGAGAACCGAAGACGAGCGCTATGTGGAGCTGCAGCTGGAGTCGGCCAAGGAAGAAGATGCCCGCACGATGGTGATCGCGGTCGGAATGGTCAGCTTCACCCTGTTCATCATGCTCACCAACCACCTTTATATGAACCGGCGGGCCAAAGAGAGCGATCACCTTGCGAATATTGACCCCATGACCGGCGTCAAGAGCAAGCTTGCCTTCCTCAACAGCGAGAAAAAATTCGACGAGGCCATCGC
>DGGX01000040.1:1316-2785 GCA_002392385.1 Lachnospiraceae bacterium UBA3863
GTCTGCGATATTTTCCAGCACAGCCCGGTATTCCGGGTGGGCGGAGACGAGTTCGTGGTGATTCTCACCGGGAGAGACTATCTCATCCGCAAAGAGCTGCTTCTGACCCTCCATGACCGCTCGGTGGCGAACATCAGCAAGGAGGGCGCCGTGGTAGTCTCAGGCGGGTTCTCCTCCTACAAGCCCGGGGAAGACCGCAGCTTCCATGAGGTCTTCGAGCGGGCGGACACGCTCATGTATGAGGAAAAGCAGCTTCTGAAGGGCCTGGGCTCGGTCACCAGGGATGACAGCGAAGCCGAAGCGCATCCGGCGGTCCCGCTGAAGCAGGACGGCGCGGACGTGCTGTCGCTGAGCCGGCATGTGCTGATCGTGGAGGACGAAGTGCCCAACCAGATGATGCTTGGCATGATGCTGGAAGCGGAGGGGTATGAGCTTCTCTATGCCGACGACGGCGTGGAGGCGCTGGAACAGCTCAAGCTGCACCATGACGACCTGGCCATTGTTCTTCTGGATCTGCAGATGCCCAAGATGACCGGCATGGACGTCCTTCGGGTCATGAAGGAGGAGGAAGAGTTCCGGAGGATTCCGGTCATTATCCTCACCGCGGACCAGAGCGCGGAGGTGGAATGCCTCAAGATCGGCGCCATGGACTTCATCCCCAAGCCCTATCCGAGCCCGGAGATCGTCCAGGCGAGAGTGCGGCGCTGCATCGACCTTGCCGAGAAGCAGGACATCATCCAGTCCACCGAGCGCGACAGCCTGACGAGGCTCTACAACGTGGACTACTTCATGAACTATGTCCGGATGTACGACCAGCATTACGCCGATATGCCGATGGACGCCCTGGTGATCGACGTAAACAGTTTCCACATGATCAACGAGCGCTTCGGCCGGCAGCAGGGCGACCGGGTGCTCAGCCGCCTGGGAGAGCAGATCCGCATCATCGCCCGCGAGGTGGGCGGTGTCGCCTGCCGCCGGGGCGCGGACACCTTCCTCATCTACTGCCCGCACAGGGAGGACTATGAGGCCCTCCTCGAGAAGGCCTCCGCCGGTCTGACGGGAGACGAGGCGACCGCCAACCGGGTAAGACTTCGCATGGGCGTATACGCCCAGGTGGACAAGAGCCTGGAGGTCGACCGCCGCTTCGACTATGCAAAGATCGCGGCAAACACCGTCAAGAACGGCTACCTGAAGACGGTCGGCGTGTATAACCAGCAGATGCATGACGCGGAGCTGTACCGCGCGCGGCTTCTGGAGGACTTCCGTCCCGCGCTGCAGGAGCACTGCTTCAAGGTGTTCTTCCAGCCCAAGTTCAATGTCCGCACCGCTACGCCGGTTCTCATCGGCGCGGAGTCCCTTGTGCGGTGGCAGCATCCGGAGCTCGGTTTCATCAGCCCGGGCGTGTTCATTCCGCTTCTGGAGGACAACGGCCTCATTCTCGAACTGGACCGCTACGTCTGGAGAGAGGC
>DGGX01000113.1 GCA_002392385.1 Lachnospiraceae bacterium UBA3863
TGGCAGACGAGCAAGACTAAGGATCTTGTGGCAGTAATGTCGTGTGGGTTCAAGTCCCATCTTCCGCATTTCTTACGAAAGATAAGAAGCCTTGAAGAAGGCTTCTTTTTTTTCGTATATGCATTTTTCCGGCACGAAAATGGTGGAATTGTGTTTTGTACAATTTTTTCTATATTATTTCATAATTTTAAAAGGATTTCGAAGAAAAGCGGCAAATAAAAAATATAGGGAAGGTATGAGATTGTCACGAAGGAGGCGTTTCAACCTTGACGATCAGAGAGGAAATGGAAGAACGGGAGCGGGAGACACTGGCTCCCTGGGCAGCACTCTCGGCCACATCCAGAGGGAGGGGCCGGGAAGAGACTCCCTGTGATATCCGTCCTGTCTTTCAGAGGGACCGCGACAGGATCCTGCACAGCAAGTCTTTCAGGAGGCTGAAGGACAAGACGCAGGTCTTTCTGGCGCCGGACGGGGATCATTACAGGACCCGTCTGACCCACACGCTGGAGGTCTCGCAAAATGCCAGGACCATAGCCAGGGCGCTGCGGCTCAATGAGGATCTGACAGAAGCTATTGCACTGGGACATGACCTGGGGCATACGCCTTTCGGTCACGCGGGCGAGCGGGCGCTCAACCGGCTGTGTCCGGGGGGCTTCCGTCATAATGAGCAGAGTCTCAGAACGGTGGACATCCTGGAGAAGAACGGGGCGGGCCTGAACCTGACCTGGGAGGTGCGGGACGGCATCCTGAAACACCAGACCAGTCTGATGCCCTCCACCCTGGAGGGGCAGATCGTGCGTCTGTCGGACAAGATCGCCTACTGTCATCATGATATGGATGACGCCATGCGGGCGGGGATCCTGCGGGAGGAGGATGTACCCGATGAGATCCGCACCGTGGTCGGCGATACCAACGGCAAGCGGCTGGACCGTTTCATCCACGACATCATCACAAACAGCCGGGGGACCGGTGAGATCCGCATGTCGCCTGAGATCGCGGAGGGGCTCAAGGCCCTGCGCAGGTTCATGTTCGAGCGGGTCTACACCAATTCCGAGGCCAAGAGTCAGGAGAAGAAGGCAGAGGCGCTTGTGGCTTCTCTGTATGACTATTACATGACACACATGGATTCACTGCCGGACCATCTCAAGGAGCTGGCGGAGCGCGGCGAGAAGCCGGAGCAGGTGGTCTGCGATCATATCAGCAGCATGTCCGACCGGTATGCCATAGCGCGATATGAGGAACTATTCGTGCCGGATTCCTGGACGGTGCTCTGACTGCGGCAGTCGTCGGGAAGGCGGACGCTGAGGCGGCGGTTTGATCCGCCGCAGACAGGAGAGTATGTATTATTCTGACGATATCGTGGAGGAAGTCCTCCGCAGCAATAATATCGTGGACGTGGTGGGGACCTATGTGCACCTCACCAAGAAAGGCGCCAATCACTTCGGGCTGTGTCCTTTTCACAGCGAGAAGACCGCTTCCTTCTCCGTATCCGAGAGAAAACAGATCTTCTACTGCTTCGGCTGTCACGCGGGCGGGAATGCGGCGACTTTTCTCATGAAGTATGAGAACTGCAGCTTTCAGGAGGCCCTGCAGAGGCTGGCGGAGAGAGCCGGTATGAAACTGCCGGAGCCCTCCTACGACGAGGAGCAGAAGGCACGGCAGGACAAGAGGAGCCGGCTCTATGAGATCAACAAGGAGACGGCCGTCTACTACTACCGGCTCCTGCGGTCGCCCAGGGGACGGCGGGGCCTGAAATATCTGACGGACCGGGGCCTGACGCCGGAGATCATCAAGGAGTTCGGCCTGGGATACGCGGACGGCAGCAGCAATGACCTGGTGGGGCATCTGCGGGACAAGGGATTCTCCGACGAGGAGATCCTGGAAGCCGGCGTGGCGGCCCATGATGAGAAAAGAGGCCTGCACGACAAGTTCTGGAACCGGGTCATGTATCCCATTCAGGACGTGAACCGGAAGGTGATCGGATTCGGCGGGCGCGTCATGGGCGACGGCAAGCCCAAATATCTGAATTCGCCGGAGACGGATATTTTCAACAAGAGAAAGAACCTCTACGGCCTGCACCTGGCCAGGCGCAGCAGGAAGAACCGCTTCATTCTCTGTGAAGGCTACATGGACGTGATCGCCATGCACCAGGCGGGCTTCTCCGAGGCGGTGGCTTCCCTGGGAACGGCCTTTACATCCGAACAGGCGGTGCTGCTCAGACGCTACGCCTCCGACATACTGCTGGCCTATGACAGCGACGGGGCGGGCACCCAGGCGGCCCTGAGGAACATACGGGTGCTGGACGAGGCCGGCATGAAGGCCAGGGTCATACAGATGCAGCCCTGCAAGGATCCCGACGAGTTCATACGGAAATTCGGCGCGGAGGCCTTCGAGGAGAGGATCCGGGAGGCGGTCAACAGCTTCTTCTTCGCTCTGGATATCGAGAGACAGAAGTATGATATGAGCGATCCCGCCGCCAAGACGGCCTTTGAGCAGGAGGCGGCCCGGAGGCTTACCGGCTTCGGGGATGAGATCGAGAGAGAGAATTACCTGCGGGCCACGGCGGACCGCTATCACATCCCCTATGAGGCTCTCAGGGCCTCTGTGGGGCGCTACGGACGGGTCACAAGGCCCTCCGCCGCCGAAAGGACCGGCAGAGAGGACAGCGCAGGCTGGCAGCGGGAAGGACCTGCCCGTGTGCCCCGGGAGGGCCCGGCCCCCGCGGGAAGCGGCAGAGGGACCGCCGCCTCCAGGAGGTCGGCTGCCCTGCTCCGCAACGAGCAGCTCCTGCTCACGGCGCTTTCGGACAATCCGGCGCTCCTTGGGGCGGCAGAGAAATATATAGAGACAGATGATTTCAGTGAAGGCATTCCCAGGACATGCGCACAGCGCCTCTGGGACAAGCTGCGGCGCGGCGCCGGCGAACAGGCTGCCGCCGAGGTGATCGCCTCTTTCACCGAGGAGAGCGAGCAGGAGGAGGCCGCGGCCATGTTCAGCCGACATCTGGAGGGCTCCCTGGAGGAAAGGGAGAGAGAGAAAGCCATGTATGAGATCATGACAGCCATACTGAACGCGTCCGTGGAGAGAAACCGGACGGCCCTGACCGAGGGGAAGGGGTCGCTGCTGGCGCTCACGGCCCAGAAGAAGCGGCTGGATGAACTGAAAAGACAGGCAGGCAACAGAAGAAACGGATAGGAGATACAAGAGCAATGCAGAGAGATCTGGACGACAAGCAGAAGGAACTGTTTTTAAGACAGCTGGAAGAACTGATCCGCAAGGGAAGAGAGAATAAGGGCGTTCTTGAGTATACCGAGATCGAGAACGCTTTCCGCGACCTCAAGCTTGACGCTGAACAGTTCGACGGCATTATGGCGCATCTGGAGCAGAACAATATCGATGTTCTCCGCGTCACGGAAAACGTGGAGGACGATATCGATATTCCCGATGAGAGCCTGGAGGCCATCGAGGAGGAGAACGAAGAGGCGGAGATCGATCTGCTGGATCTGTCTGTTCCGGACAGCGTCAACATCGAGGATCCTGTCCGCATGTATCTCAAGGAGATCGGCAAGGT
>DGGX01000176.1 GCA_002392385.1 Lachnospiraceae bacterium UBA3863
GAGTACATCGGCGTGGATGCCTGCGCGGCCAACCTCATGCGGCCGGCCATGTACGGCGCCTATCATCACATCACGGTGCTGGGCAAGGAGGACGCCCCCTGCGACCATCTCTACGATGTGAGCGGCTCCCTGTGCGAGAACAATGACAAGTTCGCGGTGGACAGACTCCTCCCCGAGATCGACAAGGGAGACCTGCTCTTCATCCACGATACCGGTGCCCACGGTTTCTCCATGGGCTACAACTATAACGGAAGACTCCGCAGCGCCGAGCTCCTTCTGCGGACGGACGGATCGGTACAGCTGATCCGCCGGGCGGAGACTCCGCGGGATTATTTCAGCACCCTGGACGGGACACCTTATGCGGAGAAGCTGCTTAAATGAACAGAAAGTATTTCTTTTTTGACATCGACGGGACCCTGACGGACCGGGAGACCGGCCGGATCGTCCCCTCCGCCCTGGAGGCCCTGCGCAGGCTGCGGGCGGCCGGGCACTTTACAGCCATCAATACGGGAAGGGCCTACTATAAGGCCAGAGGCTTTTTCGAGGAGAACGGATTCGACAACATGGTCTGCAACGGCGGCAAGGGCATCGTCATCGACGGCAGGCTGGTGGAGAACAGTCCCCTGGTCCTGGAGGACGCCCGACAGCTCTACCGGGAGGCCTCCGAGGCCGGCCTGGGCATACTGATCGCCGCGGAGGATTCCCAGCGGGTGTGGGCGGCCGATGACCGATTCCGGGAGCTTGTGGGGCCCCGGAAGGAGCCCACGGAATATATCATCGATGAGAAGATGGATATTCTGTCCTTCCCCCGGATCTACAAGATGTATATCACCATCAGGGAGGACCAGGAGGACCTTCTGCCGGCTCTGTCCAGGCTGGGCCACATGTGGTTTGAGAAGGACTATGTGCTGGTGCAGCAGGACGACAAGCGCGGCGGCATCCTGCGGATGCTGGAGCTGGTCGGCGGGAGAGAAGAGGACGTGGTCGTCTTCGGTGACGACACCAACGATATGGATATGTTCACCCCGCCCTTCTACCGGGTCGCCATGGGCAACGGGCATCCGGCCCTCAAGGCGGTCGCGGACGAGGTGGCGCCGGCCAACACGGACGACGGGATCTATAAGGTCTGTGAGAAGAACGGCTGGTTCCTGCCGGTCCCGGAGGCAGCTGCGCAGGATTCTGAGCTCTGCCGCAGGCTGATCGCCAAGTACAGAGACCTGGAGCAGCGGGTCAAGGGGACCGTCGACGAGCACCTGATCCCCAGGATCCTCTACGCCGACGATCAGGAGCGGTGCGTCGTCTTCCGCTATACCTTCTATGACTGGATGCGGAACATCAACGGTGTGATGCACGGCGGTTACGTCAACTGCCTGCTGGACAGCTCCCTGGGCTACCTGGCGTCTACCACCCAGCCGGAGGGCCTGTCCGCCCTGACTCTGTCTCTGAATGTTTCTTTTGTCAATCCTGTGCGCCCCGGAAGAGGCGTCTGTGTCAGGGTCAGGATCGACGATATCAAGTCCCGGGTCGTTTTCGTGAGCGGCACCATGTATCCGGAAGGATCGCCGGATGAGACCTATGCCACCGCCATGGGGCAGTATTACAGGGGCAATCCCCCCTCACCCACAGCATAAAAAAAGGCCTGTGCATTTAAAGAGCACAGGCCTTTTTGTATCCGGTCTCAATAGATCACGACGACGGTGCCGGAATCGGTATTCTCGAAGAGCTTGCCGGCCTCCGGGACAGGCATGTTGACGCATCCGTGGGAACCGCTGTAGGTGTAGATGTTGCCGCCGAAATAGCCCCGCCACCAGGCATCGTGGAATCCGCACCCGTCATAGAAATGCATCCAGTAGCTGACCTTGGTCTTGTATTCCGGCTTGCCGTTTTTCTTCTTCTCGCCGATCAGGGTGGCGTTGGCCTCCCTGTAATTGATCTGGAAGACACCCTTGGGGGTATTGTGCTTGCCGTCTGTGGTGCCGGTCACGACGTCCGTCTCCAGAATGAGCTTGCCGTCCTTGTAGTACCACATGTGCTGATTGTCGATATCCACCTCGATGTAGGTCCTTCCGATGCCGTCATTGTCCTTGGCGCCGTTCTCCTCGGCGTAGTAGACCGGCTTGCGCTTCTCATTCTTGCCGGAGGTGCGCATGGACCGCAGGGCATTGACCTCGGCCTCTCTGTTGAGGACATAGCCATAGGTGCCTCCGGGCACCGTGATGTCGCCCTTCCTGGTAGCATGGAAATGCTTGTCCTTCCAGGCCGTAGTGGCCCTGGCTTCCAGCTGGTCCGCCGTCTTCTGGACGTTCTCCTCCCATTTGGCCTCGTCGTAATAATAGGTCCCGTCTTCCTTGGTGCCTAGCCAGCCGCGGCAGACGCTGCCGTCTATGACCATCTCTTCCCCGTAGGGGAGCTCATAGGTGATGGAGCCCTGGAGGAGAGAGTTGAGATTGTCGGCCCGGGCCAGCAGGGAGGCATCCGTGCTGCGCACGGAGGGAGCGGCGTACATGCCCTCCTCATCCGCCAGCCACAGGGAACCGGCGCCGGTCTTCAGGGCCTTCAGGAAAGCGGTGCGGAAGAGGTCAGGGTCAATGACGGAGCCCTCCGTCTCCCGGGTGATGACAAAACGGTGATCCTCCGTCGAGTATTCCACGCGGGCGTCCTCCGGCGCCTTCATGTTCTCCGGCTGCAGCTGGGGAAGGGAGGCGATAAAGGCGTCTGCCAGCTCCTCGCTGCAGGTATAGGCGGGCCGGATCATCTGCCTGTGTCCGGAGAAGAAGGCCAGGGGCCAGAGCCCGGCATCCTGGTCCTCCAGGATCCGCTGGGCCGTACCGTCATCATAATAGGCCAGGCCCACATCCTCCGCACGGACACAGACCTCGCTGCCGTCCCGGAAATGGATGGTAAGAGAGTGGTCGCCGGCCTGGTCCTGCAGATCCTTCACAAGGTCCGAGGAGGATTTGGACGTGTAATCCGTGTCGTTGATCACGGTGCCGGGGAGATAGTGATCATCAAAAAAACGCACCTCGCCCGCATATACGGCAGTGGCGGAGACCAGGACGGCGCTGCCGGCAATAAGCGCTGTGCGCAGAAACTTAGAATTCATTATAGTACCTTCATTTATATAGGATCGCCCGGCATGACCGGACGGATGACAGCCTGGAACCATAACCGCACACAGAGTAAAAAATCACAGGATATATGCCCCCTCTCATCTGCGGTTACTATATATTGTATACGTTTGACGCCGCCTGTAAATATCCTATTTGAAAAAATGTTTTTTAATGCAAGGGTGCGCCGGGCTGTGTATAATGATTCTGTGGGATCATTTCTGCAACAGAACGGAGGAATTCAGAAATGTTAAAGGACGGGTTGATCTGGGCAGCTAAAAACGAGGCAGGAGAGGAATTCGGTATTCTCCCCGGAAAGGCGAACCGCCACGGACTGATCGCGGGCGCCACCGGCACAGGCAAGACGATCACGCTCAAGGTACTGGCAGAGTCCTTCAGCGATCTGGGCGTACCGGTCTTCCTGGCGGATGTCAAGGGCGATCTGGCCGGCATGATCGCGCCCGGCGTCGATTCTGAAGACATGCAGAAGAGGATCGCGCGTTTCGGTCTGGCGGAGGCCGGCTTCACCTATCACGGCTACCCCACCACCTTCTGGGATATCTACGGGAAGAAGGGCATTCAGCTGCGGACCACCGTCTCTGAGATGGGCCCGCTCCTTCTGTCCCGCATTCTGCAGCTCAATGACCTGCAGTCCAATATTCTTACCATCGTCTTCAAGATCGCGGATGACAACGAGCTCCTTCTCGTCGATACCAAGGACCTGAAGGCCATCCTGAACTATGTCAGGGCCAACCACAAGGCCTTCACGGAGGAGTACGGCAAGATGAGTCCCGTCTCCATCGATGCCATCCTGCGGGCTGTCGTGGCCCTGGAGATCGAGGGAGGAGACGTCTTCTTCGGCGAGCCCGCCCTGAATGTCAACGACTGGTTCACCGTCGGCGAGGGCGGCCGCGGCATGATCAATATTCTGGACAGCGAGAGCCTGATCAACAACGGAAG